>NZ_JADYXB010000018.1:0-78251 GCF_015864485.1 Pseudoalteromonas sp. SWN166
ATGCCAATCCATAACTGGAATCTGACATTGTCGCAATTGGCCATCCACTTCGAAGGTAGGTTAGATGGTGTGCTAGATATTTAGCAATTTAGGCTGACACAGAATTCTGAACGCCCTCTTATCTTTCATTTTTAACTTTTTATATTCTTCATAAAATCGCTTTATAACACGCTCAGCTACTGACTTATTAAATGCTATATAATTGCCAGCAAACTTAGGAAGAGGCAATTCTTGCACTTAACTACTTCATTTGCTCTATATCCAAAGAGTTCTAGCTATACTTTATTGTAACTTTTGAGCCTAAAATTAGATCAATTTTTCTTTTTAAAAACAAATCTATATATTGTTTTTAGTCTTCAAAAACTAGTAAGTATTCAACCATTCTAAAACCAATTTCATCTACAAATGATTCGTATATATCCCCTATTACTATTCCTAAAGAAAACTGCTTTGCATCTTTTAGATTATTTATACCAATCCCAATAAATAGCTTATCTATTTTACTTACTAAAACAACCCATTTCTTTGTTGTAAATTTCGCAAAGGGAACAACCATTTACATCAATTTACGCCTAGAACTGAATTATTTTTTCAGCGTAAAATTTAGATCACATACTTAATGGAATTGGTATAACTTGCTTATTAGCTTTGAGTTTATAAAAGAAAGTTTGGCTAGATGCCAGCGGCCCAATCCAATTAAATAGAGGTTCACGTTCGGTGTTTTTAGCTATTGAAACAATGCCAGAATGAGGGTCTTTTTGAACTAAGCTATAAGCCCGCTTCCAAGGAAGTAATTTAAACTCGCAGGTTATAGCAATAATTGTACAAATATCTTTTACAATATCGAGGTTAATACCAACAAGCTGATCGTTGTCGTTTTTAAAATTGTAAGGGGAGAAATGATCGGTATAAATAACAAGCTTAAACTCATTTGCATTTGCACAATGACTAAGAAAAATCAAAACAAATATTAAGAGAGACTTGATAAGAGCAATACCATTTTTAGTTAATTTACATTAATAATAGGCGTTGCTTGGTTTGAGTCAAATTTCAGACACAAAAAAAGCGCCTTAAGCGCTTTTTTTCATTTTACTTAAAAAGTAAAATTATACAGCTGTGATGTTATCAGCTTGTGGACCTTTTTGACCTTGTGAAAGAGTAAACTCTACACGTTGGCCTTCAGCTAAAGTTTTGAAACCTTCGCTTTTGATTGCTGAGAAATGTGCGAAAACGTCTGGGCCATTTTCTTGCTCGATGAAACCAAAACCTTTAGACTCGTTAAACCACTTAACTGTACCTGATACGATGTTAGACATTGTAATATCCTGAAATAAAAATAAAAATATGCTCATAAGAGCGGGTGTAGCAAAAAATGAGATGGTACTTTAAAAACTTCAGGACGGTACTACAAGTATTACTTATATCGAAATGGAGATTTATAGCTTACATGCTTTCTTTCTAGCTGCGGCTTACTATATAGAGTTTAAAGAATATGTCAAGTACACATTTATGATCGGAGTGATAAACAACCAAAACTGCTTTTATTCATTATTAAAATTCAAATTCTAATGCGAGCCTAAAACTATGGTTTTTTTCTGATTGGCTTATTTCAGTGATGAAGCCCGCTTCCCATTTTAATTGTTTTTGTCCATCAAAACGTTGCAAACCTATAAAGCCTGGGCCAATTCCTACAAAATCTTCACCTACGTAAACCTCTATAGAAGGTTGAAAAGCAGAACGATACCGGTAGCGATATTGCGCTCTAAACTCACTTTCCCATTCGTTTTTAATATCCTGCCCCCATTCATAAACCAAAAAAGCGTTTAATGTTAGGCTTGTTTTTCCAAATTCTTTTTCGATAACAAAACCCGAGGTTGCCTCAAATACATCTTCGTTATGCTTTTTCTCAAGCTCAAATAATGCGCCCCAATCAGCCCATAACTTACCTTGCTCAATTAATTGCCAACGTAGCTCAAGCTCGTATGCTTCTAAGCCAAAATCGCCGTTATCGTCTCGCTCACCAACTATGTAACCTTCTAGTGCCATTGTATCGTTAATAGCACCACCGCCACCCAAACGCTGCGCTAATATATTGCCACTATCAGTTTGATGCGACACTAATCGCCACTCAAACTCACGCTCAAAAGGCAAAACATAGGGGTGATATACCTTATCAACAACAATACCATCAGCATTCGCTTGGGTTGGGAGTAACAACACACAAAAAGCGGTAAAACTAAGCGCTAAATATAAGTTGAGTGCTTTCATACACGTTCCTTAGTTATTGAAGCCGGAATAACATAACAAAGTAATAAAAATAACATGCTGCTTGTACTATATATAAGTACACTCATTAAATCAGGAGTGGCCTCGTAACCAACAAGCGCACGCAGTACGCGCCCAAGTTCAGAATTTTCACTTAGCACATCACGTAAATCCCACACTGTTGATGTGTTTGTAATTAAATCTATTTGGCTTGCCAAATCCAGTGCAACTAATAACTTAGCCGCGCTGTTAAAAGCAAGCAAAGTAAAAAGCGGATACATACCAAAGCGGTACTTAATTGTATTCATTAAAAAGTACAGCAATACGCTAAAACTTAAGCAAATCCCACTGCCTAATAAAGTGCCAATAAATAAGCTTTGCCCTGCATCACTATTTTGCCAAAAACTGGTGAGGTAAATAATATAGTGGCTTAAATAGAGCGTTATTGTGCTTATAACTGCGATATAAAATGCCGCTGACTTTTGCTTTAGTGCAAATACCAACACAGCAATAAATATAGTAATACATAGCCCTATTTGTGAGTACTCTAACCCTTGGTGTTCAAACCACTGGCTCACCCATGATGCGCTTTGCATGTACAGAAACGACATTACCGCGCCAATTAACACAGCAGAGCATATTCGCAAAGAGCTCTGTTTTTTTACTACTTGTAGCAGCACTAATAAAATAGCCACAGGTAGTAATTGATTAAGGCTCATGACTAAACTAGTTATTAACATGCTGCGCCTCTTCATCGCCAACTATTACAACGCCCCTTGCTGTATTTGGCGAAAACTCACCAAAAAACTCGTAATGCCCTTTACTTAGCGGTCCTATATAAATAATGCTTTTACGGTTTGGGTAGAGCACTTTTTCTCTGTTTAGATCAAAGCTATCAAACTCTTCTGGTGTGCTATCTTGGTTTTCTATTAATAGTTTTACTTTTTTATTCACGGGAATGGTAATTTGTGAGGGATAGAACAAGTGATCTTTTAAAATAATAAGGTACTCTTTACTCACCGCGTTAAACGATAAAAACAGTAAACAACAAAGGCATTGATTGAATAAACGTTTAGTCACTTTTTACTCCTGTAAAAGTAACCTTAACGGTTAGTCCACCTAAAGAGCTATTCGCTAAATGAATCTTTGCGTCATAAATAGCAATTATGTGTTGAACAATCGCCATACCTAAACCGGCACCTTGCTCGCCTGATGGATGCTGATCGCCCCCCACGCGATAAAAGCGATTAAATATTCGGTCTTTTTGCTCATCAGTCATGCCTGCACCAGAATCATCTATTTGCCAACTATAGTCATTATTACTTGATGCTAATTTAATTATAATTTGACCGTTACTAGGTGTGTATTTAATCGCATTACTGAGCAAGTTAGCGATGAGTGTGGTTAATGTAAACTCATCACCATTAATTACAAAATCATCACCTTCGAGGCTAATCGTTTGGTTTTTTTCGTCTATTTTATCGTATTGCTCCGACACAGCTTGTTGAGTAATAGTTAGCAATGACTGTTCACTAAACTGCTTTTGCCACTGTTCTGGCTGAGTGCGCCCTAAAATTAGCATTTGTTCAACAATATTACTTAAGCGATTAATGCCTTGTGACATTGCTTGTAATTCTTGATTATTTTGCGAGTTACTTTGCTTATTAGCTAAATTATGTACATTAATTTTTAAGCTACTGAGCGGGGTACGTAATTCGTGAGCTGCATCTGAGGCAAAAAAGCGCTCTCGTAAGTAAGCGGTTTCTACTCGTTTAAATAAGTCGTTTAAACGATTAATAACAGGTTTAATTTCTTCGTCGGTTACTTGCCAGTTAATTGGCGTAAAATCGTTTGCTTGGCGAGAAGCCAACTGCCTAGATAGTCGGGTAAGAGGGGCTAATGCGTATTTAACAAAAAAGCTTATAAAAATAGCAAGCAGGGGAACTGCCCATAACATAGGTAACATTGCCGATAAAATAACGGCTTCAGCTAATTCAAACCGCTTTGCTATAGGCTCAGCAATGATGACTTTACGAGTATTTTTGCTCATTACAAACACTCGCATACGCTGCCCTGCTAAATTTGCAGTTTGAAAGCCCTCGCTAAAACTAATTTGGTTATTTGTTAAACTAGATGAACCACTAAGTAAATGATTATTTTGCCAAATTTGATACAATAACTGAGCACTATTATTACTTACTTGCGCTGCATTTGTGGTTAGTGCCAATGGTTGTTCAATTAAAACGCCAGCCACTATTTTAAGCTCATTATCAAGCAAGTTTTCGCCGTGGTGCATGCTTTTTTGATAGCCTTTTACTAATGCTAAAAAACAAGTAAGCACCATCATTGAAAGTAAAATTAAGGTCAGACGTTTACGAATAGACATTTTCAACCTCGAAAAACAAACACACTCTAACGCTTACCAACCACGTAGCCAATGCCACGTAAGGTTTTAATAAAATCGCTAGGGAATTTTTTACGAAGATGATGAATATGCACCTCTATGGCATTAGAGCCAACTTCTTCACCCCATTGGTAAAGTTTGTTTTCGAGTTGTTGTTTTGATTGCACCCTTCCCTGATTTTCCATCAGCGCTTTTAAAAGCATGTACTCTTTTCGTGGTAGCGTAAGTGATTGCCCACTTAGTGTAACTGTATGAGCAGAAGTATCCATTACTACATCACTACAACGCAATAAGCTTGATTGCGTTTGGTTAATGCGCCGACTTGCTACACGTAAACGGGCAAATAACTCAGCGGGGTCAAACGGCTTTGCAAGGTAATCGTCTGCTCCCATATCAAGCCCTTGGACTTTGTCGTCAATACTGCCGCGAGCAGTTAAAATAACCACCGGAATAACTTTTTTTTGCGATTTAATATGCTTTAAAACTTGCGAACCATCGCCATCAGGTAATCCTAAATCGAGAATAACAAGCTCAATTTCACCACTAGAAAGGCACTCTAAGGCGTGCTTTACTGTACCACTATGCTCTACGCTGTAGCCCTCTTGACGCAAAGAGCGAATAAGCCCTTGCGCCACTAAATGATCGTCCTCAACGAGTAATAAATGCATTATGTGTTTATCTTTTTAGTTTTTTATCTACTTTTACCAATAGCTGGCTTATTGCTTGTTGACGATATTTATCTGCTTTTGCACGAGTATCACGAATGCCCGCAGCTTGTGCTACAAGTAGTCGTGCTTTAGCTTGTTTATAATCGCCTTCGTCATACAAGTATTCACCGTATAAGTAATTAGTATCAATGCCTTCGAGATTAAAAGCGAGCGCTTGTTTAAATAATTTTTCAGCTTTGTCGTCATCACCAAAACCAATTGGCCAACCAGGTACTTTACTGTAAAGCGTTGCAAGGCTTGCGTAAGCTGACCCATTTAATGCAGTACCATCTATTGAGAGTGCATTTTCAAGTGACACTTTTGCCTCTTTTGCTAAACCAAGTGCACCCAAGCCCCCTTTTGCACCTGCAAAGCTAGCTAACACAATTCCATTCCAAATATGTGTTTGTGCTGAGCTTGGGTAGTTTTTAACAAATAACGCGCTTTGCTCACTTAGTTGCGTAAACGCGTCTATTTGCGCATCGTCTTCAAGTTCGTAGTTGGCAATTGCCCACTTTTGTTGAATTGAGGTTAAGTCTTGCGCTTCATCTGCCTGTACTGCGGTCGTAAATACAGCCGTTAATATTAAATATAATGCGAGTGTAAATTTATACATAATTTTGCCCTTGTGTGTGTTTGTTAACTTAAAAAGCGTTTGATTTTAGGAAGTTGTTTTGCAATAGCGTTATCAACAACGCTTGGGAATGCGCCATTTATGCGTGCAAATAATTTTTCAGGAAAACCAATAAAGCGCCTTGTTTGGTTCGAACTTATAAGTGCTAATAACTCTTGAGCAACTAATTCTGGCGAGTCCATTTTATTACCGAGCTCTTTATTCATTGCCCGCGCTTTACTGCTATTAATAGAGGTATCTGTTGCTCTTGGTGCTAAATAGGTCACTTTAACGCCTGAACCATTTAACTCACGCGATAACGCTTCACTAAAACCACGTAAACCAAATTTACTGGCGCAATAAAGCGTTTGAAACGGATAGCCAATACTGCCAAACGACGATCCCACGTTAACAATGGTGCCTTTGGTATATTGTAACTGCCCTAAAAATAGTTGGCATAATTTAATAGGCACCGACAAATTAGTAGTCAGCATATTATCTATTTGCTCATTACTTGTGTGCTCAAGGCTTTGCATCGTATTTACGCCAGCGTTATTAATAAGTAATTTAACGCCACCGAGTTGCTTGGCTTTTATGGCTAAGTTAATGCGTGTTGTATCGTCGGTTAAATCGCCAGTAAATGTTTCACTGTCTGGGCATTCACGGCTCAGTTTTTCAAGAGCTTGCGTATTACGCCCTACAAGCAGTAACGTCCACCCTTTTGCATATAGGGCTTTAGCAATTGCTTGCCCTATTCCGCCTGTTGCACCAGTTAGCACACATAAAGAGCTGCTCATGCCGATTTGCCTTGTGCACTTGCTTTAAAAAACGGTTCATCATCGAGTCCACGAAATATATCGCCGTATAAACGATAAAAGCGCTTTGCACCATGAAGTATGGCTTCTTGATCCGCCTCATCTGTTATTTGGTTCATCAGGTTTTCAAAAAACTTTACATGCTCTATATCAAGTGCGCCGTGAGAGGTTAAATAACTAAATGCTTTTTTAGGTAAGCCCACAGCATTAGCAATGTTTGAAGCCGCACCATCAGCAAGCGCTATCGAAGTACCTTCAAGTACATGCACCATGCCAAAAAAGCTCAAAGGATTTTTACGTGCAATGGAGTCGTACGCATACGACACCATCATTTCGGTAGCAAATTGCGGCTGACTGCACCGCACTGTTTCTTTGTCAAAACCACAGGCTGCAATATCGTTAAGTACCCACTCTTGATGGCCTATTTCTTCTTCAATGTATTCTGCGACCGCTTCGCGCAGCCATTCTTGATCGTCAGTTAATCGCGAACCAACCGACATCATTAATGGCACTGTGTGTTTAACATGGTGATACGCTTGTGCTAAAAACGAGGCGTATTCTTCAAGTGATGCTTCGCCTTTAAAAACACGCTGGATAATAGGCGCTGCAAGCAGATAGTTTTGTTCTTGTTTAGTTTGCTCTTTTAGGGTGTTAAAAAAATCACTCATTAATTACTTCTCCAAGTCGGTAAAATTGCTCAAACACAGCATGGTACTGCTTACTTATGGCATCTCGTTTTGGACGATTATTTGTTGTTAATAATCCTTGTTGCACACTTAATGGGGCAGTTAAACGATGCCATTTTTGAATTCGTGCATAGTCGGGTAGTTGTTTATTAATTGCGTTAATGTATTGCTCTAACACTGGGTTACTTAGCTTTGTATCGGCGTAAATAATGGCACTCAGAAAAGGTTGCCCCTCACCAAATACAACCGCTTGTAAAATACCGCTTTGACTAAGTAATAGTGATTCAGGCCACTCGGCACTAATGTTGCGCCCCATACTGGTAATAATTAGGTTTTTTAGGCGGCCTTTAATAAATAGAGTATTTTGACGCTGCTCGACCAGATCACCGGTTGCATACCACTGGTTTTTGTCGTGTGGTTGATGATTTAAGTAACCTAAAAATAAGTCACCTTTTATAAAAAGCTGACCATTTTCAATTTTGGTTTGAATATGAGGTAATACAGAACCTGCACTGTGGAGGTTATCGTTTGTGGGTGTATTTAAACTAACGACAGATGCGGCCTCAGAAAGGCCATAACCTTGGTATACAGGTAAGTTTAAGCTACGCGCTTTAACTATTAGCATTTCGCTGACAAGCGCACCACCTACTGCAATAAACTGTAACGAACTAGGCGGTTGCCACCCATCTTCTGCAAAAGTAACTAAGCATGCTAATAGTTCTGGCACTAAAATAAGCGTATTTGGCTTAACTTTATCAATCGCAGCAATAAGTTGTGCGGGCTGTTTTAATGCAGTTCCAACAAAGCCTAATTCATTTAATGGCATTAAGTGTACTGTACCGCCACTTTTTAAAGGGGCATACACGCCAGCTATATTTTCAAGCAATACAGCAAGGGGCAATAAACATAAATGCACAGGCTTTTTAATATTAATCTTATCGCAAAGAGATTGAGCTACCTGCATTTGGCTCTTTGCAGATAAGCACACGCCTTTTGGTTGCCCAGTCGAGCCTGATGTAAACGTTACTTTTTGAGTTTCAGGAAAATAACTGACGGGTTTAGCTACAACAATTTCGTAAATATATAATGTGTAACACTCAAATAAATTGATTGATGCGGTCGGCTCCCCAAATAAAGGGTTTAGCGTGTCGCTCATAAATACATTAGCGCCGCATTGCGCTAGTACATATTGAGTTTGTTGTTCACTAAAAAAGTGAGCAATTGGCACAGCCACTTTATTAGAAACCGCAGTAGCGGCATCAATAACAAGCCAAGCTGGCGTATTATCGAGCTTATAAGCGACACATTTGCCGTTAAAGCTTTGTAGTATTTTTACTACTTTTTGTATTTGCTGGTTAAACTCATCACCGTTAATTTCACGTGTTAGATCTTTATTATGGGCAATAATTAATGGCGATACTGAATGAGTATTATAGTAGTTCATACATTCACCAATGCGTTTACCAAAGAATTGATATTTGAGTGGTTTTGCTGCATCAAACTATAAAGCATTGGGGTATTTAATACTTGTTGGTGAGCTTGCTCTAGGCTCACAATGCATACTGTTGGTTGGTTGGCGTAATAGCTGCCCCACTTTAATGGGTTCTCAACTACAAAACTGCTCGCAAGTGCAATTTCGGTACACGTAACACCAAGTAAGCGCAATAAAGCACGCACTTTGTTGGTTGCACAAAACACTAAATGTTTTGCCCCCACACTTTGCAGAGCCTCGTTAACAATAATGAAATGTGCCAGTGTTGCTCTTCGATTTGTAGAGCAGAGATTACCAAGTTCAAAAATTTTATTACGAGAAATACTCTCATCTAAAAAATCTTCAACAGGTGATGCTAAATATTGCTCAATAAACAATGGCGAAGTTGCTTGCCTTAGCCCTAACGTGCACTTTCCTTGCTCGGTAACATATTGGCAAAGTAGTGGCATAAAAGAAGTAAGCTTAGCGTTATAGGCAACTAAAAAACCTTCTTTTACTGTATTTTCGAGATTTTTTCGATGCACATCATTAATACGAGCACTAATAAACTGAGTGTTATTTTGTGTTAAACCTAATGATGTAGAAGTGTGGGCTAATTGCATAAGCTCGCTCGTTTAAACCTGTTTATATTTCAGGATTTAAACTTAACGAGTGAAACTTAAAGAAAACTTAAGAAATTTAATTTAAATGAAAAAAGCGCCTTAACCACTACATTAAGACGCTTTTGGATGAAAACAGTTTTATACCAATCCGCAATAATACTTAATCATTTTCGGGGTTAAACGTGTCGCTACCTGCGTTAAAAAATTCTCATTTACAACTGCATGAATGCAGAAGGTAGAGCAATGCAGGAGCAATTGCCGAGAACAACTAAATAGCGAATTTTTTGCCTAGCTATCAACACGTTTTTCCAGCCTCAAAATAGATCACTTAATTAAGCGAATTGGTATTAGTTTTTTATTAGCTTGCTGTTAAAACTTATAAGCTAATGACATTTTAAATTGCGTTGGTGCGCCAGGATAAACCCATAAAGCGTTATAGCTACTTTGAGCGTACTCTTCATTAAAAATATTATTAACGCTGATATTAAGCTCAGTTTTTTCAGTTAAGTTTAACTGTCCGAATACGCCCACCAATTGATAGCTTGGCAACCTAAAACTTAAATCGGCGGCATCACCTAAACGGCTGCTGGTATATTGGTAACTTGCACCAAACTCAAGCTCTTTACCCATTAAGGCTGCTTGATGGCTAAGCGTAAGGTTTAAGTTGTTTTTTGGTACATTTACCAGCGGGCTTCCCTTTTCAATTGGCACGCCCCAATCAGCATTAATAATATCGTTTGCGGTTGTTGCATCTATATACGCGTACGATAAGTTAAACGCTGTTGCATCGGTAATGTAAGTGCTTAAATCAAGCTCAAACCCTTTGCTATCGGCTTTACCTATGGGCGCTGAAAAACCAACGTTAACTGGATCTGCCACTAACATATTACTTTTAGAAGCATCAAAAAATGCCACGGTACCGTTTACGCCTTTGTATTCAAATTTAGCGCCAACTTCAAACGAGTCGCTGTATTCAAAACCAAACGGGTCGCCGCTTGCATCAGTACCGCTCAGTGGTAAAAAGCCTTCGGAGTAACTACTGTAAAAGGTTATTGCATTATTTAGCTCGTACACTACGCCAACACGTGGGCTTATTTGACTCTCAGAACTGGTTGAAAAAACACCGCTGTTAGTTTCTAAAATGTCTTGGTCAACGCTGTCAAACCTTAGGCCAACTAATAGCTTAAATTTATCGGTAATATCCATTTGGTCTTGAACATAAATACCGTATGCCTTTTGCTCTTCATCATTTTCGTAAAGTAGGCTTACTTCTGGGCGTTCACCATCGTAATTTGGCTCAAAAATATCAACCGTATACGTGCCGTTACCGCCACGGTAGCGTGAAAGCGCTGTACGTAAATCGTATTTATACGCATCGGCACCTATCAATAAATGATGCGTAATACCTGCTGTATCTAAACTTCCGCTAAGCTCAAACTTAATGCTGGTGTCTTCTACTTCGTAATCGCGATAGCGTTGTTGGCGGGTAAGTGTACGGCCATCGTCAAATAACGATTGGCGCGATGGAGCAAGTTCAGCATCTGACGAAAAACCAGTTAATGTAGAGCTGCGGTAGTTTGCACCTACTACTATTGCCCAATCATCATTAATATCGTGGTTTAAAGTTATTTGGTGACCACGAGAATAAACCTGCGTATCGCCATCGTTTGGATTACCCAAGTAGCGCGAACTTGGCACTGTATCAAAGTCGTTATCAAGTACTACAACGCCACGGTCGAATAACTGGGCTAAATCTACGTATTCAAACTCGTAAGTGACACTGGTCGATGCGTTTATTTGATGATAAATAGATGGCGTAATTACTTTCTTATTGGTGTAAACCTCATCGCGGTAGCTATCGCTATCTTGCCATGCGCCATTTATTCTAAATGCAGTAGTCTCATTAATACCTTGAGTGTAATCGCCTTCAACACGGTTAAAGCTGTCGCTACCTAGGCTTAGTTTTAGCTCACCTTGGGGTTCAAACTGTGGCTTTTTTGTTACAATATTTACTGTGCCGCCAGGCTCCGAGCGCCCATAAAGCGCTGAGCCTGGGCCTTTTAATACTTCAATGTATTCAATGTTTGATACATCACGTGGGCCGCTAAAACCACGACCACCACTAAAACCATTAACTAAATAACCCGATGGCATGTTTTCGTTACCCGAAAGGCCACGAATCGAAAAGCTATCCCAAAGTGCACCACTGTTGTTTTTACGCGAAATACTCGCTGAAAAATCAAGCGCATCTTGTAATTGAGTAATCCCTTTTTTATCAAGATCCCCACTATTTATACTGACAATAGATTGTGGCATTTGCTTTTGAGGAATATCGCCACGATAAGCTTGTTTATAAGTGACAGATATTTTTCGATTTCTTCTTTTTGATCTTGCGCAATACTTGGCGCACTAATACCTAGGCAGGCTAAATAAATTAATGAGTACTTCATGATGATTGGTTAACTAAGCAAGCGTTATAGTATAACAAAATTGTAGCATGTGTTACTTTATAACAAAACTTCTTTTTTTAAATTAAACTCAGGTTAATTATTACCCTAGCAGCTTTGTATGCATCACGTTAGTATAGTGTTCTACTTAAGTTACATAACGATAATTACATGACTTTAAAAACAAACGCGTTGATTTACTTTTTAGCTTTTTGCAGCGGCTTTTGCATTATGGGTATTGAGCTTTTAGGAGGCCGAATTCTCGCTCCCTTTTTTGGCAGTAGCGTACATATTTGGGGCAGTATAATCACTGTGTTTATGCTTAGTTTATCTTTTGGGTATTTGCTTGGCGGTAAACTAAGCACAAAAAATGCTTCCCTTACCAAATATGGTTTAATATTTTTGATTGCCAGTATTATGGTTGTGCCTATTACATTATTTTCGCAGCCAATAATGGAATTTATATTTACCCATATTGAAGATAGCCGCTACGGCTCGCTCTTAGCGTCGAGCGCTTTATTTTTTATACCCACCGTTATTTTAGGCATGATTTCGCCTTACTCTGTACGCTTACTAGTAACCGATAGCGATAAAAGCGGGCAAGTAGCAGGGCGTTTATACTTTGTAAGTACGCTAGGTAGCGCTTTAGGCACCATTATTACCTCTTTTTACTTTGTACTCGCGTTTGACGTAAACACAATTATTAGCGCCTTTGCTTTAACGCTTGGCTCACTCGGCTTAGTCGCTATAGCTATTAATACCTTGGTTAATAATAAGGAGCTTGCCCATGCTTAAATATTTATTGTTAGCTGCAAGCGTCTTTTCGGGCGCAGTAATGAGCGAGGTTATTCATGAAGAACGCTCGCTTTATCGCAATATTATTGTTGAAGAGACTCGCGACTTACGCTGCCTTAAATTTAATACTAAAAGTAGCCAAACAAGCCAAAGCTGTATGTATAAAAACGCTCCCGACAAGCTCGTTTTTAATTACACAAAATTGACGTTTGCTAGCCTTTTAGTAGCCGACAACCCTAAAAATGTACTTATTATAGGCTTAGGTGGCGGCACGCTTTCTAACGTTATTCATGAGTTATACCCCACTGCAAAAATTCATAATGTTGAAATAGATCCCGCAGTAACTAAAGTGGCACGCGATTACTTTAACTTTATAGAAAACGATTTAGTAACATCAAGCGTACAAGATGGCCGTATTTTTATAAAACGCGCCGCTATTAAAAAACAAAAGTACGATTGGATTATTTTAGATGCATTTAACGGCGACTACATTCCAGAGCACTTACTTACCAAAGAGTTTTTTGAGGAAGTGCAAAGCGTATTAGCCGATGGCGGCGTAATTGCAGCAAATACTTTTTCAAGTAGTAAGTTATACGAGCATGAGTCGGCAACGTACCACGCCGTGTTTGGCGATTTTATTAACGTAAGCCGTGCTAATCGAAGTAATCGTATTATTTTAGCGGGACTTAAATCAATACCGAGCGAAGCGCAAATTAACACGCGTGTAAATGATCTCGCCCCTAAATTAGTAAAATACGGTATAGATATAAAAGCGATTAGCCAATTTATGCAATTTACTAAAGACGACCAAGATTGGCCTGCAGATACAAAAGTACTTACCGATCAATACTCCCCCGCTAATTTACTTAACTTTTAAAACCTCGCTAAACCTCACCACTTTTACAGGTGTGGTTTAGCAGAAAATCAGTTAACCCCCATCAGCATACATTTACTTAGCGAGCTAAGTAATGATAAAATAGTTAGCTTGCTAACTATGTTGAGATGGCTAATGCCTACACAAAAACCTTTTCACGAGATGCTCGATTTAACAGTTATCGGTAATATGGGCCGAGTTCATCGCTTATGTCGCGAGGCGGTAACCATTGCCGTTGAGCCTTTGGGGCTTACTCAATCGCGCTGGACTGCACTAGTGCATATAAATATGCGTGGTGAAGGGCTAACACAACTTGAACTTGCTAATAGCTTAGGGATAGAAATGCCTTCACTTACTCGTACGCTTAAGCAATTAGAGGAGCAATCGTTAATCGTTCGCCGTATAGACAAACATGATAAGCGTAGTAAAAGACTCTATTTTACTGAGCAAAGTGATGCCATTTTACATTCATTGCAAGAGACTATTTCCGATATAAAAAATCAATTATACAGCGGTTTATCTGTTGAGCAGCTAGATGCCATTGCATTTGGTTTGATCAAAATAGAGCAAAACGCCCTTAAATGTATTCAAGTTAATAAGTAAGGCTAAAAATGACACCGGATCAAAAGTTTGCACGCTATGTAAGGTTTTCTCTCATAGGGTTTATCTTAGTATTTATTTACTATTTAGTGGCCGATATGGTTTTGCCTGTGACACCACAGGCACGTGTATACCACCCTGTTGTGCAAATATCACCGCAAATTAGTGGCCGAGTCACTAGTGTGCAAGTTAATAATAACCAATCTGTTAAAGCAGGCGATATACTATTTAGTATCGATGAAGGCCCATATAATTTAGCCAAAGAGCAAGCTCAACTAGCGCTTGATGATGCTAAATTACAAAATAAGCGTCTTGATACCAATGTTAAAGCGCTTGAGGCACAAATAAGTGCTGCAAACGCTAAACAATACGAGCAAAAACTATTAAAAAGCAGAGGCGAAAAGCTTTACAAGCAAAAGTCTATATCGGAACAAGAACTTGAAAGCATTCGTGCAAACTTTGAGGCCAGTAAAGCAAATGTTGCATCGCTTGAGGCGCAATTAGCTGAGGCTATTCTTGCTCGCGGCGAAAGCGGTTCTCAAAACCTTGCCATGCGTCATGCAGCTAACCAGTTAGCGCAGGCTGAGTTAAATTTATCCTACACCCAAGTGCGTGCACTAAGTGACGGCGTAGTTGCTAACTTACAATTATTAGATGGCGCGTATGCTGTTGCAGGTAGCCCATTATTAGCTATTGTCGCTAAAAAAGCCGATTTAGTTGCCGACTTTAGAGAAAAGTCACTCTCAAATATGAAACAAGGGACTCAAGCACGCGTAGTCTTTGATAGCCACCCAGGTGAAGTTTACGACGCAATACTTGAAACATTCGAAGCAGGTGTTAGCAACGGTCAACTTAGTGCAAATGGTTTACTAAGTACCACTGAGACCAGCAATCGTTGGGTACGCGATGCACAGCGCCAACGTATTCATTTAAAACTCGTAAATCATCAAGACTTAATAGCAAACATGCCAAGTGGTTCTCGTGCAACAGTACAATTATTGCCAGAATCGACTATTGGGCAATGGTTTGGCTCTGCACAAATTAGGTTTATTAGCTGGTTACACTACATTTATTAGGGAAGCTTTATGACTCAAATTGTTAGCCAAGGCCCACAATTAGACTCTAATGGCCTTCGCCAAGCATTGCGCATTGCAGGTGGGTGCACCCTTGGCTTTACTATTAGTAAATTAATGAACTGGCCAAATGGTATATTTTTTACCGTTTATCCTATGCTGCTATTAGGTATGGTACCTACGTTAAGCCGAGGGGTTATAAATCAATTTATAGCATCAGCGGCATTTAGTGCTTTTGTAGTTTTAATAATACAGGGGTTATTCTCCCATTTGCCAGTCGTTATGACACTGTTAGTGTTTGGTGTTTTTTGTATTTTATTTCATCAAATGAGTAGCGGTAGTGCCTTTTTATTTGGTGCTTTAGGTGTAGTTAGTCTTTCTATTCAACTGCACTTTTCGAGCTATGTGGATCAAGGAAGTAGTATTTATCCGTTAATTTTAACTAACGGTTTGGCTATTTTTTTAACCGTTATTATTGCAGCATTAATGCATGGCTTATTTCCTGATGTAACCGCACGTCCAGGGCGAGCTATGCCCGAAAAAGCAAAAGAAAGTATTCGCCATGAAGTATTGTTATGCTCAACCGTGGCTACGCTCTCCTTTGTGGTTTTTCAGATACTTAATTTACAAGACTCAATATCGGCGCAAGCAGCCTCTGTACTTATTTTATTTTCACTGTGTTGGAAAGCCGCAGGTATGGCTGCTTGGCAACGAGCAATAGGCACGCTTATTGGCTGTAATGCAGCGTTGCTATCGCAATTATTTTTGTATAGCCACTCAGACTTTTTACTTTTTCCGATGGCTATTTTATGGATACTTTCGTTTCTTTTTGCGCGTTTTCATATTTTAGGTGGAGGCATACCGGGCATTGGTTTTGGTGTGTTGACTACGTTTGGTATTTTATTTGGGAACTCACTAGCGCCAGGCCAAGACTTAACTTATAGTGCAATGTATCGGTTTAGTTCGGTATCTGTTGCTATAATATTAAGCCTGTGCGCCGTGTATGTTATGCATCATATACTTAATCGTTTTAGCGTTACTCGCCACCATACTTTTGATTAAATGAATCTTGTTTTATAAAACTAAAGGCTGCAATTGCAGCCTTTAATTTTATTTTTTAAACCTTATTTTTAAAGCAATAGTCACCTTAGTCTTTTCGGGTGATCATTACCGTAAATACACCTGCTATAATCCCCCAAAAAGCAGACCCTACTGAGAGCATGGTTAAGTCAGACGCAGTTACTAAAAACGTGACTATGGCAGCCTCGGTATATTCATTACTACCAAGGGCTTGCTGTAAACTATTAGCAATAGTGCCAAATAGCGCAATGCCCGCCAAAGCTAAAATAAGTGCCTGCGGTAAACTTGCTACCAACCCGACTAATGTAGCCGCGCACAGCGCCATTAAAATATAAAACACACCACCGGCAATGCTTGCCCAATAACGTTTGTCAGGATTTTTATCAGCCTCATCACTCATACAAATAGCAGCAGTAATAGCAGCTAAATTAATAGAGTAGGCTCCAAATGGCGCTGTGAATATATTCACAAAACCAGTCACGTTTAAGGTAGCCGATATAGGCGCTTTATATTTATGCGCTTTTAAAACAGCAATGCCCGGTAAATTTTGCGAAGTCATGGTAACTATATAAAGAGGTAAGCCAATGCTAATGCATGCCTGCAAGTGGAATACGGGTTCGATATAAGCAAATTCGCTCATTTTCCAGTGCAGTGCGTTGGTATCAATATGGCCCATTTGCCAAGCAAGTAGTACACCTATAATAAGTACACTTAACATTGCAAAACGAGCAAAAAAACGTTTACCAATAAAGTACATAACAACCATTAAGCCAATCACTAACGGCATGTCGTTCATAAAATTAAACACGTCTATGCCAAAGGTAACAAGTACACCTGCCAACATGGCACACGCCAGTTCACTTGGGATACGGTTCATTATTTTTTCAAACCAGCCCGTAACCCCCGATAAAAACACCAGCAATGCACTAAGCATAAATGCGCCAATGGCCTCATTTAAGTTATAGCCCTGCGCACTTGAAATAAGTAATGCGGCTCCGGTGGTAGACCACGCAATTAAAACAGGTACTTTGTAATAGTACGATAAGCCAATTGACGTTATGCCCATCACTAAACCGAGCATTAAAATCCAGCTAGCCACTAAATCTGGCGTACCGCCAAGAGTTATCACTACTTGATAAATCAGTGCAATAGAACTCGAAAAACCAATAATGACAGCCACAAGTCCTGCTGTAATTCGGTTGAGCAACTGATCAGACACTTTCATATATCCCTCTTAATTCCATTTATGCAGTACACAACATACGTGCCCGATAATGGCTTTGCAATTAGCGATTAGTTTACAAAGAGTGAAAAAAATTCACCTTTTATTTTTCATTGTAATTAGGACCAAAAAGACACTTTTAATCATTGTATTTAACGAAACAAATAAGTACCCATAAAACAGCCAAAGCCCGCATAGCCTCTACAAAAAACCAATACCAAAAAGAACAAAAAACACACCAAAAATAAATATCCTTATATTTTATAGGGGATTGTAAAATAGAGAATTAATTCTTTTCGGTTACATTTATTATCTTGATCTAATCTAATTAATAATATAAAAAGTAACAAACAGTTAACCAAAAACACTAAAAGAGAAACAAATGAAGAGATCTGTCATCTTATTAATTGCTATTCCATTATCGGCATTTGCCGTTTATGGGCTATTTTTTGATACAGATAAAGCGGTAGAGCCTATAGCGCCCGTTGCAATTGATTTTGTTCCTATTGATTTACAAAAAACGCGCAATACACACGCCCCAGCACCTATTGATATGAGTAAAGATCCTATTACCGTTAAGCCGGTTGTAACACCTGACAACAGCGTTCCATTTGAAGAGTTTGATGCCATAAATCGCCTATCCGACAAAGCAAAGCAAGTGCTTATAACCGCCAAGGTTTTACCTACCGATTTACATAACGAAGCCTATGTTGAATTTGATTTAGACTCTTTGCAGGCGTTAGAGACTGGCGAAAACTTTGATTTAGCTATTCCGCAAACAGCCGAAACATTTACCGCCGAAGTAACCAATGTGGTTGAGTCTGAAAACGGTGATAAAAGCGTGTTTGGCAAAATAGTGGGTGTTGATGGACGCATGCACAATACTGTTTTAACGGTAGGTAATGATGCCATATATGGTCAATTTACTGCCCCCTCTGGCAACTATGTATTCGAAAGTAAAGGTAAGTACGGATGGATTGCGGCAAAACGCGATTTATACAAAAGCCATATAGAGCATGAAGTAACAGCCCCAAAACCAAAATCAGATAAAAGCATCGATATATTTGCACCAAAAATTGATGACTAACCAAAAATTAGTAGCTAACCAAAAAATATAAAAAACAACCAAAGCCGCACTATAGGGCAGCGTTAGTGTGTCTGCTTTTCAGACAACCAAGCAAATTAAAAACAAGTTCCAACCACAACAAGAGTAAGGAAATACAACAATGAAAAAAGTAATTACTACAACCGCACTGGCTGCGGCATTATGTGCAGCAAGTATTGCTCAAGCAGAAACCATCGATATTGGTATTTTATATACCGATCAATCAGCGGCTGCAACTAGCAATATTGATACTAAAATCAATCAACTAATTGCCTTTAGTAACCAGGTATACAGCCAAAATGGCGTTGATATAACACTACGCTTAGCTGGTAAGCAAAACCTAGGTGACTACGCAGTAACGCCGTCTGAAGATTGGTTAGATTCAATTACAAATAGTAGCTACGTAGATGGTTTGCGCAGCGATTGGAAAGCCGACATGGTTGCCGTATTAGGCACTGGTCAAAGTGCTGGTAATGGGCTTATTTCATGTGGTTTAGCATGGGTTGGTCAAGGTGCGAATGGCAACCTATACAGCTCAATGAGCAGTCGTATGTACTCAATTACTGCTATTGATTGTGGTGCAACTACCTTCGTACACGAACTTGGCCATAATCAAGGTTTGGCGCATTCACGCAAACAAGGTGATACGTCTGGCGGTGTATATGTAGATGGCATGGGCCATGGCGTACAAAATGAGTTTGCAAGTATTATGGCTTACCCGCACGTATACGGTAGCGCTACACAGTACGATTACTTCTCTAATCCTAATTGGAGCGTAAACGGAACTGCATTTGGTATTACAAACCAAGCGTATGCAATTCGCACTGTTACTGCTACAAAAACAAGTATTGCTAACTTTAAATAAGTAGCCAATAAAAAGTGAGCTAAATAGCTCACTTTAAAGTTTTAACATGTTCTTCCCTGCAGAGCGCTTACGCGCTCTTTTAGATTAAGCTAATGCACAACCATTTTTTGCTTAATTGCTGGCATTAATGTTTTACCATCGCCATCTACTTTGTTTAATAATTTTAATCCCATCACCTTTGCAAGTACTGGGTAAATATCAAGGTTACTTACTTCCTTAAGGCTTACACCTTGTTTAAACGCGGGGCCAACAGCAATAAATGATGCTGCCATATCATCAGTATATGCATAACCATGAGTGCCTAAATAGGTTGGCTTTTTACCATTAGTAAATACCGCTGGCGCTGTAGTTTGCACCACAATATCGCCTACACGCGTACCTTTATTGTAATGATACGCTGCTAATTGCTCGTCAGTTAATACTGTATAACGACCGTTTGACGCATCTCGTAAACGTGCTTTGTAACCTTCAATATCAGCGTTTTTAGCATCAGGCTGAGTATAAATAAGTAAACGTGGGCCAGTATTTTTAACTAAAAAGTTTTCATCTTGAGGCAGTGTGGTTGTATCAATACTTTTATCTGGATCTATACTCGTCATACCGTGATCCGACACAATAACTAAGTTTACCTCTTGCTCTAATTTACTTAAGCGAGCTTGTAATTGCCCCATTAATTCATCAAGCTGTTTAACAGCATCACGCGTTTGCGGTGCGTCTGGTCCAAATTCATGGCCCATGCTGTCAACTAGCGAAAAGTAACTCGCAATAAAACGTGGGCGCTGTGCTTTTGGTAAGCTTAACCACTGAATAATTTGATCAACACGGCTTTGGTAATCGCTGTATTTAGAATAGTGATAAAAGTAATCTGGTGTTATGCCGTTAAATAATGCATCTGACTCAGGCCAAAAATAAGTAGCCGATTTAAGCCCCTGCATTTTTGCTAAATTCCAAAGCGGAATACCCTTTACCCATGTGCTATCGCCCAATGCTTTGCCCATGCTGTAACAGTCGTTTTTACGCGCTTTATCACAAAAGTTATTATCTACAATGCCATGGTTTACCGGCAGTAAGCCCGTAATAATAGAAATATGATTAGGAAACGTTTTAGTTGGATAAACAGGTATTAGCTTTTGTGCGCGAACACCGCGCTCGGCCATTGCTTTTAAATTTGGCGCGCCGTGTTTTTCAATATAATCCCAACGCAGGCCATCAATTGATACAAGCACCACAGTTTGCTCTTTTGCAGCAAATGCGCTGTTCATTCCTAACATTAGGCAAATTGATACTGCCTTTAAAATCCACTGTTTCATTATAAACACCTATAAATGCACAACAATTACTCAAAAAATTATTTTAAAGCAAGTTGTTACTTTATGATACAAACTGATAGATTAAACCCTGTATATTAAAGACGAATGACAACCGGTTACAAAAACAAATGACGATGTGCTAAAAATTATGCCAGTCATCAATGTAAACAAGGATAAAAGCAAAGATGACCATAGATTTTAGTAAAAAAATAACGCCAGCACGTATGTATCGCACCACCTCTAACTTACAAATGGCGCTAGAAAGCGACCGTGGTCGAATAATAAATAGTGCCGCTATTCGCCGCCTACAGCAAAAAACTCAAGTGTTTCCGCTTGAACGCAACGCAGCTGTTCGTTCGCGCTTAACTCATTCGCTTGAAGTACAACAAGTTGGCCGATTTATAGTGCAACGTATTTTTGCCAACTTAAATTATCAACAACAAAAAAGTTACGGCTTAACCGACCTAGAACGCCCGCTAGAAAGCCTAGTAGAAATGGCCTGCCTAATGCACGACATAGGCAACCCACCGTTTGGACATTTTGGCGAAGCAGCAATAAACCACTGGTTTAATAACAACCTAGCAAGCGTTACACCCGAGCGTTGTAAAGAGCCAAATACCGGTATTGGCGTTATTTTTAAACACCTTGCGCTTGATATTTGTAACTTTGAAGGCAACGCCCAAGGCATACGTATAATTCATTCTTTGCAAACGCTTAATTTAACGTATAGCCAAAGTGCCGGTATTTTAAAATACACTCGCCCTGCTGGACTTGATGTAAAAGACATTCCGCAAAATAAAAACTATTTAATGAAAAAAGTAGGTTACTACTACAGCGAAAAAGCCTTTGTTGATGCACTCCAAAATGAGCTAACTATAGAGCCTTACTGCCGCCACCCGGCGAGTTATATAATGGAAGCAGCCGACGACATTTCGTACTGCTTAGCCGATATAGAAGACGCCGTTGAAAAAGATATAATAAGCACCGAGCAATTATGCCAAGCTCTTAAAAGCCATTATAAAAAAGCATTAATAAACCTAACAATAGACGATACAGAACATCTAAACTTTGTAGATAAAGCCGTAGATTACGCACTCGATCGCGCCAAAGCACAGCCATATAATTTTAACAGTGAATTTTTTATATACCTACGCGTAGCACTTTTACACCCATTGGTTAATCATGCTGCTAAGCGCTTTATCGAAAATATAGAGCCTATTTATCATGGCGATTTTAACCACGCACTTTTAGAAGACAGAAGCCACTTACACGCTGTAACCAAAACGCTAAAACAGGTGGCGCTTGAGCATGTTTTTTCAAATAAAGAAGTCGAAAAACTAGAGCTACAAGGCTATCGAATAATCAACGGCTTACTCGATTGCTACAAACCGCTACTGCAATTAAACAGCGATGACTTTAAGCGTGCACTCAATGGCGATTCACGTTTATTAATAGAGTCGCGACTTGTTAAAAAGCTCTCTAAAAAGCACTTAAATAGTTACCAACACGCAATAGATGCGATGCAAGAAGAGCCCGATCACTTTGCTGCATACGAGTTTTATTATCGTTGTAGATTAATTCAAGATTATATAAGCGGTATGACTGACCAATTTGCTTACGATGAATATCGAAGCTTAATGGTCATCGATTAGCGGAACTTAAGTTAACTTACCCTAGATAATTTTCAATTTTGCGCTTAAAATCAAACTATTAATATTTAAGCGCACATAACTTTATGATATCAAAATTAATACAATTTACTCTTTGCTTTACCTTATTTTACAGTACGCAAAGCGCCGCCTACAACGAAGCTATGTGCATTTTAATTAAACAAGAAATGCAGCAAAATAGTAATAATAAAGCGAGTCAAAAGTATCGTAAAGCAGCGCGTGATTATAAAAACAACTGTAATAAGCCAAAAGAAATTCAAGTCCAACCTAAACCACAAATAATAGAGCAAGAACCCACTATTGTTATTCAGCCGCAACCTCAAGTTGTTGAACCTGCCCCCGTTATTGAACCTACTGAAGAAGCTGTTAAAGATAGCATAAACGAGCAAACGCTTAATTTAACTAATGATCAAAAACAACAAATAAACGATCAGCTAAATACCAACAGCAACAAAATAGTAATAGATGCTGAGCCAACAAAGGTAACAACCGAGCAAGTAATAACAGAGCAAAAAAGTGAAGATGTAATAGAACAAATAAAACCGGCGACGCCAGAGCAAAACGTTCAACCTACGTCTGAAAAGCCTATGCCTGTAAAACCAGCACCTGTGGTAACTAAACAAGCACCCGTTACTGCACCGCAGCCTGTAGCACAAAGCCCAAGCTCGTTACTTTTACCCACTTTAATACTTGTTATAGTGGTACTTATTGGCGCTATGGTTGTAGTGCGCCTGCGCCGCGCAAAACAAAGTAAAGCAACGGCAGCACCCGTTATGGCGATTCAACCTGAAGTTAAATCAGAAAAAACTCCTACGCCAGCTAAAGCGGAAATTAAAACAACCGCACCTGTAAAAACAACAGAAGAGGTTGATGCTGAGCCTGCTGAAATTAGTAAAGTAACCCAAGTAGATAAGATAGTTGAGAGCAACATAGCAGTAAACAAAGAGTCAGAGCCTACGGATATGGCGCAAAATGTTGATACTGATGTTGATGTTGATGTTAAAAGTACAGCTACACCAAGTACAAATGAGCCACACACCGTAACTGCTCAAGCGCAAACAAGCGAAGTGGAGCCTACACAGCTTGACTCAACACCTCTTAACCCAACTGATATATTAGAGCAAGCAAGTACCGCTACGTTTAACAAAGTAAAACAAAAACCTGAGCCTAACACTGCCGAGTTTGAAGCCGCCGCTAAAACAACCTTAGAGCGTATTAAAAATGCCAGCAGCTTTAATGAGCCAGAGGTACGCGACTTTGACCCAGATGCAAAACCAGTAAAAAAACAACGTAAACACCATGCTGCCCAAATAACGGAGCCTGCGTCAATAGAGGCTGAACATAACACTGTAGAGCCAGTTATTAGCACTCCTGAGCCAGTAACAGCGAGTGAACCGGTTGTAGATTTACATACGCCAGAGCAAATATCTGACGCTCAATCGACTTTGTATACAACTGAGCAAGACTTTAAAGAACCAGAAGTGCGTACATTTAACCCAGATGCACCATTACCTGGTGAAAAGCCAATGCCTAAAAAAGAAAACGCGGAGCCTGAGCAAGCACAAACAGCACAGCAAATTGATGAGCCACAAAATGAGCCTAAAAAAGCAGACAGTAGCAACCCATTTGCAAACTTATCGCTAGATTCAAGTTGGGATCCTGACTCAGCTGAAAAGCCTAAAATAGAAGAGAAAAAACGCGCCCCTAAATCGCAAGCATTGATAGATGCAGAAGAACGCGCTAAAAACATGCAAACCAAAGAGTAAATTTACTGTAGCGCCTTACAAAGTGAGGCGCTGTTTTAGTAACTAAATAATTAACTGCTTTTTCATCCCGTACTACTTACACTCTTGTGCCATCCTTAAATACGCTTTAGTAATTAGAAGCTTCGCTTCTCGCGCGAGCAAGCTGGGCGCCTACCGTAATATTCAAGCTTGCGAGTCTTTTGTAAGCGTATAACTTGTTGATGCGGTGGGCGTAGCTCGTAATTTATATGTTTTGGTGCCTTCTCATTTGCCCCTCTTTTACTTCTCTTTGTACAATAAGATTTTAAGTAACTTATTCACAAAGAGGTTAAGAGGACGCTGCGCTTTAGAGAAGCCAAAAGTAGGTAACAATCAGCTTTAAATATTAAAAGCTTCGCTTCTCGCGTGAGCAAGCTGGGCGCCTACCGTAATATTCAAGCTTGAAAGTCTTTTATAAGGGTTTAACTTGTTGACGCGGGGGCGCAGTGCATACATTTAACTGGTGGTATTTTTAGGCTGGAGTTTACAGCTACGTTATCCGTAGCCTTGAATTAAAATAACTTGGTCAACAGGTCTTAGTTAACAGCATGTGTTGTGCGCTTATTTTTAAGCTTTAACCCGCCAATTAATAGCAGTGGCCCTATAAACATAGCAAGGCCATACACGCCGCCAGTGACTGCATATTCGGGTTTATTTAAAAAGCTAATAGCAATTAATATGGCAAGCGATGCATTTTGAATCCCGACCTCAATAGAAAGCGTCAGCGAGTCGGTTACATCAAACCTAGAAAACTTAGCGATAAACCACCCTACTACCATAGAACCTATATTTAACGCTAGGCATGCCCAAAATACATCATCGAATGAGCTAATTAATAAAGCTCGCTCTTTTATTACCAGTGCGGCAATCATCATGAGCATAAAAAACAACGAAAAGCGCCTAAAAAACGGCTCTGTTTTAATGGCAAAATCACTCTTAAAATGACGTAGCCAAATCCCAATAGCCACTGGCACTAAAGTAATAAAAAACAGCCCGAGTGAAGTGGTTAAAATTGAAAAACTAGCATCGTCTGCTGGTGCAAATTGGTTTATAGCAAAGCCAATAATAAACGGCGTGGTTATTATGCTAATAGCTGTAGAAGCCGCGGTAAGGCTTACCGAAAGGGCTAAATTAGCTTTAGCGAGCTGACTCACTACATTTGACATAGTGCCGCCTGGGCACGCTGCTAATATCATTAATCCTATTGCTATTGGCGTGGGTAAATTAAGTAAATAGCATAAGCCTAAAGCAAGCAGCGGCATGGCAATAATTTGGCCAACCAAACCCATTACAATCGCAAGAGGCTTTTTAAAAAGCCGAGTAAAGTCATTTACAGTAAGTCCAAGCCCCATGCCAAACATAATAAGTGCTAGGGCGAGTGGAAGTACAACCTCTGTTAAAATTGATGCATTCAAATTAGGCAACCTCGTTTATTTTTGTTTTTATAACGAGTACTTCGTAATTAAATGAATAAGGCGTTAGTAGCGTTTTTATTTGCTCTTGTAGTGCACTAAACTCATCTTCATTTACTAAAATATTCGCTTTGATGCCTAACTTTTTATCAGCAAATACGTTTACCTGCACGGTTTTATTTTTTAAATTTGTGCTAATTATCTCTGTTATCGTTTGTTTAATTTCAAGACAAACTAGCTCTGGCTTATAAATTTTACCTACAGCGGTCAACGGTATTTCATCAATAATATAAATAGCTTTTGGTACTGCTGCACGTTCAGGTACGTTAGCACTAACGTACTCGGTAAGCTCTTCCAGAGTGAGTACACTTTGTGGTCTTAATGCCACGTAAAGTACCGGCACTTCGCCTGCGTAGCTGTCAGGGCGAGGAACTGCTGCTGCAAGTGTTACATCACTATGGCTTGTTGCAGCGTCTTCAATCATTTTAGGGTCAATATTATGCCCGCCACGAATAATCAGCTCTTTTTGCCTGCCGCATAACGATACATAGCCGTTGTCATCAATTTTTCCTAAATCACCGGTTCTAAAATAATTTTGGCCATTTTCGTCAACAACCCATGCATCTTGATTATGTACGTCTTCAACGTAGCCCGGAAATACGTTATTTCCGGTAATAATTATTTCGCCAACATCGAGCGTGTCGCATACTTTTATAAGTTTGCCTTGCTCGTTTATTTCGGCAATTTTAAGTGTAATGCCAGGTATTGGTAGCCCTACTGATGCCTCGGTATTTATTGGATTTACTGGCATTAAGGTACTTACCGAGCTGCCCTCGGTTGAGCCATAGCCTTCAACGAGTGGTGTATTAGTGAGTTTAGTAAATAACGCTTGTAGGTCTGATGAAAGCGGCGCTGCACCACAAATAGCAAACTTCATTTTAAGAGGCGGTACAGTAATTTTTTGCGAAGTAATTTGCTCAACCATGGCTGCGTATACCGTAGGTACTGCCGTCATTACGGCTACATCGTAATTATTAATTATAGTGAGCAAGTTTTGTATTATATTTTTACCCCTAAAGCCTGAAGGGCTTGCTAGTAAAATTTTACAGCCTTTCATTACCGAGGCGATGCCCGTTGCCACTGCCGCATTTACATGAAAAATAGGCAAGCCAACCAGCATGGTATCACCCGCATTTACCGGCGAAAGTAAATTAACTTGGCCTGCGTTTGTGAGCTGGTTTAAGTGTAAGTGCTTGGCAAGTTTTGGTAAGCCAGTTGTACCACCTGTATGAAAATACGCACACACGTCGCTTTGCTCAGGCAAAATAAAACTAGCCGTTTGAGTATTTTGCGCCGCTAATAACTTTTTAAAACCATACACCGGTACTTTATTATTTTGCGAGCAAGCAATGTCCTCACCAAATAAACTAATGACCGCTTTTAAACCGGGTATATGCTCTTTAATCGCCATTACTTTTTGCCAAATATCGCTACCTGGCACAGGCCCTAGAGCAATAATTACTTTGGTATTAGCAGAGATCATAATTTCTTTCATTATGCTTTCATCTAATAACGGATTGATTGGATTAGCAATACCAGCAGCTTCGGCTGCCCACAACGATACATACGTTTCAGGAAAGTTAGGTAGCACAAGTGAGGTAACATCTTTTTTAGTAATACCTAACGAATACAGACCATTGGCAAGCCCCGTTACGTTATTAGCAAGCTCTTTGTAGCTCATTTTACGATGCGGGTTTGCAAAACTCTTACCTTTAAAGGTCATTAAAATACGATGAATAAGCTTTTTAGAAAATGGAATTTGCGCTTCGCTGATACAATCGCCATCTAAAATATATTCAATTGCAGTGGCTTCACCAAAGTTTTTTGATGATTGTAAAATGGCATGATAAGTGGAGCGAGGAAGTTGCTCTGGGGATATTTCAGCAAGATTTAAATTGCCAACATCGGCGTGGTTTTTAATTGTTGTTATATTCATAAAACCCTCAACGTATTTTTATAATGTGTGTGTTTGTATGTGAGTGCATAGTTGTATAAACGCGACTGTGCTGTGTGGGCAACAACCGCGTAAAATTTAGTCTATCAAAAAATAGCTTACTGCCTATGGATTAATCTAAAAAGCTGTTGTCTTTTGCGGCAACCACCTGATACATAGGCTGAAAATTCCCCCATGTTACAAGTTCTGAACCATTGGCTTGTTTTGTATGTAGCGCTACGTCATGTGAAATTAGTTTTGGCTCGCCTGCAGCTTGCGCTAATAACTGGCTTTGGCAGCAGCTATCTAGCAATACAAAATGGGCGACTGCGGCATCAACCGACGAACCCGCAGTTAGCAAACCATGGTTTTGTAAAATAACAGCGCAGTTATCAGCAAGTGATTTTGCAATCATATCGCCCTCTTCGCTGTCGGCTACTACACCGCTAAATACATCAAACACACTATGGTTTTCGTAAAATACGCAGGCATCTTGCGAAATAGGTTTAAGTAGCTCACCTAATGCTGAAAATGCACGGCCATAGCGAGTATGTGCATGGGCAACTGCATTTACACTTGGATGCGCCATGTGAATACGCGAATGAATTGCAAACGCGGCATTATTAATGGGCGTACTGCCTTCAATAATATTACCTTTATGATCGACCCTAATTAGGTCAGACGCTTTAATATGCGCAAAGTGCATACCAACAGGATTTACCCAAAAAGTGTCAGGCTCAATGCAATCACGAAGTGTAATATGCCCGGCAAGGCCTTCATCAAAGCCATACATAGCAAAAACCCTAAATCCAGCGGCTAGTCGCTGTTTTTCGTAAGTGCGTTGTTGTTCAAGGTTCTCGAATTTAGGCGGCATAATAAGTTTAAATTTATCGCTGCCTATGGTCATTTTTGCGGCTTGTTGCTCAAGTGTACTGCTCATAATAATCCTAAATTAAACTCTGTTGACTTTAGTTTAGTCTCGCTTATGATAAATAGAAGTGATGTTAATTAATGGTTAAACATAAATACTATGCATGGAAAGATAGATTTAAACCTGTTTGTAATTTTAAAAACAGTATACCAAGAAGGCAATATTACCAGTGCGGCCGACAAACTACATTTAACACAACCTGCTGTTAGTCATGCACTTTCTCGCCTTAGGGATAAGTTTGACGATCCTTTATTCATTCGCCACGGCAGGCGTATGGTGCCCTCTCCTTTTTGCCAAAAAATAATACTGCAAGTTATTGAGTCGGTACAGGTGTTAGAGGCCACTATGAATAGCGAAAGGCTATTTGATATTGCCGCTTTTAAGCGTGAAATTAAATTTGGCTTTAGAGATATTTTAGAGTCGATATTTTTTCCACCACTCATGAATGACTTACTTACTAATACCCCTAATATCACTATTAATAGCCGTCAGGTTTCTCACGTTGATATGGAAAAGTCACTCGAAAATCAAGATCTCGATATAGTCATTGATGTACTTACGCCAACCAGCAACCACATAAAAAACACTTTTATTTGTAACGAACACTTTTCACTTATTTGCAGACGCGATCACCCAATATTAAATGATTTAACCATAGAGAATTACGCAAAAGCGTCGCATGCGGTTGTATCGTTAAAGGGGGCACAGGTAGATTTAATTGATATGGCGCTTGCTAAACATGCATTAGCGCGCAACGTAGTACTGAGGTGTGAGCATTATTTTGCGGCAACTAAAGTAATAAGCCAAAGCGACATGATAATGACCATGCCAAACTCGTACGCGCAGGTATTAAAACAACAATTGCCAGTACATGTAACCAGCTTGCCGTTTGATGTGCCGCTAATGCCTGTACACATGTATTGGCACGAACAAGCACAAAACGACTTAGTAAACAGTTGGATGCGAGATAAACTACTAGCTTTAGCGCAGCAGCTTATCCCAAAAGAAAAACTTAAAAACGGTAATTAAATTGAGCGTGATAGCTACGCCCGCGTTCAGACAAAAAACGATGTGCGTAGCTAATTACAGGCACGTCGTTCGCTTGCGAAAACGTTTGTTTATCGGTTAGGTTTTTAGCTAATAACGATACCGACCAATTCCCTTCACTGCTACCAAGCTCTACGCGTAAATTAAGTTTTTCGTAGGCGCTTTGCTGCGCTATTGGGTCAAGATCTTGTTCTAAAAAGTAATCATCACTAAAGTTAAGCGCCAAATTACTGCTTAGAGTAAGGTTTGAAAATACCTCTGTATTGTAATCAATCGCTATATTGCCTGAATAATCGGGAGCAAATGCGCCGGTTTTTCCTGTTAAATCTTGAAATTCCTGTCCAAGTAACTCACCTTGCATAACCGTTGGTGAAGCACTGGCGTATTGCTCGTATTCAAAATCAAGTAACGCAAGATTTGCCGATACCTGCCAGCTTTCATTTATTGCCCAGCGCGAGTCTACTTCAATCCCTTTTACTTTAGTTTCGGCAGCATTTTTAACCACAAACGCATTACCATTAAATTCAGATACTTGTAGATCGTCGTACAGGGTGTAAAACACTGTCGCGTTTACTTCTAATACATTTTTAATTGGCTCGGCTTTTATGCCAAATTCAAAGTTTGTGGCTTTTTCATCATCAAACTCAAAACCCGAATTTTCATCAACCGTATTACCTTGTGAGGCATTTAGTCCTGAGCCATCAAAGCCACCGGCTTTGTAACCTATGCCTGCGCTTGCAAATAGCATGGTGTCGTCAAACCCTAAATACTGCACACTAATATTAGGTGATAAGTGCGACTCATCACGCTTAGCAGCAAGGTTATGTACACCCGCTCCCGAAAGCTGCCCTGCAATAGTGGGCGCGGCCACATTAGCAAATTGCTGTACGGCTTGCGGTGTATTAGGCTCAAATACGCTATATACACTTTGCACACTACTCACTTCTTTTTCTTCTTTTTGATAACGCAGGCCAAAATTAGCGCGCCATTGCTCGTTTACATTCCACGTAAGGGCTGTAAATGCTGAGTAGCTTTCTTGGTCTTGATCAAACAACGCATTTACGCCCAGTGATGTGCCAGGCAACTCTGGAATAAGTAACGATGCGCCAAATAAAATATCGTTTGGGTGCTCAAGCTCGCTGCTCATATAAAAAATACCCGCAACGTATTCAAGCGTGCGTCCTGTTGGCGAACTGACCCTAAACTCTTGAGTAAACTGATTATAGTTTTCTAAGTAGTCTTGTTTTATAAGCGGGATTTCTGAAAAGTCGGCATCAAAAGTTGAGTCCCAATCATACTCGCTATAAGTGGTAACTGAGGTAAATTCGTATTCGCCATGATTATAGGTTAACTGTAATGAGGCATTATCAAGCGTGGTTTTACTTTGTTCATTAAGACCACCTGGGTGGCCATCTCCCGATACCGAACTTGTGTAATCAAGGCCCGTATCGTCACTAAGTAAAAATGAGCGATACCCCACATTCCCTGGGTTTGTAGGATCGCTTGCTATTTGTAAATCGCGGTTGGGTGTATCAATAATATATTGATAGCGCGAGCCATGCGATTCAAACTCACCGTGTTCCCACTTAAACAATGCGTTTATATCATCGTTTATTTGCCAATCTACAGACAAACGCGCCCCCGATGAATCGTTAGATTGCTCATCGCTTTGGCGCGCTTGGTTATATAAAAAGCCATCAACCGAGTGATCAAATGCGGCAATGCGTATGGCTAAATCATCATTTATAGGAATATTTATAACGCCGGTAAAACGCTTTTCGTTATCTGATCCAAACTCTGCCGACACATTGCCCTCAAACACATCGGTTGGCGAATTTGAAATCATACTAAATGCGCCTGCAGTGGCATTTTTACCAAACATAACCGACTGCGGGCCTTTAACAAGCTCCAGGCGCTGCATATCTAAAAATGGAAATTTAGCCTGGTGTCCGCGCCCTAAATAAACGCCATCTTTGTACATAGCAACCGATTGTTCAAAACCCGAATTAGTGCCTGAGCCAATACCGCGCACAAAAATACGCTTACTGCTTGAGGTTTCGGTTATATGTACGTTGGGTAGGCTTTCGCTTAGGTCGAGTAAATCGTCAACGCTATTTTTATCGAGGTAATCGCCAGAAAGTGCTTGAATAGAAGTAGGAATGTCTTGCAGTGATTGCACCCGCTTTTGAGATGTAACGGTGATGGTTTCTAGCTCGCTTTTATTTACTTTATTCTCGGCGGCTTGTGCCATGCCCACGCTTAATGCACTGAGCGTAAATAAAGTAAGTGCTTTGTGCTTTAAAAAAGAGTGTTTTAAAAAAGAGTGTTTTAAAATTGTGTGTGACTGTGTGTGTTCAGTTGTCATAGCTGCAACTCCATTATAGAGGTTATTTTTATTGGATAATTTTGCGTCTATTTCATACTGACGAGTCTTAAAATAAATAACAGTGATGTTTATTTATTCAGCACTATTAGTAATATTTATAGTTGCTCTCGTTTAGCAGGTAATCAAAAAAATAATTAAAGTAAAATTTATAGAGTTTAAAACCACTAATAATGTTTTATTTACTTAAAGCAATTCTGTAAAGCCCCTTTACAAGCGCCAGCCTTTTATAACTAATTTTACTACAGCTCTTTATTTAATATTGTAGCTACGCGCTCACTAAGCTCGGGGAGTACTGTTTGCTCAAACCATGGGTTCTTTTTAAGCCAAATATTATTACGAGGGCTTGGATGTGGGAGCACTAAATAGTTTGGCCAATACTCACGCCACGATTTTACCAACTCAGTAAGTGGCAACTTTTTAGTGTCAGGTAAGTGATACGCCTGCGCGTATTTACCAAGCACTATTGTCAGCTCAATATTTGGTAGTGCAGCTAATAATTGCTCACGCCATGCCGGTGCACATTCTTTTCTAGGTGGTAAATCACCCGACTTACCCCTACCCGGATAGCAAAAGCCCATTGGCAAAATGGCTATATTATTGGCGTTATAAAACTCATCACGTGTTAGCCCAAGCCATTCTCGTAGCCGGTTGCCGCTTGCATCGTTAAATGGCACTCCGGTTTCGTGAACTTTTATACCAGGTGCTTGGCCCGCAATTAAAATACGTGCGTTTGGGCTAAATTGTATTACTGGGCGAGCACCCAAAGGTAAATGAGGTTCACAGATCACGCATTTACTAACTTGATCCATTAATTGGTGACTATTCATGTTTATTTGGCCTTAAATGCTTAATATTTATCCTAAATGGCCATTTAGGATAAATGAGTTGGTAAAAAATCGGTTTATTTTATCTAAAACGAGCGTTAGTTAGTAAAATCGTGATCTTTAAGCTAAATCGAGCTACAGCCCTCATAAAACCTAATGCTAGTCTGCCCATACAGCAAACTCGTTCCCGCTTGGCTCAGCAAAATGAAACCGACAACCACCCGGAAATTCAAAAATGGGCTTTAATATTGTGCCGCCATGCAGTTCTATTTTTTTGTAGGTATCGTGAATATCATTACTATAAAAAACCAAGAGCGCAGCCCCGTTTTGAGTAAGCGATTTAAGCGGTGCGTTAAAAAACCCACCATCGAGCCCTTGGCCGCTAAACGCCGTGTATTCTGGGCCGTAGTCAGTAAACTGCCAATTAAATACATGACTAAAAAAAGCTTTAGTAGCAGGTAAGTCACGTGCTGGAAACTCAACGTAATTTAGTTTTTCGTGATCGCCCATCGTTATTTCACTCTTTATTTTTACTCAGTTTATTAACCTTAAGCTTTACATACGGTCTGTGCAATATCATTAAACAATAACAGATCAGTATTTTACTAAGTAAGGTAAAATAATTTACTTGAATATCAACATTGCAAATGAGAATAGCTATCTTTTGTATTTGTAGCATATATAATAGCGCCTTTGTTTTGTCCTCAGCTTTAAATAAAGGATTAATTAACTATGCAGGCACCTTTGCACAGTGCGCCATTCGATAAAATTAACGTTATTGCGCTTATAGTAAAAAGCGTAAGCAGTTATCGAGTGTTGGTATTTTTACGGTTTTTTATTGCCATCATTGGTGGCTATGCCTTTACGTCTGCAAGTACTGCTTTATTGTGCTTTTTAATGCCAATAGCTAAGCAAGACGCAGTACTGTTTAGTGTTTCAATCAGTATTTTAATTTATGCCGTCGTATTTATTTATGCCTTTAGTGTTAAATCATTAAAAACAGTGTGGATCAGTATTTTACTAAGTACAGGTACGTTCGCCGGGTTGCTTGCGTTGCTAAAGGATTGGGTATGAAAGACAGCTTTTTCAGATCAATGACTTGGTTACACACTTGGGTTGGATTACTTGTTTGTTGGTTATTATATTTAATATTTTTTGCCGGAACACTTAGCTTTTTTAGAGACGAAATAACGTTATGGAATCAACCTGCCATACATAATGTGCAAGCCCAAACACAGCGTATAGAAGCACAAAAACAACAAATAATTACCGGATTTGATTACCTAGCAAACCATGGAGCTAACTCACCAAGCTGGCGTATTACGTTGCCCGAGCCGCGTATTCCTTACCTAGTTTATGGCTATGCAAAACCAAAAGAACCTGGCCAGCGCCGCAGCCAGTTTGAAAACACACAGCTAAACCCTAATACCATGCAAGAGCTTGAGCCCTTTGTAGATACTAAAGGCGGTAACTTTTTTTATCGGCTGCACTATGACCTACATTATATGGATGTAATAACAGCACGCTGGATTGTATGCTTTGCTAGCTTTTTTATGCTGATTGCCATTATATCGGGCGTGGTTATTCATAAACGTATTTTTAAAGATATGTTTAGCTTTAGACGTAACAAAGGTAGCCGTACGTGGTTAGATGCCCATAATTTAAGCTCTGTGCTTGCCCTTCCTTTTCATTTAATGATTACTTACACGGGCATGATTACACTCATATTTATGTTGTTTCCCTATCCTGCGCAAACAGCTTACGATAACGGCATGCGTGGCTTTTTTAACGATGTAACCCCTCGCAATACTATGACCGATAAAGCCAAAGGCGAATCGTCAATGGTGCCGATTCAAAGTATTTTAGATCAGGTTTATACTAAGTGGCCTCATGCAGATATTACCCGTGTACAAGTCAATCAACCCAATATGGCAGCTTCAACAATTACCGTATTAGTAAGCGCAGGTAAAACACTACGTGACCAAGCACCACGCTTAATATTTAGTGGTGCTACAGGGCAAATGGTCGCTAAAACTGATGACGAACTAACTAATAGCAAAGCGCTTTACGAGTCACTAAATTCAATGCATACAGGCCGATTAGCTACGTGGTTATTGCGCTGGTTATACGTATTAGGCGGTATTGCAGGCTGTGTAATGATTGGCTCTGGTTGCATAATGTGGGCTAAACGAATTCGCGAGCGAACTAAAAATAACGTTAAACCTTCGTTTGGTTTAAAGCTAGTTGAAGGGTTAAACCTAGCCACGATTATGGGATTACCTCTGGCAACGTGTGCATTTTTTATTGCTAACAGACTACTTAGCCCAACAACTGCAGAGCGCGCCGATAAAGAAATACTCGCGTTCTTTTTAACATGGTTAGCAGTGGCTGTTATTGCCCTTTTAAAGCGCGATACACTGCAATGGCGAGTTATGGCTGCTATAAATACTGTTGCGTGCTTAAGCGTACCGGTTATTAATGCCCTTACAACCAACGGTAATATAGTTAGCTATTTGATGCACAAACAGTGGGCTTTATTTACTTTTGATGCACTGTTTTTATTGTTTAGTATATTGTTTTTTATACAAACCGAAAAATTACGTACTGCTAAAAACACCTCAAAAATAATTAGCCCTAGCCAATCTAATAATCTTAAAAGGAAAAAATCATGATTGATTTACTTGGTTTTAGTCTGTGTTTGTTTGGTTTTAATGGTTTTGCACTGGCTAAGTTTAATCATTTTAAAGATGTATTTAAAAAACGCCCTACAGAATCACAAAGTAAAAGCCTGTTATTTATTGCTTGGATCAGTATTTTACTAAGCTTAGTGCTTTGCGTAGCAACTCAAAGTGGTTATGGCGCGTTACTTTTTTGTGGGTTTATGTCACTAAGTGTACTGATTATAATGGTTTTTTATAATTTTTTAGTAGGCTACGTAAAGTGGTTTAGTGTTTTAAATAGCGTGTTAGTTGTACTAAGTGGGTTGTTTTTAGCATTAAACTAGCCTTAGTTAGTAAAAACGTGATCCGTTATTTTCCCATAAATTAGGCAAAAAAATGGCAAGCTATATAGCTTGCCAACAATAGGGGGATATTCAGTGTTCCTAATACTTACTGTCTCACTGTAAGTGCTAGCAATATAGCGTTTATATATTTAATTTACTTTACAGTTAGATGACGTTTTTATTACCACTTTAAAAGCGCATACAGCTAACTGTAAACCCCCTTTACATACTCTCTTGATTTACCCAAATTATTTCATCAGTAGCAAAGCCCAACTCTTTCGCTTTAGTTAAAAAGTGCTCTTTAAGCTCTTTGCTAACCGTTGGTGTACGTGATAGAAACCACAAGTAATCTTTGTTGTAACTGGTTATAAATGCATATTGGTAATCGCCTTGGTCAAGTTCAAAAATCACGTAAGCGCCATAAAATGGACCAAAAAATGACACTTTAAAATGCCCTGTATCGGTGTTTTCAACAAACTTAGCTAAGCCCTCAGCTTCATCCCACTTTTTATCATCCGTTAAATATCCTTTGTTAAGGACCTTAACTGTGCCGTCGTCGTTAATAGAATACGTAGCGGTAACTTGCTCCATACCTTCTTCAAATGAGTGATTGAGCCGCGCTATTTCAAACCATTTGCCTTTATACTTTTGTATATCAAAGTTTTTAACGGGTGTTATTCCCTCAGGAGGGCTGGTACAAGCACTAAGAAAAAATAGCCCAGTAATAAGTAAACCGTATTTTATAGCCTTCATGTAAGCTCCTTTTCAATTATGTAATTTATACTATTTCACAAGAATAAAATTTGCTATAGGATCATATTAATTCTAAAGCAATAAAAATGACCATAGCATGAAAATTTGGGTAGATGCAGACGCGTGTCCTGTCGTTATAAAAGAAATACTTTTTAGAGCGGCAGAGCGTATGAAAATCGACACTATTTTAGTGGCTAATCACGCAATGCGTATTCCGCCGTCAAAATACATAAGCCGCGTTCAAGTATCGTCAGGCTTTGATGTAGCCGATGATGAAATAGTGAAACGTATTGAAAAAGGCGATTTAGTTATTACTGGCGATATACCGCTGGCGAGTGAAGTAATTGATAACGGTGGGCAAGCGCTTAATCCACGTGGCGAGCTTTATACCACGGAGAATATTCGCTCAATACTTAACGTGCGCGACTTTATGGATACCATGCGCTCAAGTGGCGTAGAAATGAGTGGTGGGCCGCCTCCGCTTAGCCAAACCGACCGTCAAAATTTTGCTAATAATCTCGATCGTATTTTAGCGCAAAACAAGGCTAACTAACTTGAATACCCAATTAGTTGGCTTAGGCGATACGCAATTTAGCGTGGCAGTGTATGTAGCAAAAGCGCCGCCAATGCCGTTTTTTGAAACACTTCAATGCCTTGAACCGGTTATAAATGAGCAAATAAATACCATAAACCAGCACTGCGGTAATGGTTGGCGCAAAGTATTTAACGTGTACGCCAAAGTATTGTTTGCTCTACCAAGTGAGTATTACTCATTTGCTAAACAAGCGCCTACTTGGCAGCAATATCGCGATGAGTTTTTACTGCAAAAAAGTAGTAAAACCGCCCTGCTATTTAGCGCGCCTAATATTACTGTTACTTGTACAGATAAAGCTTCGAATAATAAAAACCAACTGCATATAATCGCAGGTCGTACGCACGCTAAAAGCTTACTCCAACAAGGTAAGCTTAATGCACAATTTGAGTGGCTCGACGACGAATTTGCAATAGATACAACCAACAACATTATTGTATGCCCGTATTTTGATTACAGGCAATTAAGTAATATAAAAATAGCTAGGCTTAGCGAGCTAGTTGCAAAACTAAAAAATAGTTAAAAGTAACTAAATGCAAACGTACTGAACAAAGGTAGTGGTGCTTAGCTTAAAAGCTGAATCTGCCACTTATAAAAAATATATTATTTGGATTTTAAATTATGACAGAAAAAGAAAAAATGCTATCTGGTCAGTATTATGACCCAAGTGACCCTGAGCTTATTGAATTACGATTAAAAGCTAGCTTAAAAACGGAAGCGCTAAACCAAACAAGCGTCATTAATTTGGATGAAAGAGCTCAAATTATACATGCGTTATTTGGCTCAACAGGAAAACAAGTTCATGTAGAGTCATCATTTAATTGTGATTATGGTTCAAATATTCATGTAGGTGAAAATTTTTATGCTAATTTTGGCTGCGTTATTTTAGACGCTGCGGAAGTTAATATTGGTAACAATTGCTTTATTGCGCCACAGGTTGGAATTTATACCGCTACACACCCTATAAACCCAATTGATAGAAGAAGTGGACTCGAATATGCAAAAACAATAACAATAGGAAATGATTGTTGGATTGGTGGTCATGCAGTCATAAATCCAGGCGTTACTTTAGGTAACAATGTAGTTGTTGCGTCGGGTGCTGTTGTTACAAAATCGTTTGGCGATAACGTTGTTATAGGTGGGAATCCTGCAAAAATAATAAAAATGATTGAAAGTTAATTTGCTCGATACAAAAACTAAGCGACTCTTTAAACTTACTCCTTTTATAGTATTTAATACCAATTCCATTAAGTATGTGATCTAAATTTTACGCCGAAAAAATAATTCAGTTCTAGGCGTAAATTGATGTAAATGGTTGTTCCCTTTGCGAAATTGACAACAAAGAAATGGGTTGTTTTAGCAAGTAAAATAGATCAGCTATTTATTGGAATGGTATAAGCTTAAACCAATCGCCAATAGAGCCTTAAAATTTGATCGGTGTTTGGGATATTGTCGAAAAAATAATAGTTAAACGAGATAGTAATTAAATTAAAAAACAGTTTGAAAATAGACTTACTTATTTGAATTGAATTAGGTTAATAGGAGCGACCATGGCCGGAATTTTAGAGTTAAACCAATTATTAAAATCAATGCAGCCAGAGCTTAAGCAAGGCGAGTATATTTTTTGTTGCTTGGCAGGAAAGCTCGCTGATTATATTCATTTAGAGCCACTTGCTACTTATGTAGAAGAAGAAGGGCTAACTCTTATATTAAAAGCTGAAACCGCCGACAAAGCAGGTATTACCTTTGAGAGTAAATATAATTTAATTACTCTTAACGTGCATTCGAGCCTTGAGGCAGTCGGTTTAACCGCTGCGGTATCTGCAAAGCTCACTGAGCATGGTATTAGTGCTAATGTGGTAGCTGCGTTTTATCACGACCACATTTTCGTACAAACAGATAAAGCACAAGCTGCTATGAAAGCACTTGGAGAGATTGGTTAAGGGTGTACATCAACAATAAATATATTTAGAAAAAGAGACGAAATAATATATGGATATAGCAAGCCACGCGAGCAAGTACATCGAATGGAAAGACACTTATAATTGGGATACATGTAAAGCGAATAGAAAAGAATTTGGACAATTTATTGCTCAGTTTCTTATATCAGAGAGTCGCGTAATTAACCTAAATGGTATTTCTCTGGTAAAACAGAGTTTATTAGACGCTTGTATGTAGAGCTTGCTCAACGTAACCATCCCGTTGTATATATTGATGTTTGGGAAAGTGACTTTTCAAATAATCCCCTTGCTGTTATTTGCAGCGAATTATTAGAGCAAATTGAGTATGTTTTTAAAGAAAAGGCTCCGAACGGAAAAGTTAAAGACAAGAAAAACGCTAAAGAAAAATTTAATGATTTAAAGAGTCGTTTAGGAGTTTGTTTAAAATACGCTGAGTCTGCTGTTTTGTTCTCAGGCGATCCTATTTCAATTGCAGCGACCAAAGCTGCATCCAAAGCAATTGAAGTGACTCCTAATTTTAATGCCTCGACACAATCGCAGAAGTACACTGAAACGATTCAAAAAAACCATATAGAATCTATTCAAGCAGTTAAAGATATAAAAGAATATTTAACCTATTTATCTGAACTAATTGAAATCATTTATGCTTTGAACATACCAATAGTTATTTTGATCGATGAACTGGACAGGTGCCGACCAAATTATGCGATCGAAGTTTTAGAGGTTATTAAGCACTTTTTTGAGACTAAGGGATGTACTTTTTTAGTTGCTACAAATACAGAAGTACTTGAGCACTCGGTTAAGTCAATATATGGGATTGATTTTGACGCTCAGCTCTATCTACGGCGGTTTTTCGACCGAAAAGTCAGCTTGCCAACAGTATCTTTGGTAGATTATTTACTTTCTAGAAATTTGGATTTTGATAAGTATAATAAAAAAAATGTATTACTTTATCCTTATGTTGTTAATCAGTTAAGTAATATAAATTTTTTTGCTAACTTATTTAAAATTAATAAAATTGAGTTAAGGGAAGTTGAACAAATCATAAATCGCTTTTTTGCAGCCTTAGATTATGCTGCAAAGCAATTAACAGCTTCTGATACTTTGATAAACACAGTTGTACTCATGGTAGGTCTAATAGAGCAGCACTTAGATAAACAAGTAGATAGAAATAATACAAGTAATATTCGTTTTACTATAGAGATTACTAACTCAGCTGTTGTAGGTGCTCCTTTGAGTTCATTCATAAAATCTATGTTTGACTGTGTGAGTATTACTCGCGGAATAAAATGTTTTTTAGAAAGTGGGCATACAATATTTCCCGAGCAGAGAAGTATGCTTCGAGTACAGTCGAAGAGTTTTTCGAATGCGCAGTCAGATGCAGGAAAAGATATAGCGAATATAATTTCAGAAATGATATCTTTTGAAAGCAATGGAAATTGTAATTATTGGATGTGGGATGATTATCAAAAAATAATTGAGCTATCTGGTCATATAGAATAATAAAAAGATCACTAGCATAAATCTGAGTAATGTTGATATTAGCTCGTCGGGTGGCGCTTCGCTTAACCGACCTACAAAAATACAAAAGCTGATATTGCTATAGAGCAACATCAGCTTTTTTGTGCACATTTGGACTATTTACGCAGTATTGTTTATCTACGGGCTCAAGCTTAATTTTACTTCCTGCATTTACCACTACGCATAGTGTATTTTTATTGAGTTTTTGTTTTAGAATAACCGTAAACTCGCCTTCGTTTGCAGCGTATAAATTATATTGATACGCATCGTTACCGCCTTCAAATAATGCGGTAAATAGTCCTCCGACTAACCCACCGATTATTGCTCCGCCTACCATTTCTTGGGTGTTACCATCTAAATTATCTACAAAGCCAAATCCAGCGCCTGCTGCTATGCCTGTGTCTACTTCTGATGAAAGCGTTACAGGTTGCATTGATTCTACCGAGGCGTAATAGCGTTTAATTATTTGATTTTGATTGTTACGGTCAACACCTTGTGATGCGCAACCCGAGAGGAGTAATACCACTATAAGATACTTTTTCATGCTGATTTCCCTTTTAATCATTTTAATAGGGAAATAATAAGTATCAGAGCATAAAAAATATGTGAGGACATTGTTTGTATCTGTCAGAAGTTGTAAGCGTGTGTAGTGAAATTAAACACACACTTTTTCACTCAACAATCAGCTTCGATACTACCCATTTATGAAGCGGGTTTTTACTGTAGCGCGGATGCCATGCGGCTATTACGTCAAACGGGGCTGGTAACTGTTGCAGCTCTATTTTTACTAGCTCTGAGCTTACTGCGCGTGAGGGTAAAAATGCAATAGAGTCGGTTGTTTCTAGGTACATCGGCACAATAGAAAAACACGGTGCCGACACCACTACGTTACGTGTTAAATCAAAGCTTTTAAACCAATCGTCAATAGACCCTTTAAAATTTGGACGCGAAGGCGAGGCAATAATACTTGGATAACTGGCGATTTCAGCAAGGCTTGGCTTAGTTCCTGCTATTGATGAATTCGGCGAGGTAACACAAATATGTTGCTCTTCAAACAATTTAATAATGGGATAAGTACTTGGGATATAGTCAGGAAATGCAATAGCAAGGTTTACTTTGCCGTTTTCCATTAAATCGTGCAGGCTGTCTATCTCGAAGTCTCTTATTATAAGCTTTAAATTTGGCGCTTGTGCCCGGAGTACTTTAACCAATGCTGGCAAAACGACTTGCTGTGCGTAGTCGGTAGCGGCTATTACAAACTCATCATTAACTGTTTTTGGGTCAAATATTTTAGGTGCTAATAATGCCTGAAAGTCGTTTAGGAGTTTGTCTATGTCTACCGACAACTCCTCTGCATAAGGTGTAGGCACAAAGCCAGTGGTTTTTCTCAAAAACAGCTGGTCGTCAAACACATCGCGTAACTTTTTTAGTTGCTCACTCACTGCTTGTTGGGTTAAGCCCAATTTACTTGCTGCTTTTGAGGCGTTCTTCTCGCGAATGAGCGCTTGGAAAATACGCAATTGTTTTATATCTAATCGGTCTAACTTGCTCATACTGCTGCCAGTGTTATTTAGTAATAATATTTAACTTATCACATAACCAAATTATCTTGTATCTCTTACATAAAAGGGTTGTTTCTAATTGTTAAAATACTCCCTTACTATGCTCCTACACACTAAAGTGAACAAATGATTGGAGCAAACAATGAAAACAGTAATATTAATAGGCGCACTAGGAAAAATGGGTCAAGCGGCATTAACCGGTTTATCTAAGCATAAAGTAATTACAGCGGGTCGTTCGGGCGATGTGGATCATATTGTTGATATTACCAGCGAGCAATCAATTACTGAGCTGTATGAAAAAGTAGGCCATTTTGATGCCGTAGTTAATACCGTAGGTTTATGTGAGTACGAAACGTTTGCAGATATGAGCGAAGCCCAGTGGATGAGCACTATTATGAGCAAAATGATGGGGCAAATTAACCTTGTACGCATTGGTCAAAAGTACATTGCCGATAGCGGTTCATTTACGCTAATTAGCGGTATTTTAAACGTTAAACCTATTCCGTTTGCGATTGCTGATGCAACAACTAGCGGCGCAATAGATACGTTTGCAAAATGCGTATCACTTGAAATGCCACGTGGCACACGTATTAATGTGGTTAACCCTACCGTACTTGAAGAAGCATGGGACGTATACGGCGAGATGATGCCAGGTTTTCAACCAGTACCAGGCAAGCTTGTAGGTAAAGCGTTTGAGCGCTCGGTTGATGGCTTTATTACTGGCGAAGTTATTTTTGTAGATGCATAACTACCCGCCATATTGGTGAGAGATGCTAGCAAACTAATAAGCGCTTTGTATTTACAGTAACTGCAAAGCGCTTTAAAACATATTTTAATAGGTGATGAAATGAAAAAGTTAATACCCGTATTTGCTATATTATTGGCTGCAGGTTGTGCCAACGTAGCCCCAAGCTCGCAATATGCTAGCGAGCCAGGTGCCGACTCTAATAAAGAATGTAAAACAATACCGCGCCATAAGCACACAGTTCAGTGGTGTAAGCCACATTCTTCTAAATAGATCGATAAATTAAACTACATACCCACTAAAACCTAGCGCTTTAAAATACAGCTTTGGAATACCAAATTTGCACTCGTTTAGCAGTTCGCTAAAACGCATTCTATCGAGTGGGTAAAACTCATTTTCTAGGTCGTGTCCCATTTGTGTTTTACCGGTTTCGGTTAAACCTAATTGCGCACATGTCGTAAGTTGGGCTTCGCGCTCAAACGTCGTTTCGGGGCGCATTAAATCAGCAATATAAAGGAGTGCATCTTTTTTAAGATTGCCCTTAATTGCTTTTAATAGCTGCTTTTTATCGCCATTGTCTTGTACAAAATGCATGACTAATAAACATAAAATGGCATCAGCTTTAACTGATAATTTATCAACAGGACCATTGTGAATCGTTACGCGGCTAGTTATGCCCTGCTCGTCAAATTGCTGCTTTGCAATTGCTAGCATATCGGCTGATGTATCTTGCGCGGTAAATTGCCATGTTGGGTTTAATGCAGCCAGTGCGAGCACTTCTTTACCTGTGCCTGCCCCTACTACTAAAACATGTGCATTGTCGCTTAGCGTTGCTTGTAGCTGTGCGTTAGTTAGTTGGTGTAATAACTCATAACCTGGGACTAAACGAGTAATGCGGCTATCGTATTGTGTTGCTTGTTCGCCTGTAAATGTTGGCATTTTTAAACTCCCTAATAGCTATATAACTTCAACTGTGGAATATCCACCTGGCTTTTTGGCTACATGCACTTGAGTGGCTACGCGCTCGCTCATTTGTGTTACGTGCGATATAACGCCTACTTTTCTACCTTGTGCTTGTAATGAATCAAGTGCGTCCATTGCAATGCTGAGGGTTTCGCTGTCTAACGTACCAAACCCTTCGTCAATAAACAAAGAATTGATTTGTACTTTGTTTGACGAAAGCGATGCTAAACCAAGTGCAAGCGCAAGTGATACTAAAAATGACTCCCCGCCCGAGAGCGTATTAACAGATCGTTGCTCGTCGGCCATGTCGCGGTCAATAATCGCAATGTCGAGCGTTTGTGCTATTGCCGTTAATTCGTAGCGTTTGTTGAGTGTTTTTAAATGGCTGTTGGCATAGTGCAGTAATATTTTTAACGTTTGCGTTTGCGCTAAGTTACGCATGGTTTTACCCGTTGCATCACCTAGTACTTTATTAAGCAAGTGCCACTGCTCAACCTGCGTTTTAAGCGTAGTTAACTCAGCTTGCTTACCTTCAAGCGCTTTTGCGTTTTGGTTGTGTTGCTCAATAGCGGTATTGGTTGCCAGTAATGAACTTTGCAGCTGCGTTTGTTGCTCGTTTAAGCTACTTAATTGGGTATTTAAAGCCTCTGCACTTTGCGTTGGTTTATCGCTACTGTTGTGTTTTTCAAGCGTAAGTTGCTGCTGTTTTAATGCGGCGTTTGCATCTGTTAGCGCTTGAGTTAACTGTTCGTGCTGAGTTAAATGCGCTTTAATAGTCTCGCTACTAAGCGTTAGTAAAATTTTGACCTGTTCGTGCGTTGCATTGCTAAATTGCGCTTTAAAGTCGCTAAACCACTCGTTATAACGTGCCTCAAGCGTTGCTAGCTCTTGGCTGTTTTCAAGTAAGCGTAGTTCTGCATTTTTAAGCGTTATAGCGTGCTCGTCTCGCTGCTTAATAGCATCGTCATGTGCTTTTTGACATGCTTGAACCAGCAATTGCTTTTGCTCTTGCTCGCTGACAAGTTTTGCTTGGTAGTCGTCTGCGCTTATTTGCTCGTTATTAAATAATGCTAAGCGCTCAGTTTGCACAGTGCTTAATAGCGCTTTAGCTTTTATGAGCTCTTCGTTGAGTGCTTTTAACGATTGTTCGTTGTTACATATAAGCGGGGTAAGTTGTTTTATTTGCTCATTAGCTGTGTCTTGACGTTTTTGGCTTTGCTCAAGTTGCGTTTGAGTGTGCTGGTACTGCGTAACCTGCTCGTGCAACTGGGTAAGCTCAAGCGTACTGGCTTGTAGTTGTCGCCAAAAATCACTGTTTTCAAATTGACTATTAAGCGTTGTATCCAGCTCGTTAATTTGCGCACTTAGTTCGCTATGCTTGCTCGTTATTTGGTTTTGCTGATGTGTAAGCTCAAGCTGTTTATTGCTAAGCTGCTGCTGTACTTGCTGCTCTGCTTTAAGTGCTGCTTGTAGCTCATTTACTTTGGTTTGCAGTGTACGCTGGCGTTTTTGTTGCTCAAAATACTGCGCTTTTTGCTCCGTTAACTGCTTATAAGTGACTTCAAGCTGATCAGGTGTTAAGTCGTTAAGCTCGTTACGTGCGCCTTGCATGGTATTTTTAATGTCGAGCTGTTTAGCTTTTGCTGTTTGTATTATTTGCTCAAGTTGTTTTTGCTCTGCGGTTAATACGGCATCTTGAGTTTGATGTTTATGCAGCTCGTTTTGTGCATGCTCAAATTGCTTTTTGGCGGTATTAAAAGCATTTTCAAAATCAGTAATTAAGTTATTTAATTGCTGATTTTGATTTACCGCGTACGGGTGCTCAGTGGCGCCGCATACTAAGCAAGGCTCATTAGGGCGAAGCTCAGTGCGTAAATGCTCTACGTTTTCGCTGGCTCTTAAACGCGCTTGATTAAGTGCGTACTCGGTGCTTTTAAGCGCTTGCTCACTGGTTATTAAATTTTGGTTAAGTAAAGCGTGAGCTTGCTGGCTTTCATTTAATTGCTGATTAAGTACTTGTTGGCGTTGCGTGCTTTGTTTTAGCTCTGCATTAAATTGCCCGTAACGCTCGCGCTGCTCTTTTAAGTAATCAATACTTTTTAGCTGTACATCACAATGCTCTGCATTAAACTCAGTCAGCTGGTTATTTAATACCTGTAATGCCGATTGATCATTATTAAGTAACGCCTCGCACTGCTGCACTTTATTATTTTGTGTATTTAAAAGCTCGTTCTGACTTGCAAGCTCGCTATTAAGAGTTTGGCTTTGCGTAACGTTTGCGGCTAATTGCTGCTGTGCACTTAAGTAGGTAGTAAAGCTTTGCTTATAATAACTCCAATCTTTTGCTAAAACATGCAGCTGCTCATGCTCATTAAGCCATTGCTGGCTTTTTGTAGAGTCGGTATTAGCGAGTTCTAACTCTTTACTGCTTTGCTTTAACTGCTGATTGAGCTCATCTAGCTGCGTTTGCTCTTTAGCTATTTGTGACTCAGTACCTTTTATACTTTGGCTTTGCAAAGCAATGTTGCTGTCGAGCTCGCGCGCTTTAGCGATAACGGGCGCTGCATTTTGTTTTTGCTCATTTGCGTTATTAAGCTGCTCGGTGTGTTTAGTAAGCGCGGTATTACACTCATTAATTACCGCTAAATGGTCAACACTTTTAAGCGTTGTAATTTGCTCATTTTGCGCCGTATTTTGATCTGTTAAAACAGTAAAGCGGCTGCGGTTGTCTTTTATTTCAAGCGCCTGTTTGGCTTGTTTAGCTTGCTCGCTTTGCTCAACGATACTTTCAAGCGCTGAACTTGCTTGTTGCTGCGTTTGCTGTGCTTGGAGTAAGTTTTGCTCAAGCACTGTTGCTTGCTGATACCAGCTAAGTGCTTTTTCGGTTTTGGTCAGCTCTTGTTTAGCGTGTTCGGTTTGCGTTTTTAAATCCGCTAACTTGGTTTGTTGTAGCTCAAGTTCTTCTGGTGTTAATAAGGTATAGCTTTCAAGGCCTGCTTTAAGCGCTTCAAGCTTTGCTACTTGCTCTTTATGGCGTTCAAAAATACGCACGCCAATACGGCTAAACTTATCGGTGCCTGTTAAGCACTCTAAAAGTTGCGCTCGCTCATCGCCAGTGGCTTTTAAAAACGCAGCAAACTCATGTTGCGCTAAAAGTACGGCACGGGAGAACTGCTCAAAGTTAAGCCCTATTTTACTCTCGACTTCTTTTATTGTGTGGCTTTTGTCTGCTATTAGGGTTTCGTCTGGTAGGGTTACTAAAGTGTGCTCTGCTACTTTAAGTTTGCCTGTTACTTTTTTATGGGTGCGTGAAATTGTATAGCGCGCACGATAAAGCTGTTTATCTTGCCCTAAAAAGTCAACCTCGGCGTAGCCTTCCCATGTACCTCTGCGCAGTAAGTTTCGCGCATCATTTAGCTTAATGCTGTCGCCGTTAAACTCTATTAAATTACCTTTATCGCCACGTAGCCGTGCTGTTTTTGTATAAAGCGCCAAACATATCGCATCTAAAAAGGTACTTTTACCTGCGCCGGTATCGCCTGTAATGGCAAATAAACCCGCGTCTTTTAATGGGGCTTTAGTAAAGTCTATTTCAGCGTCAACAATTGAGGCTAAGTTATGAATACGAACTGCGGTTATTTTCATAGTTGTTCTTGCTCCGTAAGCTCGTTTATTACATCACTTAAAAGTGCTTTTAGCTCATCGGGTACGCTTTGCCCTGCCATGTCTTTATCGTTTGCGAATGCTTGTTCTAATAGGTTTAATGGGTTGAGCATTTCAACTTCGCTTAAATCTTCAAATACGGTGTTGTCGTCATTGTTAGCTAATTGCTCACGTACACGTTCAATACCACAAAATTTAATATGCTTACCTTCAAGTGCTTGTTCTATTTGTTCTCTGAAGGTGGTGTCGGTATCGCTTGATTTAAGCTTTACACGTAAATAAGGCGCTACTGTATTTTGTGATGTGTCGAGTGCTTTAATTTGCTCGCACAGTTCACTTAATGGTACGCACTCCCCTTTTGGTAAAACAATTACATCGGCAGAGCGTGGAATGTAAAGGGGGTTTACAATTGTACTAATGTGTTGTTTTTCATCAGTAATAAACTCAACAATATTTATTTGGTGGGTGTAGTTACGCTCTGAAAACGACATTGGAATGGGTGTGCCGCTGTAGCGAATAACATCGCTTTTAGCAACTTGTTGCGCTTTGTGTAAATGCCCAAGGGCAACATAGTTAGCTTGTTTACCAAATACATTAGCTGAAATAGACTCTTCGCCGCCTATTACTAAGTTACGCTCAGAATCACTTGATATATCTCCGCCTTTAGCGTGTAAGTGCCCCATAACTATTAATGGTGAGTTTTGCTCATTTATATTAACAGCTTGATCTAGTGCAAGTTCGTAAGCTTTTGCAACGCCTTGTGCATAGCTAGAGCCGTTTTCAGTTTGGCTAAGTGAACTTACATCGCTTGCGCGTAAAAATGGCATAGCGACGATTACAGCGCGTTTACCATTAGTATTTATGGTAATAACAGTTTCATCGGGTGTTGCGACATCAAAGCGCCCTATTACGTGAGTATCAAACTGGGCTAGTAATGGCTGAGCTGCCAAAATACGATTTGCAGAGTCGTGGTTACCCGCAATAATCACTACATGTAATAGTGGGCATGCTTTTTTGGCATCTTTAATAAATTGATAAAGCTGATTTTCGGCGCTAGCACTTGGAGTCGCTGTATGATAAATGTCGCCAGCAACTAAAAGTAAGTCTATTTGTTGATCAACAAGAGTGGCTAATAGCCAGGTAAAAAAAGCTTGATGTTCAACACGGCGATCGTGTTCGTAAAATTGTTGGCCAAGGTGCCAATCTGAGGTGTGGAGGACTTTCATGTCGCGCTCTTAATAAAACCGTAAGAGCGCCAATATACCCAAGGCAGTTAAAGATGCAAGCCTAAGACCCGCATTACTTTAGGTTAAACTGTACCACGCTGAAAAAACAACCGGCAATGCTAAAAGTGCCATTAATAATGGGATTTTTAACGTTTTAGTTTGTTTTGCGTGTAGCGCCTTTAGTGCATTAGTTTCGTTGCACGCTGCTACTTTATCGATATAAAAATAACCCGAATCGAGATACTGCTTACAGTTATTCTCACTTGCTGGAATCGCAATTAGTTCTTGTTGTTTTTTTAGGATATAAAAATCCATAAGCCCACCGCATTTCTTGCTAGTAATCGATATTAATTTGAGGATAAATGTGACGAATTTATTTGCCTCAAATAAAAAGGTTGGCGATTTTAAATATAAACGGCACTAAAGATCAACCTAAAAATGCACTATTTTTAATTTATCGTACAAATAGTTAATATTACTGAAAACACAGCAATATTTGCGCCAATTAATAGCCACTTTTTACTGTGTTTTTGCTCAGTAGATAGGCGTTTAAGCGCATCTTGCTTATTACAACCCGATACCACATTTACATAGGAGTAATGGTTTGCTTGATAGCGCTCAAGTAATGCTTTTTTAGCAGGAATTGCTTCGAGCTGATGATCTTTTTTTACAATGTAAAATTTCATATCGTGCCCCTACAAATTGCGACTTACTTTTAATTTAAGCTATTACTATGAATTAGGCCTGAAAACCCTAAATTCAAGGGCTTGTTCCTGTTTTGACACTTTAAATCGAATTGCTGTTTGTAAACCCCCTTTACAGTTTTTATCCATTCGTATTTTGTTACAAATTAATTGTACTTTTTAACCTAAAAAACGAAGTGAACATCACCCTAAAAATACGGTATTTGGTCGCTAATTTATTGAAGCTTGCCGATATTTTTGTCAAAGTACGCTCACAAAATTATATTAGGACTAACAATGAAAAAAATAGGTCTTACGCTAAGTGCTTTAGTGTTGCCATTGGCAATATCGAGTGCAGCTATGGCGTCTTCGGTTGAGCAAACAAAAGGTTCTTTTGTTGATAAATTTCGTCAATTAGACGAAGCGCTGCCAACTCCAAACGTTTATCGTAGTGCCGCTGGCGAACCGGGTGAAAAATACTGGCAGCAACAAGTTAATTACGATATTGATGTAAAGCTAGATGAAAAAAAGCACCGTATTACGGGTAGCCAAAACATCGAATACAAAAATAACTCTCCACATACGCTTAAATATTTATGGTTGCAGTTAGATCAAAATATTTTTAAAAGTGACTCAATTGCCGAAACAACGAAAACGTTTAAAAGCACTTTAGAAAGCTTACCAGCTCAAAAGCCCGCTAAATTAAGTTTAGGCGAGCTACGTCGTCAACAGTTTATGAGCGACAACGAACTGGGTTATACAATTAGTGGCGTTAAAGATGACGACGGTAAAGAACTACGTGTAACGGTAGTTGATACCCTAATGCGCATCGATTTAAACGAGCCATTAAAACCAGGTAAAGAAGTCGAATTTAGCATGAACTTTGCCTTCAACATTGTTGAAGAAGATGCAGTGGGTGCACGTTCTGGTTACGAGCACTTTGAAGAAGACGGCAACGACATATTCTTAATTGCACAGTGGTTTCCTCGTTTAGCGGCTTATACCGATTACGAAGCATGGACAAACAAACCATTTTTAGGTTCTGGTGAATTTACGCTTGAGTTTGGTGACTACGATGTAGAGATTACCGTTCCTGCGGATCACATTGTATCGGCTACTGGTAAGCTTGATAATGCGAGCAAAGTACTTACAAGTACTCAACGTAAACGTTTAAAGCAAGCTGAAACATCTAAACGCCCTGTGTTTATTGTTAACGCAGAAGAAGCGCTAGAAAACGAAAAAGAAGGCACTGACAAAACTAAAACATGGCACTTTAAAGCAGAAAACGTACGTGACTTTGCTTGGGCGTCGTCTCGTAAATTTATGTGGGATGCAAAAGGCTATCAGCAAGGTGGCGATGTTCAACCTTTAGTTATGGCAATGTCGTTTTTCCCTAAAGAAGGTGGCGACTTATGGGAGAAGTACTCAACTGAAGCGGTAGTACACACAATGGAAGTGTACTCTAAGTATTCTTTTGACTACCCATACCCAACAGCTCAATCAGTAAATGGCCCTGTTGGCGGTATGGAATACCCAATGATTACCTTTAACGGTCCGCGTACTAAGTTGCAAGATGATGGTACACGTACTTATTCTCAAGCTGAAAAGCGCTTTTTACTTGGCGTAGTTATTCATGAAGTGGGACATTTTTACTTCCCAATGATTGTTAACTCAGATGAACGCCAATGGACGTGGATGGATGAAGGCTTAAATAGCTTTTTAGATGGGGTTGCTGGTCGTGAATGGGATCCAACTATTCCTTGGGGTGTTGAGCCTCGCGATATCGTAAGCTACATGAAGTCTGAAAACCAAGTACCTGTTATGACTCAGTCAGACAGCGTATTACGCTTAGGGCCTAATGCGTATACTAAACCTGCAGCCGCACTTAATATTTTACGTGAAGTAATTTTAGGTCGTGACTTATTCGACTTTGCATTTAAAGAGTATGCTCAGCGCTGGAAATACAAGCGCCCTACCCCAGCTGATTTTTTCCGTACCATGGAAGAAGCTTCTGGTGTTGATTTAGATTGGTTTTGGCGCGGTTGGTTTTACACCACAGATCATGTAGATATCTCGTTAGATAAAGTATATCAACTACGTTTAGACACTAAAAACCCTGATATTGACTACAACCGTTTACGCGACATTGAAGCAGACAAGCCTACGTCATTATTTGTTGAGCGTAACCGTGCAGAAGGTAAAAAAACATGGGTTGAGCAAAATACTGATGTTACCGACTTTTATGACGAAAACGACCGCTTTACTGTAACCAATAAAGAACGTAACTCGTACAATAAGTTTTTAAAAGGCTTAGAGCCGTGGGAGCGTAAAACGCTTGACCGTGCAGTAAGTGAAGATAAAAACTACTACGTTATGGAATTTTCAAACCTAGGTGGTTTGGTAATGCCTATTTTATTAGAACTAACGTATGAAGATGGTACTAAAGAAGAGCGTTATATTCCTGCTGAAATTTGGCGTCGTAATTATAAAAATGTTCAAAAGCTAATTGTTACCGATAAAAACAAGCCGCTTGTATCAGTAACTGTTGATCCAGGCTGGGAAACAGCTGACGTAGATGTAGAGAATAATAACTACCCTCGTCGTATTATTCCTTCACGTATAGAAGTGTACAAAAAGGAAAAGAGTAAAGCTAAGGTGAGTCGCGATATCATGCAAGATATTAAAACTGAACTTAAAACTGATGATAAAAAAGACGAAAAGGATGACGGTGAGGAGCAGCAATAATGCGCTTTTTGCTTATTATTGTTTGCCTTTTAGTTGCTGCGCCAAGTATGGCGCATCAACTAAAGTCGTCAGTTACAACCGTGCTTTTTAATAAACGTACGCATAATGTTGAATTAATGCATCGCTTTTATTTACACGATACCGAACATGCCGTAGGTACACTATTTAAAGGCAAAATCGATATTATTAATAATAAAGCCGATCAGCTTCGTTTTGCTAAGTATGTTGAATCGCATGTTGCTCTACAAACACTAAGTGGTGAGCCTTTAGCGCTTAGCTTTGTAGGGGCACAAGTTGATGGTAAGTTTTTTTGGGTTTACCAAGAAGCACCAATTCCTGAAAACATTGAAGGAATTAAAATGAGTAATGGCGCACTTCGTGATTTATGGCCATCTCAGGTAAATATGGTAAACGTTGAGGGCAAAGGTAAGATTAAAACCCTAAACTTTACCCAAGATGATACTTGGCTCGAAGCCCGCTTTGAGCAAAATTAATAGTTAAAACTTCCCCAACCGACGCGCACAGCAGTTTATGTGCGCGTTTTCTTCATACGTTTAAACTGCGTTCATATTTGATCTGTTATTTGTAAATTTACGTAAAAATTGGTAGTTCAATTTGTATATTTACCTTTTTTTGCGCATGATATATCAGGCACTTAAATTACTTTATTATCAATAGATTGATAATGGTGCGTATTAATATTTAAATATAGTTAGTTTCATTTATCCCTTTGTATTTACCGGCCTAGGGCATAAGCAGTAGAGAATTTTATGTTTAAATTTCATTTAGTAATAACTAAATTCAGGGAATGATATGACTACTCAGGTTGAGGCTATTTTTGGAGTAATTTTTGATTTAGATGGGACATTGGTTTCATCAGAATTAGATTTTGCATTAATTAAGGCCCAAATAGGTTGCCCTTGCGAGCAAGATTTACTTGATTATATTGCTCAGTTTCCCTCACCGTATATGCGTGAAGAGGCAATGAATATAGTTCACCAACACGAATTAATAGACGCTCAACATGCCACTATTTTACCCGGCGTGAGTGAAGCTATTCATGCTTTAAAAGCCAAAAATATCCCCATGGCAATTGTTACTCGAAATTTTGATAAAGCAGCGGCAATTAAATTACAAAATAATCCACTCCCTATCAGCACAGTTTTAACGCGAAGCGATGCCCCAGCAAAACCCGATCCCAGCGCTTTAAATGCCATTGCTACACTTTGGAACATTAACGCCAGAAATTTACTTTATGTAGGCGATTACCTTTACGATATTCAAGCTGCGCATAATGCAAACATGCGAGCATGTTTATATGCTCCAGAGTCAACGCCAGCCTATGCAGACCAAGCTGATTACGTTTTACATGACTTTATTGAATTAGTGACATTGGTTGAGAGTTACTCTAAAAAAATAGAGTTATGTTAAATAGCGTACTATTAAATTTATTTAAGAATAAGTGCTACGTTATTTAAATTACAAAATAACGTTTGTTCCTAGCCCAATACGTTTTGAATTGGTAAAATACCGCAAAACGTAACGTATTCATTAGGGGCACAAAATGGGCAGAGCATTTGTAGTTCGTCAAAGTTCTATGATCAAAACAGCCAATGCAAAAACAAAAGTAAACTCAAAGTATGGTAAAGAGATTTACGTTGCAGCAAAAAGTGGCGATCCCGATCCCGAAGTAAATCAAACACTACGCCGTCTAATCGAAAAAGCTAAAAAAGACCAGGTTCCGGCGCACGTTATCGAAAAAGCAATTGAAAAAGCAGCCGGTGGCGCAGGAGAAGATTACTCTGTTGCCCGTTATGAAGGCTATGGCCCTGGTAACTGCATGGTTATTGTTGACTGTTTAACTGACAATCCAAACCGTACTATTAAAGATGTACGCTTACCGTTTACTAAAACAGACTCAAAAATTGGTACTCCTGGCTGTGTAGCACATATGTTTGATCATTATGCGGTACTTGGCTTTGCAGGCGATGACGACGAAGTTGTGCTAGAAGCGCTAATGATGGCTGATGTAGATGTGAGTGATGTTGAAGCCGAGGACGGTAAAATATCGGTATTTGCACCGCCAACAGAATACTTTAAAGCTAAAACGGCCCTTGAAGACGCATTTGAAGGCATTAACTTTGAAGTAGACGAAATTACGTTTATTCCTCAAGTTAATATTGAAATTGAAGACGAAGAAGTTATTGCTAACTTTGATAAGTTTATAAATATGCTTGAAGATTGTGACGATGTACAAAATATTTATCACAATGCTATTGTAAAAAATTAGATTTAATTCGCTAAAAGCTTTAAAAAGCGTGTTTTGTGTAAGCAAAACGCGCTTTTTTACGTTTGAATAAATGTTAGATATTCATGTGTATTATCTATATACCTTTAAAATGCCTTAAAAGTGCTGTTATTCTAATTTTAGGCGATAAAAAACCAGCTTAAAAGCTGGTTTAGTACTTAATTTGAACGTTAGTTAAGCGGTTAAAGCGTATTCGTTTTTTGCGCTTTGTACTTTATACGGTAGCTGTGTAGTAGTGGTTCAGTGTAACCACTAGGTTGTGTTACGCCCTCTAGAACTAATGCAAGTGCAGCTTGATAGGCAATGCTGTTAGTAAGGGTTTCTTCGTTTGTTGCCATGGGTGTATACGCAGTGTCGTGTTCGTTTTGACCATCAACCACTTTGGCCATTTTAGCCATTGTTGATTCTATTTGCGCCTTTGAGCACACGCCATTTAGCAACCAATTAGCCATATGCTGGCTTGAAATACGCAGTGTTGCTCTGTCTTCCATTAATCCAATGTGGTTAATGTCGGGTACTTTAGAGCAGCCTACGCCCTGATCAATCCAACGTACAACGTAACCTAAAATACCTTGTGCATTGTTTTCAAGCTCACTTTGAATATCTTCTTTTGAAAGCGTTTTAGGGTCTGCCATTAATGGCGGTGTAAGCAGGTCATTAAGGCTTGCAATAGTGCGTTTAGCTATACTTTGCTGCTCAGTAAATACGTTTACATCGTGATAATGCATTGCATGCAGGGTAGCGGCTGTAGGGGAGGGCACCCATGCTGTATTAGCGCCTGATTTAGGATGCGCTAGTTTTTGCTCCATCATTAATGCCATTTTATCTGGCATTGGCCACATGCCTTTACCAATTTGTGCTTTATGACTTAAGCCACAAGCAAGGCCAATATCGACGTTGCGATCCTCATATGCGCTTATCCATGGTTGCTGTTTAATCTGTGCTTTTGGTAGTACAACACCCGCTTGCATAGAGGTATGAATTTCATCGCCGGTTCTATCTAAAAATCCGGTGTTAATAAATACCACACGCTCTTTAGCTGCATGAATACAGGCTTTTAGGTTTACAGATGTACGGCGTTCTTCATCCATAATACCCATTTTAAGGGTGTTTTTAGGTAAGCTTAACGCTTCCTCTACTAAGCTAAATAAAGTGTTAGTAAACGTCACTTCTTCAGGGCCGTGCATTTTCGGTTTTACTATATTGATACTTTGCGCGCTGGTATTTTTTATACCTGTTTTTTTGTTTAAGTCGTGCAGGGCAGCGGTGGCAGTAAACATCGCATCCATAATACCTTCAAATACCGGTTGATTGTACACGTCGGTAATAGCAGGATTCGTCATTAAATGGCCAACGTTTCTAACAAACATCATGCTGCGGCCTTTTAAAGTAACTGTGCCGCCATCAAGTGCGGTGTATATTTTATCACTTTGTAGGGTACGCTCTACGGTTTTATCGCCTTTTTTAAACGATTCAACAAGGTTACCTTGCATCAAACCAAGCCAATTTTTATAAACCTGTACTTTATCCTCTGCATCTACTGCAGCTACTGAATCTTCACAATCCATAATGGTTGTGAGTGCCGCTTCTAATACCACATCTTTTAAGCCAGCTTTATCAGCTTGACCAATAAGGTGGTGGTGATCGATATGGAGTTCTATGTGTAAGTCATTGTTTTTTAATAACACTACAGTAGGATTTTGCGCTTCACCTTGATAGCCAATAAGCTGAGATGGATTGGATAATGTGGTTTGAGAACTGTCACGCAACGTAATTAAAAGTGCGCCATCAACCACCGAATAGTTAGTACTCTCTATGTGTGAGCCGTTTTTAAGTGGCAATGCTTTATCTAAAAACTGACGAGCGTAAGCCATTACTTTAAAACCACGTACTGGGTTGTATGTAGTGCCTTTTTCGGCGCCATCGTCTTCGCTTAACACATCAGTGCCGTATAAAGCGTCGTATAACGAACCCCAACGTGCGTTAGCGGCATTAAGTGCAAAGCGTGCGTTACTTACAGGCACAACCAACTGAGGCCCTGCTGTAAGCGCTACCTCGGGTTCTACATTTTGAGTTTCAATCTTAAAGTTGGCAGGCTCTTTTACTAAATAACCAATATCTTGCAAAAAGGCGTAATACCTAGCGCTATCCCACGTTTTGTTAGCAAGATGATAGTCATCTATTTGCTTTTGAAGCAGTTCTCGCTTTTCAAGCAGCGCTTTATTTGTAGGGGTAAGTGTTTGCACTATATGTGCAAAGTTTTGCCAAAACTGCTGTTCACTTAAATGCGTGCCAGGGAGTAATTGGTTTTTAACGAAATCAGCAAGTTGTGTGTCTACGCTGAGTCCTGAATGTGTGAGAGTGTGGGACATAATTGCCTTCCTTAAACGGTCGCGATGTTGTTGTGTGCTTGTGCGTTAAGGCAACAATAACTCAAAAAAGCAATATTGAGTGCTTTTTAGCCATTCACAAAATGTATAGCCGCAATAATAACTATAAATTTACTAAATCTAAAAAATGAGCCTAATGTTGAATCAAGCGAAACGGAGCACACACTCCTAGCCACTCTCACAACATTTAAATAATTTACACACTCGTTCGAAGGATTTTATTATGACAACATATCAACGCGAAACAGACACTCTTTCTACTCTTTGCCAATCTCAAGGCAGCCCATGGAAAGCTATTAACCCTGAATACGCAAGCCGTATGCGTTTACAAAACCGCTTTCGTACTGGGATTGAAATTGCGCAATACACAGCAGACGTAATGCGTGAAGATATGGCTGCATATGACGCAGACACAAGCCAGTACACACAGTCTTTGGGGTGTTGGCATGGTTTTACTGCCCAACAAATGATGATGGCTATTAAGCGCCACCAAAAAACAACTAAACGCAGCTATGTGTACTTAAGTGGCTGGATGGTTGCAGCGCTTCGCTCTGCATTTGGCCCGCTGCCAGATCAAAGCATGCACGAAAAAACGTCGGTTCCTGCATTAATTGAAGAAATTTACACATTTTTAAAGCAAGCTGATGCACGTGAACTAGACCACTTATTTAATGACCTAGATGCAGCAAAAGCGAATGGCGGTGACGTTCAAGCGGTTATTGACAAAATAGACAACTTTGAAACCCATGTTGTGCCAATTATTGCTGATATTGATGCAGGCTTTGGTAACGAAGAAGCAACTTATTTACTCGCTAAAAAAATGATTGAAGCCGGTGCGTGTGCCATTCAAATAGAAAACCAAGTATCTGACGCTAAACAATGTGGTCACCAAGCGGGTAAAGTTACCGTACCGCACGAAGACTTTTTAGCAAAAATTAATGCAGTACGTTACGCCTTTTTAGAACTCGGTATTGATAACGGTATTATTGTGGCACGTACCGACTCACTAGGTGCCAGCCTTACTCAAAAGGTACCTGTGTCGCAAACTCCTGGTGACTTAGCAAGCCAGTACAACGCATTTTTAGAAACTACGCCAATTAACGGTGTTGATGACTTAAATGAAGGCGACACAGCAATGAAAATTAATGGCCAGTTATGTAAACCAACTCGCCTAGATAACGGTTTATTTCAATTCCGCGAAGGCACTGAAAAAGACCGCGTAGTTCTAGATTGTATTACGAGCTTGCAGTCGGGCGCTGATTTACTGTGGATTGAAACAGAAAAACCACATGTTAAACAAATCGCTGAGCTGGTAAATCGTGTTAAAGAACACGTGCCAAATGCAAAACTGGTATACAACAACTCGCCTTCGTTTAACTGGACGCTTAAGTTCCGTGAGCAAGTGTACCAAGAGTGGCAAGAAGCTGGCCGTGACTTAAGTGCTTACCCAAGCCTTGGCGACAACAAAGGCTTAATGGCTCCAGAAATGGATGCAACAGAGCTTGCGCAAGCAGCCGATTTACTAGTACAAAACTTCCAACGCGATGGCGCACGTGAAGCGGGTATTTTCCATCACTTAATTACTCTGCCTACGTACCATACAACTGCGCTAAGCACTGATATTTTATCGGAAGGATATTTTGGCGACATGGGTATGCTGGCGTACGTACGTGATGTACAACGCCAAGAGATTCGCCGTGAACAAGCATCTGTTAAGCACCAAGATTTAGCGGGTTCTAACATGGGCGATACACACAAAGAATATTTCTCTGGTGATAACGCGCTTAAAGCCGGTGGTGAAGATAACACCATGAACCAATTTTAATTCCTAACTAGATAGTGTTACTCAAGGGCCAATAGGCCCTTTTTTATTGTTTTAATTTTTAGATCAGATTTTAACTAACTAAATCATGTTGGATCACTATTTAACTACCTGAGTAAATTTACAGATCAGAGTTTAACTAACCTTTCATAAAATGACCTTTTTTAGGTGATTTTGCTGTAAATAGCGTTTACAACAACTAAAAAAAGCGGATAAGTGACTGATTTTTGCTTTAATAGACAAACGAATGGAATTTATAAACCGATTTTTTACTAACTTCTCGTTGCTATAAAACAAAATTTTACTAACTGAGAGGGTATAAACAGTGACTCAAACCGATTTTTTACCAACTCAAGTTACAAAAAATCCTATAAACCGAAATTTTACTAACTGAGGTTTTAGCTAAGTCCGATATTTAATTGTCACAGAAGTGTAAAGGGGGTTTACAGTTTGAATACTACAGCAGTGAATACAAAAGCCACTTATTTAAAGTGGCTTTTATTTGAGCTATAAATTTATTATCCAGAGTTTATTTCGTGTGCTTATCAAACCACCATTGAATATAGGCAACTTTGGTCATTAAGTTTGATGGGCGGGTTGTAATACCATGCGATGCATTAGGAATTCGCACCATTGCAGTATCAACGCCTTGTAGTTTTAATGCTTGATAAAACTGCTCAGTTTCTGATATTGGTGTACGGTAGTCAGATTCTCCAGTAAGCAGCATGGTTGGTGTGGTTACATTACCAACGTAACTAATAGGTGAGCGTTTCATGTAATGCTCAATATAATCCCATGGTTTACCCGGAAACCAGTAATCAGCAAAAAATGGATAAAAGTCAGCAGTTAGTACAAAGCTGATCCAATTAATAACAGGTTTAGCAACCACCGCAGCAGCAAAGCGATCGGTATGACCTACAATCCACGCTGTTAATACGCCGCCGCCAGAGCCTCCAGTTACAAACAACTTAGACTCATCAATAAAGCCCTTCGCTATTAGCGCATCAACTCCCGCCATTAAGTCGTCAAAGTCGTTACTTGGGTAATTATGATGAATGGTTTGTGCAAACTCTTTACCATATGAATCACTGCCGCGTGGATTCATGTATAAGACGATATTTCCCTTTGCTGCAAACAGTTGAATTTCAGCGCTAAAGTGCGGACCGTAATTAGCGACAGGGCCGCCGTGTATTTCTAGTATTAGCGGATACTTTTTACTGCTATCAAAACCTGGTGGGTAAGCAATCCAACCTTGAATTGGTAGCTCATCGTGGCTTGATTTAATCCAAATTTCTTCCACTTTAGCCAAAGCTTTATCAGCCAGCGCATCATTATTAAGGGTAGTTAAACGCTGCGCTTTACCGCGTTTAATGGTTGCTATGTCAGCAGGGCGCTGAGTATCGGCAAGGGTAAAAGCTACTTCGCCATCTTCGCTTACATCAAAGTCACCACCAGAATAAGGGCGGCCAAATGCAACGCTGCCAATTTGAGTTGTTATTACTTTGCGCTTACCGCTGCGTGGTTGATAGGCGAGGGTAGTTTGGCCTTTATCTGCGTAACTAAAGTAAACCCCTTTTGAGTTTGCACTCCATTTAATTTGCCCTACGCTACGGTCAAAATTTGGCGTTAAGCTAACTGTATCCCCAGATTTTAAATCACGAATGTAAAGCTGAGTATTTTCGTAATTAGTGCGTTTATCATCATAACCTGTGTACGCTAAGTAACGACCATCGGGAGAGATTTTAGGTTGCTCGTCAGGGCCTTCTCGGTTAGTAATTTCTGTTATTTTTTGCGAAGCCAAATCAAGTTTATAAACTTCACTATTAGTGGGTTTTAGCTGGTTGTTTGTGTGTCTGTTCGCAGAAAAATAAAGCGATTTACCATCTTTACTAAAACTAGCATCACCTGCGTTATCAAACTCATCATGAGTAAGTTGTTTAGCATTACCCCCGTTAGCATCTATAGCAAATAATTGGCTAAAACCTTTTTGTGTATAACCACCACCGTCTGAACGGTAATAAACATCGTCAATAAATTTAGCTGGTTCTGCCCACGTTGCCCCTTTAGGTTTTCCCGGTAAGCTTACTGGCGCTGAAGTAGCACTTGGAACAAACATGCTAAATATTAATTGGCTAGAATCAGGGCTCCACGTAATTGCACGCGGGCTATTGGTTAGATTACTAATTTTTGCCATAGCGCCTGTTTTAAGCCACTTAATATATATTTGGCTGCTGCCATCACGGGTTGATATAAACGCAAGGCGTTGACCATCAGGAGAGAGTACTGGCGAATAATCCATATGCACGCCAGAGGTTAATGGTTGCATTTGTTTGGTTTTGTAATCAACAGACCAAATATTACCCACTTTACGATCTGTTTTTATATCCATGCGGTTACGCACAAAATAAACAGTTTTACCGTCTTCGGTTATATCTATTTGATTGGCGTACTCTAAATTGAATACGTCTTGTAATTGCAGTGTATTTGTTTCAGCGTAGGCTAAATTGCTACACCCTAAAACGAGGCTACTACCAAAACTAAGAGCTAAAAGTTTTTTCATTTATGATCCCTGTTGTGATTTTTATCATTCTAAATGTATTTATATGTTAGCTAAGCAGGGATTAAAAGGGAGATGCGGTGAAGCTCTTGTAAAACTCTATGAGTTAAAGCTGTAAAGGGGGTTTACAGCTTATAATTTAAGGTTGTGTGAAAAGCCTAATTGGCTGAATTACACAGGGCTTTTATATCTTTTATAAGTGCTATGCCATCCGCGTTATCGCCATGTACACATAAGCTATATGCGTTGAGCGTTAGTTTTTTTCCTGAGCGAGTTGTTACACTACCATCGGATAAAAGCTGAGTTACTTGCTCTAATAATGCCTCTTTATTATGAACGCTGCCTTCAAGCGTTCGTGATACTAAATGCCCGTCATCGGTGTATTGCCTATCAGCAAAGGCCTCTAGTATTAGATCAACTCCTGAACTTTTAGCTATTTGAATATGCTTTTTGGCATTTTTAGTTGCTAAAACCATTAGTTTTAAATCGGTAGGGTAGTTGGCAATGGCATTTATAACGGTTTGTAATATTTGCTCATTAGCCATCATGTCGTTATAAAGTGCACCATGTGGTTTAACATAGCTAAGCGTTAAACCTTGTACTTTAGCCATCCCCTCAATAGCGGCTATTTGATAATGCAGACAATGTGTAAGCTCTTTTTCGCTAAGATTCATTGAGCGTCTACCAAAGCCTTGCTTATCGGGGTAACTTGGGTGAGCACCAATTTGTACATTATGCTGTTTGGTAAGTAGCAGCGTATTTGCCATTACGTCGGCGTCACCTGCATGGAATCCACAGGCAATGTTAGCCATATCAATATGTGGCATTACATCATCGTCTAGCCCCATTTTCCACGCGCCAAAACTTTCGCCTAAATCACAATTAAGTTTCATATTAGTGCGCCTTTTGCGGTTTTATAGTAACAGGCAGCACGCCATTAGCAGGCGCTTCGCCAAGTAATACTTTTGCAAGGGCGGTAAAAGCAGGCCCAGATACAATATCGTTTTTATCTACATCAATATTATATGCGTAAGATGCAAGTACAGCATTTGCATAATAACCAAATTTAGCAATGTCGTACGGTGCTCTTAGGCTTATAAAAATAGTGCTTTTATTTTCCTCTTTTGCCATATTTAATAATGACTCAAGTGCTTTTGGTTGCTCTGCATTATTAAGTGCAAAATTAGGGTCGTCTTTTAAATCATCCATACCGCCAATTTCGACCGCACTTTGATTAGGCGTTGCATTGCCGGCTATAACTATATCAGCAGCATGTATTTGTGCTTTTGCGAGTGCAGGGTTAAACCCTTGTAGGCTACTACAGGTATAGTTTAGTTTTTGCTGGCTGATAGCTTCAATTGCTTGCTCCATTGCCATACATTTACGCGTGTCGGGCATAATAATATGAACATTACTTCCTGCTTTTAAATTAAGCGGCAAAGTACTGTTATTATTTTTAACCTGCGTTATTGCCTCTACAGCAAGTTGCGCTTCTATTTCACGATGTGCTGCACTGCCAATAACCTGCTTAGCTTCAGTAAGCGCGGTAATAGGGTCAAAATTAGTGCTTAATCTAAATTTATTTTTAAGAGAGGTAATACGCATCGCAGATTGTGCGATTTCTTGCTCATCAAGTTGTTTTGATTTAACCGCTGCAACAAGCTCTTTAATAAGGTCATCGAGCTTATTTAAGTCATCGGGTGTTCTAATTTCAACGGGCATTAGGGCAATGTCAGCCCCAGCCGCAAACGTATTTATTACCGCTTGAGTTGGTGTAAAAAAGTTACTAATGCCAGCCATATCAAGCGCATCTGTTACTACAACACCTTGGTAATTAAGCTCTCCACGTAGAATATCAGTAATGATTGCGCGCGACATTGTTGCCGGTTTTATCATAGTTTTGCCATTAACACTTACAAACGTTGTGCTATCGAGCGCTGGATACTGAATATGCGCCGTCATGATCATGCCAGGGTTTTGCTTAGCGATAATGTGTTTAAACGGTGATAGGTCTTGCTCGTAAATAACCTCTTTTGCATGGTTTACTTGAGGCAGCCCAGTATGGCTATCTACATTTGTATCGCCATGCCCAGGAAAGTGCTTTAACGAAGTAATAACGCCGTTGTTTTCAAACCCTGCAACTTGAGCTGCGCCTAGTTTACTAACGAGTACTGGGTTTTCACCAAATGAGCGTACGTTAATAACAGGGTTATCGGGATTCATATTGACATCAACGGTAGGCGCATAATTTACATTGATACCCAGCGAGTTTAGCTCTTTAGCTATTACTGTTGCTGTTTTTGTGGCAAAGCTTGTACCGTGTTTTTTGTACGTTGCACCAATCGACATATTACCTGTAAATGATGTAGCAACGTCGCGTGGTAAACGCGCTACACGTCCACCTTCTTGATCTATTGATATAAATAAAGGCAGCTTACTACTGGACTTACTTGCAGCCGACTGTAATTGGCTATTAAGCGTAATGGTTTGCTCTATTGATTGAGTGTTTTCTGAAAATAAAATAACCCCACCAATATTATACTTTGTCACTATGTTTGCTAACTCACTTGGCAAACTAGTCATTGGCGTTCGGCATTGTTTACTCGCACCTTGCTCACAGTAGTAGCGAAAGTCGAGTATTAACTTTTGACCAAGCTGCTGTTCAAGAGAAAGTGTTGATTTAGCGAAAGAAGATTGTAATGGCATTAAACACCCAGATAAAAAAACGATAGACGATACAGCATACTTATTTAGCAAAACGCTCTCCAAAGCAAAGGTTTAGTCGTACTTATGTTATGCAAATATTTGTTTAGCTTAACTACTTTTGTAAACAACCGCAAAATCGATTGTTATAAAGGCTACAACATAAAAGCATTTAATTAAGTCAGCTGACTTAACTAATAAACACTTAAATGGGTATAATACTTAACTTCGTATAATACGCGCTGAATATTGTGCTTTGGGATGCAAGCTTTGCTATATAAATTATTACCTGCTTTAAATTTAAGATTCCTTATATTGCTACTCGCACTCTCTGCAGCACTGAGTACATTGGTAGGGAGTTTTTATTCTACTTACCAGGTTCAAAAAGAGCAGTTAACATCATACACGCTAAAAAGTAATTTAGCCTATGCTCAAAAACTAGCCTCTGCTACTGATAACTTTTTAAAGTCTGCGCTTCAGCAGCTTGAATACTCAGCTAAAATTATTGAACAATCACCAAATAACTCCAAATTATTAAACGATGAAGCTATTCGTTTAAATCAGCAAACTGATAGTTTTAACTCTGTTGTGATTAATTTACATGGCGTAATTGCTGCTACGTCACCTCGTTTAAAAAGTATAATAGGCCAACAAATACAATCCCCTGGTGCAATAGAAGCGTTAAAAGAAAAACGCCCATTAATTAGTGAGCCTTATTTATCGGCAGCCGATAATTTAATTGTTTTTATATCGCACCCGTTGTTTGATTTTGAGGGTAAGTATTTAGGGTATATTGGAGGCTCTCTTTATTTAAAAGAGAAAAATATTTTAAATGAGCTTCTAGAGCAGCATTACTATAAGGGTGGCTCATACCTTTTTGTTGTTAGCTCAAATAAGCGCATTTTATATCATCCAGAACCGTCAAGAATAGGTAACGTTGTTACTAATAATCGTGTAATTGACGCAGTTACAAATGGCGAAATGGGTACTTCAACCGTTATTAATAGCCTAAATAAACCAATGCTCGCAGGCTATGCACCCGTTACTTTAGCTAATTGGGGAATAGTGGCGCAAAGACCATTAAAATCAACGCTTTCCTCTCTTGATACATTAACTATTGAAGTGGTTAAACAAACAATACCAATGGCATTAGTCACGTTTATTTTTATTGGTTTATTTGCACACTTTATAGCAAGGCCACTAAAACGCTTAGCCGATAACGCAAATACACTCGACGATCCTTCAAGCTTAGAAAAGCTTAAAAATGTGAAGTCGTGGTATTTCGAAAGTCAAAAACTAAAATTAGCAATGTTAAGAGAAGTAACTTTATTACAAGCTAAAATTGGTGTGTTACGCCATGACTCACAAACAGATCCCTTAACAGATACGCATAACAGAAGAAGCTTAAACGGCTTACTTAACCAGCTTATGCTAAAGCAAACCCCGTTCGCTATATTAGAAATTGATATCGACTTTTTTAAGCGTGTTAACGATACTTTTGGGCATGACAAAGGCGACGAAACTTTAGTTTCGCTAACCAATATAATTAAAAAACTATCAAGAAAAGACGACATAGTATCGAGAATCGGTGGTGAAGAGTTTGTCCTTGTACTACCTAATGAAGATAGCCAAAGTGCCTTAAAAATCGCTGAGCGTTTACGTAAAACAGTAGAATCAACAGAGATGGACACTATTGGCAACATCACTATTTCTATAGGTATTGCAACTTGGCCTGAGCATAGTGCTGATATTGCCCAAGTATATAAATGTGCCGATAAAGCGCTATACCATGCTAAAGAGCATGGCCGTAACCAATGCGTAGTGGCCGAAATTAGCTAACCACAGCTTAGTTAAGTAATACTCTGTATTACCTTAAATTGATAAATACTTTACAGAGAATACATGAGTTTATTAAGCCAGCCATCTGCTTTTGATGGCTTATAAATCATTATAATATCCTCACTGTAGTGACTGTTAACCCCCTTTACAGTTAATTTTGTAAACCCTAAATCGTCAATAACAAAGTTAGGTAAATACGCCAACGCCAAGCCACTTTGTACCACCTCTATTAATGCACTGTAATCGCTACATCTAAAAACAATATTGCGCGGGGCAATTTCATCTTCCCAACCATCGGAGCCAATACCTTGCTCTAGGCCGCACAGCGGCGAAAATAATGGGCAAGCAAAAGCCCCATGAAGTAGTTGGTTTTTATTGAGCGTTAATAAACCTTTTTGTACTAGCTGATGCGCAGCGGCCGCAGCCACACTAAATCCAGTATTAAATACATCAACCGCTACTAAATTAGTATGTGAGCTGTTATTTAATGCCTCGCGAGTAACTAGCGCAATATGTGCCGAGCCCGACGCTACTTGGCTTATGGCTTCACCTTCAAACACATTATTAATACGTACCGAGCAAGGCAGGTTGCTAAGTGGTGTAAGCAGCCTCTTTAAACCACTTTTAAGTAAAATTGCAGGACCTGCAATAACCGCATTAAATTTATGATTATCGCTTTTAAAGCGGCTGGTAAGCTGCTGGTAATTATGAACTAAATCGCTGCTATGCTTAACAAATTCTTTGCCTTTATCATTAAGTACTAAGGTTTTTCCCACACGATTAAACAGCTCTGTGGCTAAGTTTGCCTCAACCTTTTTTAACGTTTTAGAAAGCGCCCCTGGGGTAATATTAAAATGCTTAGCGGTTGTATGCAGGTTTTGCGAACCCGCCATATGAATTACTTTTTCAATATCATCTAAATGCATAGCGCCAAACCGTATTGATTAAAAGGAAACAACTGATAACTTATTATCGATTATTTATACATAAAAATCAGCTTATAGTATCGCCATATTTATTTTTTGGGTATTAACATGAAAAACATACTGTTATTTTTTATTTTATTTTCGAGCTCGGTACTTGCAAATACACATCAACACAATTCACAAAGCCCACAGCTACGTTGGGTTTCATGGTATGGCACTTATCTTAGCTGGCGATAAAATACTTGCCAGCCACCTGCCTTTATACGCCCCTCCACACGACTACCAAATAGTGTATGAAGTAACTACAAATAACACCAACCTAAAAAAAATCAAAAGTGTTTTAAAAAAAGCAGCAAACGAGCAAAGGTTGATCACCATTTTACCAGCCAAGTTTGACCTAAACTTATTAATAAATAAGAAGGCACCCACCTTAAACATAACCGTATTTAACGGCCATTTTGAACGCGGTGGCAAAGTGCTTTTTAATGCCACACTAACCTTTAAAAACCCGTTATATGTTGAGAAGGTCACGACAGATAAAGCACAAAAAAATGCATTTTCGTTAGTAAAGCTTACAGAGCAGCAAGGCTTGATAATTCATAAAATACAAAGTAAACCAAGTTATGACTCGTTAAGCTTAGTGCCACTTACTAAAGGTGAATATAATGGGGAGTTAAAGTGTAATACTACAATTAATACAGCGCTTAAAAGTAAGCTAGAGGCATGTTTTAAAAGCGTACCAAGCTATCTAGAAACAAAAGATTTATCGGTTAATTAATTTATAAATAGCCAGCGCTTTTTAGCTTTAAAAGCACTGGTTTTATAAAGTGTTACTTCGCATTAAGTGTGTACAAATTTGCTTAAACATACTTGCCATTAAGTAATTTAACTTGAGTAAATATGTGACAAGTAAACGCTGCATTCCCATGCAGCGTTTGTTGCCATTTGTTTAGCCCTAATTAAAACTGGTAGCTTACTCTTGCTGAAAAGTTACGCCCAGGTTGGCTGTATTGGCTAAAATCAGCACTTTGCGATTGACCTGCAATTAGCTCAAAAGGTACATATTCTTTATCGAGCAAGTTAAGTACGCCGACATTAAGCTGCCATTCTTGCCACTCGTAGTTTGCGTATAAATCAACAATGCCGTAGCCATGCCCTTGTGTGGTTTTATCGCCGTTTGCATCAAGTACTACATCAGATTGCGATTTAGCTAAACGCCATGCAGCGGTCCAGTTAATATTACCGAGTTCTGTACTTAACAATACTGAGCCGTTTAACGGGCTAATGCTGGTAAGTGGCTGATCGGTTTCTTTGTTTTCACCATCAACGTAGGCCACGTTTGCCTCAAGCAGAATATTTTCAGCAACATACACGGCAATCCCTGCTTCTACACCGCTTATTTGTGTTTCGCTAATATTTTGATACTGATACAGCGTTTTGTTTACGCCAGGAATATACGTTGGCTCAACACCCACCACTGCAGTTTCAATAAAGTCATCGAATGCTGCATAAAAAGCACTTAAATTCACGCTAATATCGCTGCTTGCGTACCTAAGTCCAAGCTCAAATGAGTTGCTGCTTTCTGGGTCTAAATCGGCGTTTGGTAATATTTGATAAAACGGCTCTACACCGTGGCTTTGATAGGTTTGGTCGTGTGGTGGTATTTTAAAGCCTCGTACGTATTGCCCATACCACGACAAGTTATCATCCACTTGATATATAACACCTAGCTTAGGCGAAAAAGCAGATTCGGTAATATCATCAAGCTGCGCATCGGCATATAGCTCATCATTTTTAGCCTCTAAGGTGTAGTAATCATATCGCACGCCTGCAATAACCGACCACGCACTGTTATTAAACGAAATACTGTCTTGTACATAAGCGCCAATTAAAGAGGTATCGGCACCCGGAAACGCTTTTTGTTTTTGGTCTGTAAAATCAACCGTACCATCAGCTAAAACACGTGTTTTTAAACGTGGGCGGGTGGTGTCGTATAAGTCAATATCAACTCCGTATACCACTTCGTGATCGGTCGTTTCTCCTTTAAGCCCTTTATTAAATACTGCTTTTAAACCTAAAATATTTTGCTCAAAGCGATAGTCGTTATAATCGGTGTAGGTACTTGCGCCACTAATTTGATCGCTTTGCTGCTCGTAACTACTATAAGACACTTGCCCATACCACTTATCGAACGCGGCTGTTGCTACCTCTGAATGATAATCTAGCGCCAGTGACCAACTAGTGTCGTCTTCTTCGGTTTCTTGAATGGCGGGAGTTATTACTTGCTCAATTGTTAGATTAAAGTAGTCAAGGGTGTATTTAAGTGTGCGTTTTTCATCAAGCTGCTGCTCAAATTTAACTAATAAAGCATCCGACTTTGCATCATAACCGGGTAGGTTTTCGTCATAGTTTTGTACTTCTTCGCTATCGCGGTGGCTATATACGGCGCTTACAGCAAAGTCACCTAAGTCTTTTGCAGCGGTAATATCAGCGGCAATTTGGTTGCTTTGACCTTGATACCCCAGCGCCATTTTTACAAAGCTGCTGCTATCTTTTAAGTAATCGCTTGGATCTTTAGTGGTTATAACCACAATGCCACCGAGTGCATCAGAGCCATATAAAGACGATGCAGCACCTTTGGCTACTTCTACTTGTTTTACGCCTGCTACATCAAAGTAATTACGGCCAACTAAATAACCCCCTCCGCCTGCATAGCCATCGTTGGTGCGTCGGCCATCTTTTATAAATACAACACGGTTACCACCAACACCACGTACGGTAAGTGTTTGCGCGCCTGCACCGCTGCCAGTGGTTGCAATGCTTGGATCGTATTTAAACATGGTTTGTAAATCTACAGCTAGCTGGCGCTCAATGTCTTGCTCGGTAATAACAGTAACTGAGCCTGTTACATCTTTAAGCTTTTGTTCAAAGCGCGAGCCACTCACAACAATATGATCGTCAATTATGTTTTCGGCTAATGCAGCGCCTGAGCCAAGTAGTAAGGTTGCTATAGCAGTAAATTTAAATGCAGAGGGATTCATTTTAACTCCAAATGATAATAGTTATTATTTATGGCGAGGATGTTACAACTAAGTCAAATTAAGATCAATTAATTATGATAATCATTTTCATTTAGATTTAACTGGTTATAATAGCCGAAAAATAAAACCGGAGTGTGTAATGAAATACCTATTTATATTGTTTGCTTTAATAGCCCAACCTGCACTTGCACAAGAGCGTGTTATTAGTGCTGGCGGCACCCTTACAGAAATAATTTATGCGCTAGGCAAGCAAAATACCCTTGTAGCGGTTGATCAATCTAGCATGTACCCGCAACAAGCTACGCAATTACCGCAGGTGGGTTATTACCGAGATTTAGCAGCAGAAGGCGTGCTTTCTATGCGCCCAACCACCTTGTTAGCACTTGAAGGAGCAGGGCGAAGCCAAGCACTTACACAAATTGAGGCAACAGGGGTTAACGTAATTCATTATAAAAAGCCAACTTCTGTTAATGAGCTACTTGCGCTAATTAAACGCCTTGGTACCGATTTAAACGCTAACCAAAAAGCGCAATCACTTATTACGCACATTACAAACTCATTACCTGTAAAAGCAAAAGAGCAAACACACAGTGCGCTATTTTTACTCTCAGCTAATGAGCGCGGGCTTGTTGCCGCAGGGCAAGAAACCGTCCCTAATTTATTATTTAGCTATGCAGGTATTACTAATATAGCCGCTACACATTCAGGCTTTAAAGCAATTAACAGTGAAGTACTTGCTGTAAATCAGCCCGACTTTTTAGTTGCGCCAAAGCATGTTGTGCAAAGCCTTGGTGGTAAACAAGCCTTTTGTAAGCAAGCTCCGCTACGCTTATTAAAAGCCGCGCAAAGCTGTAATTTACTTGTAATGGATAGCTTACTTTCGCTTGGCATGTCGCCGCGTATTGCCACAGCAATTAATGAGCTTAACGAATATAAAACCCAATTATGAACACCCTAACATTGAGCCGCTTTACGCCCATAACACTTAGCCCAACCCATAAATGGATGCTATTAGCCTCTGTGTGTATTTTTGCTTTGGCGCTACTAAGCATAGGGTACGGCCCTGCAGGATGGGACTGGCGTTTAGCCATTGCTTGGCTTGCGCCCGAGTACTTTAACCAGTTTGATGCCCTGCAAATTAATGTAGTAATGCAAATACGCTTACCACGTTTTGTACTTGCTGTATTAGTAGGGCTGATACTTGCCCAAACAGGGGCGGCAACTCAAGCGCTGTGTCGTAATCCATTAGCCGATCCATCCATTATTGGCATTAGTGCAGGTGCGGCTATGGTTGCAGTGGCGTTTATAGCACTTAGCGCGCAGTTTAATTTTAACGCGCAACTGTACTTACCTTATGCCTCGTTTTTAGGAGCGCTTGGTGTTACCTCGCTGATATATTTTATTGCCAAGCAGCAAGGGCTAATTAATATCACCACACTTATATTGGTGGGGGTGGCTATTAACGCATTAGCATTTGCGATTATTGGGCTACTGAGCTTTTTTGCCGACGACAGCGCATTGCGATTAATAAATTACTGGACCATGGGATCATTAGGCGGGGCAAGCTGGAGCACGATTATTCAAGCGGCGCCGTTACTGCTTATTAGCCTTATTGGCCTTTGGCGATTAAAAGAACCAATGAACTTACTCCTGATTGGCGAGTCACAAGCTCAGTACCTAGGAGTAGACACTAATAAACTTAAATTATATGTAATTATACTTGTTGCATTAGGTGTAGGTACAGTTGTAGCGCTTACTGGTTTAATAGGGTTTGTTGGCTTGGTAGTCCCGCATATTGCCCGCTTAATGGTGGGGCCGCATTTACGTAATATGCTGCCGCTTTGTATGCTAATTGGCGTAGTGGTATTGCTACTTTCTGACTGGTTAGCCCGCATTGTTATAATGCCAGCAGAGCTACCCATTGGTATTATTACTGCGCTTTTAGGCGCGCCATTGTTTATTTATTTAATCGTTAAAAATAAGCGAGGTTGGTCATGATCACGTTTAATAATTTAAGCGTTGGCTTTGATAATCATAACGTTTTAAACACCATTTGCGGCAGTGCTAAAGCAGGGCAGCTTGTCGCACTACTTGGTGAAAATGGCGCGGGTAAATCAACCTTACTGCATACCTTAGCAGGAATGCATTCCTTTACAGGCAGTGTACTTTTTAATACAAAGCCTTTAGCCTCACACGCTAAAAAACGCCTTGCAACACAACGCGCAGTCATGATGCAAGCAAACCACGTAGGGTTTGATTTTACTGTATTTGAGCTTATTGCAATGGGCCGCTACCCGTATGTAGAGTCATTAAAAATGCAAAGCGAAAAAGTACATAAATACGCCGCTATTATGGATTTAAGCCATTACTTAACTCGCCGCGTAAGTGCGCTTTCGGGCGGAGAGCAACAACGTGTTCATATGGCGCGTACTTTAGCGCAGCTTAATGCCTTTACACAATCGGCAGAGCCTAAACTAATGCTGCTCGACGAGCCTACATCAGCACTTGATATGCGCCACCAACATGCACTGCTCAGCTGTGTTAAAACCTTTGTAGAGCAGGGAAACAGCGCCATTATTGCAATACACGACCTAAATTTAGCCAGCCTTTATGCAACCGATGCTATTTTACTGCACAACAAAAAAGTGCTGCAAAGTGGGCCTATAAACACCGTTTTAACTGAACAAAACTTACAACAAATGTACGCCATGAAACTGCACGTAAATCCTCATCCTTATAACGATGCACCCATGGTTTTTTCCCAACGTCAGGAGTTTTTATGAGAGAGCAAGCATTAAACGATGCACGCACCTTGGTTTACAAAACCAATGCCGGTGTTATGTCGACTATTTCAAACAATTTACGCGGCTACCCGTTTGGCTCGGTAACCCCCTATATGTGCGACGAACAAGGCCGTGTTTACTTTTTTATTAGCGATATAGCCCAGCACACTAAAAATCTAAAGCACGACTCTCGTATGAGTCTTACTATTTTTGATGCCGCCGACTACGGCGACCAAAACGAGCACGGGCGAGTAACACTCGTTGGCGATGGCTCTGTTGTGCCAAGCGAGCAAGCAGACACTTTACTCAACAATTATATTGCCTTATACCCCGAAGCCGCTAGCTATCGCAACGCGCACGACTTTCAGTTATGGCAATTAGACGTAATACGTGTGCGTTACATTGGTGGCTTTGGAAAAATATTTTGGCTTGAACAAAATGAATGGCAAGACGAAGTAAAAAACTGGGACGAAAGCCAGCAGCAAAGCATGATAAGCCATATGAACGACGACCATCAAGATGCTATGTCACTCATATTAATGCAGCACTATAACGTAGCCGATAACACCCCAATAATGAGCGGCCTACTACCCACTGGCTTTTATATACAAAGCCAAAAGCGTAACTACTTTATTAACTTTAAAACCCAGTGCAACAGCCCGATAGAGGTTCGCAAAGCGCTGGTTACGTTAACTAACCAAGCTCGAAGTAACTAAACTAAATACATGACGACATAGTTAACCTGAGCTCTGGTTAAGAGGTTTACTAACTATGTCGTTATTTTATAAGCAAGCTGTTTGCTCGCCTCGATCGCCTCGCTTGCCTAACGCTTTAAAAGCCGCTTGTTGATGTTCTTTTTGTATGTAACGGGGTGGCAAAGGGTTAACCTGCAACTGATATCCTGTTTGATTAGCTTGTACATTTGTTACCGGCGATATCCAGACAACATTTAACTCTGGCGCTAAACGTTTAATAACACGCGCTATACCTTCGCCATTTTTCACATGAAAATCGCCCGCAATATGCATTACCTGCGTATTTTTATGTGCTGTTATATAGTTAACAATAGACTCCCCCATGGTTTCATCCCATGCAACTTGTGCTGAAAAATAGTTTTCGTTTTGACTGGGCGAGCCGTGGTGCATTGACGCCATAAAGCGTTGTTTATATTCACTGGGGGACGTATCAATAGTGCTCGCAATATAGCTCTGCTGTGTTTCATCAAGTTTATTTAGGTAACTTATGCCTTGCCTGCCAACACACGTAACAATATTTTTAGGCGCATTTGCAGCGATTACATCGCTATTGTTCGTTTTTGCCAGCTCTACCAGCGCCCGATAATCGCTTTTGTAATTAGGCCATGCTTGGGTGTTATCAATTAAGTACTGCTCACCAATTTCACCCTTAACGAACTGGTTTAAAATATGCTGATCGGCGCGGCTAAATTGTTCAAGCGACAGGGCAGTGCGTTTATTACCTACACTTAATTGCTCAAATAACTCCGCCTGAAATAAATGTACGCCCGGATGTGTATGCCATTCACCCACTAAAACCACATCGGCATTTAATAGCGAAGGCTCTAATAATACAGAGCTAACAGGCTTTGCTTGTGCATTATAAAGCGCTGAGTAATAAAGCGATGAGCTTTTATCAGGCGGCACAGTGGTTGTACTACAACCACTCAAACCCGTAACTAACGCCAGAGTTAACATAGACTTTTTCATACACACCTTTCAAAACCCGTTAATACAAATAATTATCAATATCATATATTTATAATGCGTATTAAGCCAGCCAAAAACAGTACAAAATAAATAAGTAAAGAAGAGCAAATAAGGCATTGTAGAGTGTAATTGATAGGCAGTTATGAGCGAGAACCCGTCATTCAAAAGTTTTGATATCTGAAGTCAAGATTTGACCCTCGGCTTTTTTCTAAACAAAATACTGAAATTAGCCAAATGGCAAGGCGCTATAACGCAGGTGGTGCGGCTAATGATGGTGGCGGCTCTGGTGTTGTAAATATACATATAACTAGCCAAATCATTGTGCAAGGTGGTGCTAATGAGCAGACATCGCAAGCCGTTGGTCAGGACATTGCCCGCCAAGTTGTTAAGTGTTTGAGATTGGTGTAAAAAGGAGCTTTAAAAAGCGAGGGAATGTTTGTGATTAAGAAACTATTAGGTAATCTAATTTTTTGGTATGTCATTGCAGTTAGTGCAATTTTTGGTTTTGTTGGTCTTTTCTTTTTCAAGCGGTTTGGTTTTAATTTAAATGCCCCTATAAAAAACTGGGTTGATACAGCAAGTTACTTTAATGGAGTGTTAACCCCCCCTTTATTAGCCATAACCTCAATCTTGATTTTTTTAACTTGGCATACTAGTAAAAAGGAGCTTAAAACTAACCAATATATGTTGTCAGAACAATTAAAAAATCAAAAAGAGAAAGAAAGCTTTGCTCTGTTTATAGATCAAATTGAAAAATTAAATGATACCTTCATTAGGAAAAATAGGGTTATTGATATTTTCAAACTTGATTTGATTTTTGAAATAAACAATGAATATAAACAAGCTAGAAAGGAACAATCTGATGCAGACACACCTGATGACCTTTATGATTACATATCAAACCTTCAAGTATCTTTTCTTGAACTTTTAAAAAATGGTAGAAATTTTTCTGTTAACAAAAAAATTCACAAAGATACAAAGAGCTATACCAAAGATAAATTCAATAGAAATATTAATAATTATAAAAAAATTATTTTAAATGCCCTATCTATTTACTACATAGACAATTACAAAAAACGAACAGAAGTAATAAACTTCTACAGTTTGCTTATGCAATTACCTAATCAAAAAAGAGAGCACAGGGATCCAACATTAGAGTTCAAACTTGGTTTTAACAATGATATTGCAATGATTTTAATTCTCAAGAACGATGAATTAAATAATGACTTGTTAGATTAATTATTACATCTTCACCACTAAATTAATTGTTTTAAATGGATATCTTATGACTGAACATGAAAAACAGCAAAAAGAAGAAAGAGATTTTTTAAAAATTATAATGATAATTTTTTTAAGTACAATGCTTGGAGTTTGCTGGGTATTTGGTCACTTTTTTGGATTTTCGCCATCAAAAAATCTCGACGTTTGGTATCAAACAGCAACAATTTTCACTGGCGTTACAACTCCATTTATTTCTGCAATCTCAGTATTTCTTTTATACTTTGTTTGGAAAGATAACCGAAGAGAGTTAGCTGAAACAAAAAAAGCTTTAACAGAGCAATCTGATACTCAAAACTTTAGTGTTATTAAAGATGCTGTTTTTGAAATTGCTGATCAAGTTAAGGTTTGCCTTCAAAAGGATGTTGTAATGGGTATGGGGAGTAATGGATGGATATTGAGTAATGTAAATTCCCCTGTTTCTGATACTCGATTTTTACCTGATGAACAAGGTAAAGAACAAAGAGATGAAATGAAATTAGAATCGTTTTTACAATTATATTTTACATTTACGCGCAGTAAGCCTATTGAAAAAAATAGGTATAACGACTCAATGAAAGAATTGATATTTTCTAACCCAACTTTTGAGTTTATTGAAAAAGTAAAAACTATCGCACTGTTCGTCCGAGAAACAAAAAGCATAAATTACAAAAATATTTTAGAAATTACCTTGTTTGCAAAATTAAATATCTTTACTTGGATGATGTTTGTCGAGATTTCATTTCATTTATTTAAAACAGCAACACTTGCAGAAAAAGAAACTGCTGAGCTTGTATTTGAAGAGATTGCTGGTTTAACATGTAGGCAGCTTAAAGAAGTTTATTGGATTGATGCACTTTCTGACGAGGTTTTACTTGAACTAAATGCCCGTAAATTACTATAACTGTGTAAACCCCTTTCCAGCCGAAAGCTTACCCAGTAAATTTTACTCGTTACCAGTGAATGGGGTCCAATCTTGACTTCATACATTAAGGGTTATGAATGTCCCTTCATGGCACTCTCCAGCCACTCGACAACATAAAATACTGATATTAATCGGCAAGATATTTTACTGTGTCGGATGGCGCTTCGCTTATCGACCTACACTGGCACATATTCGGCTGTCAGATTTAATTGAATCCTATTAATCAATTTTGACAACTAAACTTATCCCCGTAATTACGACCCTTTAACAACCACGTTTAACAACAAAGCTTTTTAAACATTAGAGCGCGCTGATTCTGCAACTCCTTTTAATAACTAGTTAAACACTCTCAATTATTACCTTTTTAGGACAACATCGATACGTTATATTATAATAATTATTGCATTTGGCTCTATTTTAAGTGAGGGTTAGTTTATGAAAGTGTTTACTCAAGGCCTGAGTGTTGCCCTGCTATTAGGGTTGGACTTTAGTGCTCATGCTCAAAAACATGTTCATGGGGAAGGGGAGTTACTTATTGCTCAAGAGGGCAATGTGCTGCAAATGCAGTCTATTATTCCGGCTGCCGATGCGCTGGGGTTTGAACACCAAGCTGCTAACCAATCTGATAAAAATGCTATTGATGTACTTGCTCAGCAATTAAAAAATAGTAGCCACGCTATTGATATAGAAGGGCAGTGTATTTTACAAAGCACCGAAAACTCACTTGCTCACAGCCATGATGAACACACAGACTTTCATAGCCACGATCACCACAATATTGAAGCCACCTACAACTTTAACTGCAAAACACCGGTTATGGGTTTTTCAGTTACACTGTTTAACTTAATGCCTTCGCTGAATGCGCTTAACGTGCAATGGATTAGCAATACGGGGCAAGGCTCAACAAAGGTGACGCGCAATAATCCTGTAATAAGCTGGCAAAACTAATATTTAGCCGCCAACGCGTATTACTCCCACATAACCTGCTAATTAAAAGAGCTTATAAGCATGAAAAGCCAACTTATAGAAATGTCAGTGTAGTAAATCAAGGTATAACAAAAACCTTAGATGTACGTATTACTCACCAATTTATTAAGCGTCTTTACGATGGCAAAACGGTCTCTAAACCAAGCAAACCTGCTATGCCTCTTGTTTTTAATCGTTAACCGGAATATTTAAATTTATGAATGCTAAAAGCCATTTGTCCGATATTACTTCGCAGTCTAATTCTCTCAATGCCCGCCCGTTACAATGGGTCGGTATGGAAGGGGTTTCGCTGCCGTTACATATTTTAAATAACAAAGGTGAGCAAATACATACTCACGCCAAGGCTGGCATATTTGTTAGCCTTAATAAAGCAAATGCAAAAGGCATACATATGTCGCGTTTGTATTTATTGCTTAATGAACAACTGGCAAATAAGCCACTAAATGGCCTAACACCATTCAGTTAAGCATGTTTTGACTTAATGGTGTACCGAGTTTTTGAAATTCGAACGGTCCTACTTTTGGGCCGTTTTCTTTTTTCTGGAAGAATATAACGTTTCACTCGTTCTC
>NZ_JADYXB010000019.1:0-72454 GCF_015864485.1 Pseudoalteromonas sp. SWN166
TAAAAATTCAGTTGTCCTAGTGACACATTTATGTGTCCCCATCGTCTAGAGGCCTAGGACACCGCCCTTTCACGGCGGTAACAGGGGTTCGAATCCCCTTGGGGACGCCACTTACTTATTTAAGTATTGTGTAAAGCAGTGTGACACCGCACTCTCTATGGACGACGTTATCAAGAGTACTAATCTCTTGGGGACGCCACTTACTTATTTTTAATAGGAAAGTGCAGTGTTATTAAGAAAGCTCGCCTGAAACGAGTCTAAAAATTCAGTTGTCCTAGTGACACATTTATGTGTCCCCATCGTCTAGAGGCCTAGGACACCGCCCTTTCACGGCGGTAACAGGGGTTCGAATCCCCTTGGGGACGCCACTTACTATTTTAAGTATTGTATAAGCAGTGTTACATAACACTCTATATGCACGATGTTATTAAGAGTATCAATCTCTTAGCTATAACATTTACTACTTAGATAGGGAAGTGCAGTGTTATTAGAATAAAACCACAAATTAATACCCTCATTTTACACTTCATTATCATATCAATCTATTTACACTTTGTTACAAAACCAAACCCATAATCGCTCCATATTCCTTGTTGTACTTTTAATTAGTCTTTAAACTCATTGAGTTAATTTAAATATGGACTAAAAAATGAAACTAACAAAAATTGCACTTGCTGTTTTACTTGCATCAGGGTTGGCTGCATGTAATAGCTCAACTCAAGCTGTTGATAAAAATATTGTTACAGAAACATCAATTCCTGGCGTTACACTTATTGAATCAGTGAAATCTAATGCAGGTGAAATCAACATACCGTATAAAAAATATAAACTAGATAACGGTTTAACTGTAATTGTGCATGAGGATCATTCAGATCCCTTAGTACACGTTGATGTAACATACCACGTTGGTTCTGCTCGCGAAGAGCTGGGTAAGTCAGGCTTTGCTCACTTTTTTGAGCATATGATGTTTCAAGGTTCAGAGAATGTTGCTGATGAGGAACATTTTAAAATAATATCTGAAGCAGGCGGTACTTTAAATGGTACAACTAACTCAGATAGAACAAATTATTTTGAAACAGTACCTGTAAATCAATTAGAAAAAATGTTGTGGCTAGAAGCTGATCGAATGGGCTTTTTACTCGATGCTGTAACCCAAGAAAAATTTGAAGTACAACGCGAAACAGTAAAAAATGAGCGCGGCCAACGTGTTGATAATCGCCCTTATGGTCGTTTAGGTGAACGTGTTGCTCAAGCGATGTATCCAGATGGTCATCCATATTCATGGCCAGTAATTGGTTTTATGGACGATCTTAATCGCGTAAATGTAAATGATTTAAAAGCATTCTTTTTAAAGTGGTATGGTCCTAATAATGCAACGCTTACTATTGGTGGCGATATCAACGCTAATGAAATACTGCCATTAGTTACTAAATACTTTGCACCAATTCCAAAAGGCCCTGAAATCCCTACAGTAGAAAAAACAGCTGTAACACTCAATGCTGATAGATATATTTCAATGGAAGATAAGGTACATTTACCTTTATTAAGTATGAGTTTCCCAACTACTTACGCTCGCTCTGAAGATGAAGCACCTCTTGATATACTTGCGGAAATATTAGGTGGTGGTAACAATTCATTACTATACAAAAATCTAGTTAAAAACCAGCTTGCGGTTCAAGCAAGTGCAAACCATCCATGCCAAGAGTTAGCGTGTTCAATTAGTATTTATGCTTTACCTAATCCAACAGCAGGAAAAACGTTAGCTGATATGGAAAAAATTGTTCGTGATTCATTTGTAGAATTTGAAAAGCGTGGTGTTACACAAGACGATTTAGATAAAGTAAAAGCTAAAATAGAATCAGGTGCTATTTTTGGTCTGCAAAGCGTATCAGGCAAAGTTTCTCAGCTTGCTGCGTCTGAAACATTTACTGGTAATCCAAACTCAGCAAAAGATGAAATTACACGTTATAACAAGGTTACAAAAGCCGATGTTATGCGTGTTTTTAACCAGTATATCAAAGATAAACCTGCCGTTATTATGAGTGTTGTGCCAGAAGGGCAAACTCAGCTTATTGCGGCTGCAGATAACTTTACCCCTAAAACGCATGACTTTGGTGGCCCGTCTACAACTTCTGCTGATGATTTAGTAGCGAGAAGAGCTGTTGATACGTTTGATCGAAGTGTACATCCAGTAGCAGGTGCAAACCCTGCCGTTGATGTGCCTGCACTTTGGCAAACTAATACCGCAAACGGTATTAAAATATTAGGCACTCAGAGCACCGAAACCCCAACGACGGCTATTTTTATTAAAGTCCCGGGTGGCTTATATAATGAGCAAGCGAGTAAAGTGGGTTTATCGTCAATGACCGCATCGCTAATGAGTGAGGCTACGCAAAACTACTCGACAGAGCAAATGAGTAACGCGCTTGAAAAGTTGGGTAGCCAAGTAAGCATATATTCAGATAAAACACATACAAATGTATATGTTTCTAGCTTAACTAAAAATCTAGATGCAACATTAAAGCTTGTAGAAGAAAAGTTATTTAAACCGGCATTTAATGCAGATGACTTTGAGCGTAATAAAAAGCAAAGCATTCAAAACATCCAGCATTCAATGAAAGATGCAGGTTATTTAGCATCTAATACATATAGCAAATTACTATACGGGAATAACATAGCTTCACTACCAAGTGGTGGTACTGTTGAAAGTATAGAAGCCATTACACTAGGTGATGTTAAAGCTTTTTATAATGCAAACTTTAAACCGCAGGGCGCTCAAGTAATTATTGTTTCTGATTTAAAAGAGTCAACAATTGAACCAAAAGTTAAAGCTACACTTACAAATTGGAAAGGTAAATCGAGCTCAGTAGCGGTTGATTTCAGTGAACCTAAAGTAGAAACTAATGTAATTTATTTGGTTGATAAACCAGACGCTCCTCAATCAGAAATTCGAATAGGTAAACGCGATATGGTTGAAGATATTACAGGTGAGTTCTTTAAAGCTAACTTGATGAACTTTGCACTGGGTGGCACGTTTAACAGCCGTATCAATCTAAATTTACGAGAAGATAAAGGCTACACTTACGGTGCTCGCTCTCGTTTCTGGGGTGATAAAACATCAGGTGGCTTTACCGCTTCTGCAGCGGTGAGAGCCGACTCTACTGCAGCGTCTATTACAGAGTTTACCAACGAGCTTAATAATTATGCTCAAAATGGTGTAACAGACGAAGAGCTTATGTTTATGCGCAAAGCTATTAATCAAAAAGATGCGCTTAAATACGAAACGCCTAATGCAAAACTTGGCTTTTTAGCACAAATACTAGAGTTTGATTTAAAACCTAGCTTTGTAAAAGAAAGAAATGAAATTGTTAGTAATATCAGCAAGGAAGAAGTTAACACCTTAGCTAAAAAACACTTAAATACTAAAGACATGATTTATTTAGTAGTGGGTGATGCTAAAACACTTCGTCCAGAGCTCGAAAAATTAGGTATGAAGGTTGTTGACTACAGTCTTTAATATTTAAATAAATCATTGGAATTATAAAGCAGCTTTTTTAGCTGCTTTTTTTTGCCTAATTGTAGAGTGTTGAACTTTTTGTGAAGTAGATTACAAGGAGTAACTACAGCATCTTTCCTTAAGATATAAAATATAGTTTCGTAGCTTAAGCCTTCAAAGAACATCACATTCCTAGCTTTTTTATTCAGTACTTATAAAGATTCGATTTGGTAGCATAAGTTTAAACATCCAACTTTATTAGGAGGATTTATGGCAAGTGGATGGGCACGAGACGGTGCAATTCAAGATCAAATTGATGCGAGTGTTAACGACGCCGTACAGTATGCGAGAAGCAATTTAATATCAGGTGCAAGTGCAGAGCTATGTGATGAGTGTGATGAGGAAATCCCACAAGCACGAAGGCTCGCGTTACCAGGAGTGCGCTATTGTGTTGCATGCCAAGCTGCAATAGAAGGTAATGATGCTAGCGCTAAATCGTTTAATAGACGTGGCAGCAAAGACAGTCAGTTGCGTTAAAAGGTGCTAAAAAGCACCTTTTTTAATTTAAACTAGCACCCACAACTTACATAACTTAAAAGTTACTCATATCTTCTTTTTTCTGAATAAGTTCTATTGAATAACCGTCAGGGTCTTTTACAAAAGCAATTTCAGTAGTACCGCCTTTTACAGGCCCTGGTTCACGACTAACATTACCACCGGCTGCCTTAATATCAGCACAGGCTTTGTAAATATTATCAAATTCGATGGCTATATGGCCATAAGCATTACCAAGGTCGTAGCTATCCTCATCCCAGTTATATGTCAATTCTAGGACTGTCGTGTCCTTCTCATCTCCATACCCAATAAAAGCCAATGTATATCGATACTCGTCATTGTCTGCGCGTCGTAACTCTTTCATACCTAATACTTCAGTATAAAAAGCAATTGATTTTTCTAAATCCGCTACACGCAGCATAGTATGTAATAAACGCATTATTCAGTTCCTTTAGTGATTTTTCAAAGTTCAGTATATTTTTAACTAAGCGCTATTATTAAGCACATTTTGTGGTTTTTATATGTATTAGCCATATATGTAGGCGTTACGTATAAATCACAACCTCAATACCATTTAGAGTTGGAAGCTGTTCACGTATGGTCTTTATAATTTTACCAATAACATCAATTGTAAATTACCAATTAATGAACCATTTTATTGAATTTTGCATATTTAAATAAAGAACACTCAATTATTGGTCAACCTATTAGTATAAAAAAAGTTACTGATTGTTCAACAAAATCTAACCTATGTCTGATTGGGTTTTTCATATCTAACTATTTGTTTTTGATTGATATTAAATTTATTTTCATGTAATTTGTAAAAATATGGGATTTACTTGGTTAACTTATTGGTTGACAAAAAAGGCGTATGGTAATACAGTTTTTGCATACCAATTGGTAAGTTGCTTGGTTTGAGTGAATACAATGTATTGGTAATTAATCAGAGTTACGTTTTGCACAGGTTAATTTATAAATAACTCAAGCTTAAAGTTACTCTACAAATTGAAACAAAGACACAGCGTATTTTAGAGTAGATTTTACTTGTTCTTATAAAAGTATGCGCCACATATTTAGGAGTTATTCATGTCAAAACCAGTCATCGGTTTCATCGGCTTAGGCTTAATGGGCGGCAACATGGCCGAAAATTTACAAAACAAAGGCTATGAGCTAATTGTTATGGACCTTAGCAAAGATGCGGTTGCAGCATGTGTCGCTAGAGGCGCAAAAACAGCAAGCACTGCTAAAGAGCTAGCTGAAGGTTCAGATATTGTTATGTTTTGTCTTACTACTTCTGCCGTTGTAGAAAAAATCATTTATGCAGAAGACGGTATCCTAGCGGGTATTAAAGAAGGTGCAGTACTAGTTGATTTTGGTACTTCTATCCCATCATCTACTAAAAAAATTGGTGCTGATTTAGCAGCTAAAGGCGCAGGCATGATTGATGCTCCTCTTGGTCGTACACCAGCACATGCTAAAGACGGCCTTTTAAACATCATGGCTGCAGGCGATATTGATACATTCAATAAAGTTAAACCAGTACTAGAGGATCAAGGTGAAAACGTTTTCCATCTTGGCGAGCTAGGTGCAGGTCACACAACTAAACTTATCAACAACTTCATGGGCATGACTACAGTATGTGCTATGTCACAAGCATTTGCAGTTGCAGAGCTTGCTGGTGTTGACCGTCAACAACTTTTTGACATCATGTCGACTGGTCCATCTAACTCACCGTTTATGCAATTTTGTAAAAACTATGCAGTTGATAATGTTAGCGACCTTGGTTTCTCGATTGCTAATGCAAACAAAGATTTAGGCTACTTCCTACAAATGGTAGAAGACCTAGGTACTGAATCAAAAATCGCTGAAGGTTCATCAGCTAACCTACAAGCAGCGTTTGACGCTGGTATGGGTCAAGGTAACGTTCCTGAAATTTTTGATTACTTCAAAAAGCTAGAAAAGTAATACTTCTCGACCTTATTGAGCGCTTTAGGCTTTTAGCTTAAGGCGCTTTAACACACATGACACCAATTGACTAAAGTCTTTGTGCAATGTCAGCTTTTTTAAATTCTGATGAAGCACTACTTTCAGTCACAACGAAAAAGAGTTAACTATGCGTTTGATTAACACAATAAAGCTTAGTCTAGTTCTCATCGGTTGCATATCCACACAAATAGCGGCCAAAGATTATTTTGTAGAAAGTAAACAAGCTTTTAATGATATCGCAGCTAATCTAGTTGCTGGCGACAAAGTAGTACTTAAAGATGGTACTTGGTCTGACTTCGAAATCCTACTTGAAGGCCAAGGTACAAAAAACTCTCCTATTTTATTGACCGCTGAAACTAACGGTAAAGTGATTTTATCGGGTCAATCGAACCTAAGACTTGCAGGTAAATACCTTGAAGCCTCTGGTTTAGTATTTAAAGACGGCTACACACCGAGCTCAGCTGTAATAGAGTTTCGTAAAAATAAAAATGAGTTAGCCTACAATTCACGAGTTACTCAAACAGTAATCGATAATTACAGTAATCCAGACAAACGAGAGTCTGATTATTGGGTTGCATTATATGGACAACATAACCGCTTTGATCATAGTCATTTAGTTGGCAAACGGAATAAAGGCGTGACAGTTGCTGTTCGTTTAAACACTCAAGCAAGCCAAGAAAACTATCACCGCATAGACAATAACTATTTTGGCTACCGTCCTACTTTTGGTTCGAACGGTGGTGAAACCCTACGTATTGGCACCAGCCATTACTCATTAACTGATTCGCATACATTGGTAGAAAATAACTATTTTGAACGCACCAATGGTGAAGTAGAAATTGTTTCGGTTAAGTCAGGTAAAAACATCCTTCGTAATAACGTATTTTATGAAGCGCGCGGTACATTAACGCTGCGCCATGGTAACGGTAACCTTATTGAAGAAAATATTTTCATTGGTAATGGTGTTGACCATACCGGTGGTATCCGCGTTATCAATAAAGACCAAATTGTAAGAAATAACTACCTACAAGGTCTAACAGGGTACCGTTTTGGCAGTGGTTTTACTGTGATGAACGGCGTACCAAATTCATCTATAAATCGTTATCACCAAGTTGAAAATGCGACAATTGAAAACAACACATTTATAAATGTGCGTCATATTCAACTTGCCGCAGGTAGCGATGCTGAGCGTAGCGCTGCACCTAAAGATAGCGTAATGAAAAACAACTTAATCATAAATCAAGATGGTGAACAGCCATTTACAACATTTGATGATGTAAGCGGGCTGGTACTAAGTAACAACATTGCTGATACAAAAGTACTTTCTGAGCTAACGTACGGTGTAAAAAAAGAAAAAATCACGCTTAAAAAAGCAAGTAATGGTCTACTTTACCCAACATCTAAAAGTTTAAATGTAGGTGCAAAGCGCGATTTAAAAGTACTTAAAAAAGAAGATACCGGTGTTAGCTGGTATGCAAAAGTACCTGCTTTAGTTGATTTTGATTCTGGTAAGACACATTCTGTTAAAGCTGATGTAAGTGCATTACTAGACGCTATTGATAATGCAGAGTCGGGCGATATTCTAGAACTAGCGCCTGGCCAGTATGATGTTTCTAAACTGGTTAAAATTGATAAAACACTGACAATTAAAGCGAAGCAGAGCACAAAGTCTAAACTTACTTTTCAACGCTCTACCTTGTTTGAAATACATGATGGCGGCAGCTTAAAACTAGATGGTTTATCAATTTCAGGTGAAAACGCACCAGATGCAATTGGTAACAGCATTGTTCGTACGCAAAAATGGGGTATGGTTGATAATTACCGCTTTGTAATGACCAACTCAGAGTTAAATGCTTTAGATATTAATCATTCATTCCATTTCTTTATCACGGGTAAAGGTGCAATGGCTGATGAAATTATTCTTACAGGTAATACCTTTAATACTGTAACCGGTGACATTTTACGCCTAAACACCGAGATTGAAGACTTAGGTGTTTATAACGCTGAATACGTTATTGTAAATAATAATACATTTAATGATGTGGAAGGCGGCATAGTTAAGCTTTACCGTGGCGGCAGTGATGAAAGTACATTTGGCCCTCATTTTGAAATGACGAATAACACGCTTAATAACGTCGGCCTTGGTAAGCGTAATAAAGAGCAAGCGAGCATTTATGTTCACGGTGTTCAGGTTACTAATATTAAAGAAAATAAATTTGTTAAATCTGCTCCTATTGTTGTAGAACACACTGTAGGCGAGCCTAAAACTGAAATCTCTAACAATACATTTGATGCAACCAAAGCACCAAACGTTAAAGAGCTAAGAGTAAAAGGCCCACACACGGCAGTATTAAAAAACAACAACATTTTAAATAAGGCAGGGTAAATACTATGTACTTATTAAAATGCCAAACACGTTTTAAAATAGCTGCTGTAGTTGCAATTACATTACTTACATCATTGGGTGCGCATGCAGCGCACCCAAACTTAGTGATTACTACTGATGATGTTAAACAAATGCGCCAAGCTATTAGTAGCAACGGTAGCACAAAGTTTGCAACTGCGTTTGAATCGCTAAAAACACAAGTTGATGAGCAAATTGCTCAACCTATAACTGTACCAGTTCCAAAAGATGGCGGTGGTGGTTATACACATGAGCGTCATAAGAAAAATTACCAACTTATGTACAACGCGGGCATTATTTATCAATTAAGCCAAGATGATAAATATGCAAACTATGTACGTGATATGTTGCTTGAGTACGCAAAATTATACCCAACGCTTGGTCTGCATCCAAAACGTAAAATGGACTCGCAAAATCCAGGTAAGTTTTTTTGGCAAAGCCTAAATGAAGCAATGTGGCTTGTGTACACAATACAAGCTTATGATCTAATTCATGACTCGTTAAATGCCAATAACATTAAAACAATCGAAAATGACTTACTACGTCCTGTTTCGTTGTTCACATCTGTAGGACAACCGTCTACATTTAATAAAGTACATAATCATGGAACATGGGCAACAGCGGGTGTTGGCATGGCAGGGTATGTATTAGGCGAACCTGAGTGGGTAGAAAAATCATTATACGATTTAGAAAAGTCGGGTAAGGGTGGGTTTATTAAGCAGCTAGAGATGCTGTTTTCACCACAAGGTTACTATAACGAAGGTCCTTACTATCAACGCTTTGCACTATTACCATTTGTAACGTTTGCTAAAGCGATTGAAAACAACGAACCACAAAGAAAAATATTTGAATATCGCGATGGCATATTATTAAAAGCGATTGATACGACGATTCAACTTAGCTACAACGGTTTGTTTTTCCCAATTAACGATGCAATAAAAAGTAAAGGTATCGATACCATTGAGTTAGTAAATGGGGTAACGGCAGCATATGGCCTAACCAACGATGCGGGTTATTTAGATATTGCTAAGCAACAAGACCAAATAATTCTCTCTGGTGATGGGCTAAAAGTAGCTCAAGCACTTGATAACAACATGGCAAAACCTTATTCGTTTAAATCTGTTGCCTTCGGTGATGGTAATGACGGAAAGCAAGGTGCTCTAGTTGTAATGAGAACGCAGGTAGGTGGCGATCAAGCTCTACTATTTAAACCTGCTGCACAAGGCTTAGGTCACGGTCATTTTGATAAATTAACATGGCAGTTTTACGACCACGGAAATGAAATTGTATCTGATTATGGCGCAGCACGTTTTTTAAATGTAGAAGCTAAATACGGCGGTCGTTATTTACCTGAAAACGAAACTTACGCTAAACACACTGTTGCGCACAATACGGTAGTGGTTGACGAAACAACGCATTTTAATGCAAATGTTGAAGTAGGAAATAGTAATTACCCTTCACTTAACTTTTTCGAAACAAATAAATACGGCACGGTTTCAAGCGGCGAAATAAGCACAGCTTATAAGGGCGTTGATCTTGAGCGTACGCTTGCACTTATTAACTTACCTGAACTACAAAGCACAGTTGCACTTGATATATTTGATGTTGCTGCAAATAAAGCACACCAACTTGATTTGCCTTTGCATTATAAAGGTCAACTTATCGATACCAGCTTTGAGTTAAAAGCAAATACAACACAACTCGCTGCATTAGGTACTAAAAATGGTTACCAGCATCTATGGCTTAAAGCTCAAGCGCAACCTCAAAGTGGTTTAGCTAAAGTAACGTGGCTGAACGAAAACGGCCGCTTTTATACGCAAACGAGTTTGGTTGAAGGTGATGAGTCTTTCTTATTTACTCAAATAGGCGCAAACGACCCAGATTTTAATTTACGCAACGAAAATGGTTTTATTCGTCGTGTTGAGGGTCAAAAAAATCATAAATTTATATCAGTACTAGAGCCTCACGGTGAATACAACCCAAGTAAAGAATATACATTAGAAGCAGTAAGTAGAGTTACAGGGCTCGAATATAGTCAGCAGGGCGATTTAACACTTGTTGAACTTGATATTAAAGGCAATTCGTATTTAGTGGCTATTAACAAAGTTGCTGAATCAGCTAAGCCTGGCAAACACACATTCAATTATCAAAATAAAGAGTTCACTTTAAATGGCCGATTAGGCGTTTATATGATGAACAATAATCAGGAGTAAACAGGATGCAAAAGCAAAGCGCACACTTTTCATTTGGCAGCGAGACCGAAATTGAAGATTTAGGAAATGGTCTAAAACGTCAAATGCTAGGTTATAACGAAGAGCTAATGGCCGTTAAAATTTGGTTTGAGAAAGGGGCTATTGGGTATAACCATGCTCACAGACATTCTCAAGTAACGTATGTTGTTGAAGGTGAGTTTCACTTTAACATTGATGGCGTCACTAAAATCTTAAAACCGGGTGATAGCTGCTTAATCCCTCCATTTGCTGATCATGGTGCTACCTGTCCAACAGGCGGGATCCTGATTGATACCTTTAGCCCAGCGCGTGAAGACTTTCTTGAGGATTAATTATGCAACTTAAAGGCTTACGTTGGTGGGTTATAGCGCTAATTGCGCTAGCGACCATTATTAACTATATAGACCGACAAGCACTTAGTGTGCTTTGGCCGGACATTGTTGAAGATTTATTTCCTGATGAATCAGCGCTAGAACGCAAACAAATATACGCTAATATTTCAATTGTATTTGTATTTGCTTACGCATTTGGTCAGGCCATATTTGGAAAAATATTTGACTGGGTTGGCACACGCTTCGGTTTTGTTTTATCGATAGGTGTTTGGTCTATTGCCACCGTTGCGCATGCATTTGCACAAGGTGTACTTAGCCTTAGTATTTTTCGCGCAATCTTAGGTGTAGCAGAAGCCGGTAACTGGCCGGGCGCAGCTAAAGGTAATGCTGAATGGTTTCCAACTAAAGAACGTGCTTTAGCACAGGGTATTTTTAACTCTGGTGCTGCAATTGGTGGCATTATTGCTATCCCTTTAATTGCATACTTAACTATCTACTTTAGCTGGAAAATGGTGTTTGTTTTTGTCGGTGTATTAGGTTTTCTTTGGTTAGTGCCTTGGTTAATTTTAGTTAAAGCGCCGCCTAGCTCTCATCCTTGGCTTACTGCACAAGAACGCGAGTACATTTTAACAGGTCAAAGACGTGTTGATGATAACGGCGATGTAACTGGTGAAGACGAAGAAGAATATAATCCTTCGACTAAAGAGCTACTTTCTCGTAAACAAAGCTGGGGCGTAATTATTGCCTCTGCTGCAATTGACCCTATTTGGTGGTTATTTGTTTTTTGGATTCCAATTTACTTAAACGAAGTATATGGCATGGATGTTAAATCTATTGGTATATACGGTTGGGTACCTTATGTTGGCGCTATGTTTGGTGCTTGGTTTGGTGGCTTATTGGCTCAAAACCGACTTAAAGCAGGCTGGAATACAGACAAAACACGTAAGCTAACTATTACGCTGGGTTGTTTAATTATGCTACCTGCGTTACTTGCAATGGCAAATCCAGGTGGACCAACAACTGCGGTACTAATTATGGCTGTTATCTTATTTGGTTTTCAAACTGCAATTGGTAATGTGCAAACACTACCAAGTGATTTGTTAGGCAAAAAAGCTGTAGGTACATTATCAGGCTTCTCTGGCATGGCGGCAAAACTTGGCGCTGTAGGCCTTACATCGCTAGTGCCAATTCTTACTGCTGATGGTAACTATACGCCAGCATTTGTTATTGGTGCTTCTTTAGCCATTATAGCAATGGCAGCTGTTTGGATTTTAATTCCAAAAATAGAACCTCTTAAAAAGCCTCAATAATCTAGATAATAACTGCTATGCCAACATAATCTGTATAAGCGCATAGCAGTTAACTACATAGGGTAACTTCCAAGATGAAAAATATTTACTTTATCGGTGAATGCATGGTCGAGCTTAGAGCTATGAGCGCAGCCACACTACACCAATCATTTGCAGGCGATGTTTATAATTCTGCAGTGTATTTAAAACGTTGCTTCCCGCAGGTTACTACTTCGGTTGTTACGGCTTTAGGTCAAGATAATTTAAGTAAAAAAATGCTAGAACGCTTTGAAAGTGAACAAATAAGTACACAACTCGTATTTGCTCACGATACCAAAGTACCCGGCATGTATTACATAGAAACCGATGAGCATGGTGAGCGTAGCTTTATTTATTGGCGTAATGATTCTGCAGCTAAAAAGGTTGTTGATTTTTTAGATGCTGATGCACTCGAGCAGCTTAGCCAAGGTGATATGTTTTTCTTTTCAGGAATTTCATTAGCAATAATTGAAGAAAGCGCACGTGAGCATTTTTGGAAAGTTGTAAAGCAGCTTAAAGATGCTGGGGTTAAAATAGTTTTTGATCCTAACTACAGAGCGCGTTTGTGGAATAGTGTAGAGGAAACTAAAGAGCAGTATCATTTAGCCTTTACGCTTGCAGATATTACCCTTCCAGGCGTTGAAGATTTAACAACACTTTATGACGTACATAGCGTAGAAGCGGTTGTTGAATATTTAAAACCTTACCAAATTGAAGAAATTATTGTTAAAAATGGCCCTGAATCGGTAGTGACAAAAGAGGGCGATACGCTTCAAAGCCACACTATAATACCGGTAACAAATGTTGTAGATACTACCTCAGCAGGCGATGCCTTTAACGGTGTTTATTTAGGTGCTCGTTTATCTGATAAATCAATTTCAAGTGCTGTACAACTTGCTGCAAAAGCGGCAGGTGCTGTTATACAACAGCCAGGCGCCATTGCTCCAAAAGATATATTTCAGCTAGCAATGATTGAAGCTGGGATTTAACACAATAATCAAACATTAAAGGCCGCCATACATCGGCTGCATTACTTTTTATAAAGGAACAACGTTATGACTCGCTTTTCTGAACTTATGTCAGGACAAACACTGCTACCTATAATTCAAGCTGATACGCCAGAGCAAGGTGTTCAAATAGCGAAAGCTATGGCTAACGCTGGCCTTACTTTAGTAGAAGTAGTACTTAGAACAGAGGCATCAATAGAGGCATTAAAAGCTATTAAAGCACAAGTGCCTGAGCTAAAAGTAGGTGCGGGTACAGTCATAAATACTGACATTTTAGAGCAAGCACTTGAAGCGGGTTCTGACTTTATTGTAACGCCAGCGGTTTCTCCTGCGCTACTTACTGCACTTGCTAAATGTAATGTACCAGTACTTCCTGGTGTATCAAACACAGGTGATATTTTAATGGCGCTTGAATATGGCTTTAAAGAGCAAAAATTATTCCCAGCATCGCTTGCTGGTGGAGCACCTTTTGTATCAGCTGTTTCAACAGTATTTAGATCAGTAAGTTTTTGCCCTACAGGTGGCGTTAGCGAAAGTAATAAAATAGACTACCTTTCATTAAATAATGTATTCGCCGTTGGCGGTACTTGGATAGCGAAAAAAGAATGGGTTGAGCAAGAAAATTGGCAAGCAATTACCGATTCTTGTATCCAAGCTTTAAAGTAGAAAGGATCTTAGAAATGAATTATTTAGCCCCAACAATACTGCCAGGCGTAATCGTTGGCGACGAAGTAAGTGCTGTGTATGAACATGCGCGTACTAATCAATATGCGTTGCCAGCGGTAAATGTTGTTAGTACAACATCTATAAATGCGACGCTAGAAGCTGCTAAAAAGAAAAACTCGCCCGTTATTATTCAGCTTTCTAATGGTGGAGCGCAGTTTTTTTGTGGTAAAAGCCTATCTTTACCAGAGCAACAATCAGCGGTGCTTGGGGCGGTAAGTGCTGCAAAATACGTGCATATGGTTGCCGCACATTATGAAGTAGCAGTGATGCTTCATACTGATCATGCAGCTAAAAAGCTACTACCTTGGATTGATGGTTTACTTGACGAAGGTGAAAGACACTTTGAACTGACTGGCAAACCATTGTTTAGCTCACATATGATTGATCTTTCAGAAGAGCCTCTAGAAGAAAATATTGAAATTTGTGAACGTTACTTAACACGTATGGCAAAAATAGGGATGACGCTAGAAATAGAGCTTGGCTGTACAGGCGGCGAAGAAGACGGTGTTGATAACTCACACCTAGACAGCTCTTCTTTATACACTCAGCCTGAAGATGTTGCATTTGCTTACGAACGCTTAAGTCGTATTAGCCCTAACTTTATAATTGCAGCGTCTTTTGGCAATGTTCACGGTGTATATAAGCCAGGAAACGTTGTTCTTACGCCAACTATACTAAAAGATTCACAAGCTTACGTCTCAGAAAAATTTAATCTACCAAGCAACTCAATCAACTTTGTGTTTCATGGTGGTAGTGGTTCTGAGTACGATAAAATTGCAGAGTCTTTAACCTATGGTGTAGTTAAAATGAATATTGATACCGATACGCAGTGGGCGTGTTGGACAGGTATTTTAGACTACTACAAAGTTAACCAAGCATACCTACAAGAGCAAATTGGTAACCCTGATGGGGATGATAAGCCAAACAAAAAATACTATGACCCTCGGGTATGGCTGCGTCATTCAGAGCAAAGTATGGTTGCAAGACTAGAGCAATGCTTTGACGATCTAAATTGTGTAAATAGGTATAGCGCATGAAAAGACTAAATACAGTATTAAAAGAAGATGGCGTAGATACCGATCTTATTTTACTTATTCGCACAATTTTAGCGACCAGTAAAGAAATTGCTTTTCGAGTAAGCCAAGGTGAATTAGCCGGTGTTTTAGGCTCAACGCTTAACGAAAATATTCAGGGTGAAGTGCAAAAAAAGTTGGATGTAATTGCAAACCAACTGCTTAAAGACATACTACTTGACGACAGCAGCGTACGCACAGTTGCATCAGAGGAAGAAGAACATGCAGTAGGTGGCCATCCTGAAGGTAAGTTTATTGTTGCTTTTGACCCACTAGATGGCTCTTCTAATATTGATGTTAATGGGCAAATAGGCACTATATTTACTATTTACTTAGCCCGTGATGATGTTGCCTTCGACAGCGACGAGCAATTTAGTCAGCCTGGTGTAAATCAAGTATGTGCAGGCTATGTGTTATACGGCCCTTCATCATTACTTGTAATGAGCACTGGCGGTCCAACGCGTTGTTATACATTAGATTCAACGCATGGCGGTTATCTACTGACAAATAAGCAGTTAAGTGTGCCAGAGCAGAGTCGTGAATTTGCCGTTAATATGGCTAACTACCGTTATTGGGACGAACCGACACAAGTGTATTTTGATAAATTGCTTTACACCTGTGAAAGCTTTGAAAAAAGCTCAATGCGTTGGAATGCAGCTATGGTAGGGGACGTTCATCGTATTTTATGCCGAGGTGGCTTATTTTTGTATCCACAAGATAAACGTACCGGTAATGATAACGGAAAAATCAGACTACTTTACGAAGCAAACCCGTTAGCACTTTTAGTTGAAAACGCAGGTGGTAAAGCAACCTCTAGAGGAGCGCGAATTTTAGATATTGCACCAACTAGTTTGCATCAACGTGTGCCGGTTGCTTTGGGCTCAAATGAGCCTGTAGAGTTTTATAATAACGCTATTTTATAAACCAGTACTTAATAAAAAAGGGGCAAGAAAATAGCCCCTTTTTTACCCTTATTTTTCATTCTCTCTGTAAATAATCCTTTTTATACAAACTCACTTCATTTCTTAATTTTCTTATAGTCTTCAAATAAGAATACTTCATATATATTAAATAAATCTGATTTACTCAACACCATGTAAAACCAATTTTTTACTCTAAGGTTATGTATTTTCGCAGTAATTGTGCATGATTGAATTCAATTTTTGACCTGCGATAACAGTGCAGGGTTAACTTTATGTTTATTTGTTGTTGTTTAATTGGGTGGATGTAGTGGAAAAAGTTATTTATTATGGTTATATTACCAAGTTGGTTAACAATTTATTTGCAATTTAAATGAATTTGGTAATAAACACATGATTTATTTGGTAACACACACAATAGATAACCAAATATTAAAACCATAAATTTGGAGAATAGAGCCACCATGAAATTAAAACATTTTGCGCTATGCGCTATTGCAGCTGCAATAGTTGGTTGTGACACAAACTCAAACAACAATGACAACAACTTGGGCTCTATTGCTCTTAGTGGAACGGTTACAAGCGGACAAACATTAACAGCTGAAGTTAGTGACCCTGATGGTATCTCAGGTGACGTGACTTACTATTGGTATGCAGATGGTGAGGCAATTACAGGTGCAAATAGCGCTTCGTTTACACTGACTGACGATCAGATAGGGTTACCAATTACAGTTCAAGGGCTTTATACCGATGATGGCGGTATTAATGAATCGCATATTACAGATCCAACCTCAGATGTTGCCGCAATCGCATTCCCTGCAAGTTTAACTATTACGGGCGACGCTCTAGTTGGTTCGCAACTAACAGCCAATGTAGCTGACGAAAATGGCTTTGATGGCGATACAGTAACTTATAAATGGTTTGCTGATGACATAGAGATTGCAGATGAAGCACTTTCAACGCTCACGTTAACAGACGCACAGTTTGGTACAGTTATAACAGTTAGTGCATCTTTTGAAGATAGCCGTGGGTTTAACGAGTCTGTGACTTCAACGGGTACAGAGGTTGTAGCACGAAGAAACTCAGAAGGCGAAGTTACAATTAGTGGCACGCCAACCGTTGGTAATATATTAACAGCAGAAGTTGCTGATACCGACGGGGCAACAGGAGATATTACTTACCAATGGCTTGCTGACGCACAAGAGATAGATGGCGCAACACAAAGCACCTTTACAGTTGATGCATCACTTTTAGGTCAAAAGATAAGTGTTCAAGTTGCTTACACAGATGATAATGGATTTATCGAGGATAATACATCAGAGGAAACAATTGCTGTTTCTGCTGTTGCGGTTGACGAAGCCGGTAGCGTCGCCATTATGGGCGTAGCGCCTTATTTAACAAGTGGCGAGTTAACCGCTGAGATAACTGATAACAACGGTGTTGAGGAGGCAAACGTTACTTATACTTGGTCTGCTGATGGCGTTGAAGTAGCCGACAGTAATAGTAAAACATTTACACCTTCTGCTTACGCTGGCTCAATAATGTCGGTAAAAGCTACGTATACAGATAACGATGGTTTTGCGAGTGAGGTTACAAACTCACTTGATACATTAGTTTACACACAATTAGTTAGTAACCCTGAAGCACTCCTTGGTGCTATAAGTGGTGGTTTAGCTGATGGTGATGTTATTGGCTTAAACACCGGTGTTTATGCTGATATGGACGCAGTTTTATTAACCAGTGCAGTAACGCTTCGCGCTGTAGAAGGTCAAACTCCTGTACTTAGCGGTGAAGTATGTGTGCATGTAGCTGCTGGAGTAGATGGCGCTGGATTAACAGGGCTTACCTTTAAGAATATAGATACTAAAGCGGGTGCATTTTGTGAAACCGAAGAAGGTGCTGTTATTTACTCAGAAGGGGATAACTTTACTTTTTCGCAAAACACGATGGATGGAGAAGAAGCTACACTCAATAACTCTGAATACCATTGGCTGATGATAAAAGGTCAAAGCGCATTAGTTGAGCGAAATACATTTTCTAATCGAAATGTGGCTGAAAAAGGGTCCGTGATTAAAATATCGTCATCAAGCTCTGATCACGTTATTCAATATAATTTATTTAGCGACAGTAATAACCCAAACTTTGGGCAATCAAGTTTATATTTAATTAATGCAGGTAGTACAACGGGTAGCGGTGCAGCTGATGATGCAAACTTTACTATTCAGTATAACCGCGTAGAAAACTTTGTAACGGGTCGTCGTTTAATTCGAGTACAAACTTCTGGTGCAACCATCAAAGGCAATACAATTGTAAATCCTAATGGGGGTATTTCATTAGAAGATGGTGGATTTAATAGTGTTACAGACAACATTATTATTCGTACTACAGATATTGCAAGCTCAAGCGATAGACCTGCAGGTATATTAATTACACCACTTGGTCACACCGTAAGTAACAACTACATTGCAGGTATTCGTTCTGGTAATAAAGAAGCGGGCGGTATTGTATTTACAGCTAACCCATTTTCGCAAGATGATGGTGGTGTACCAAATTCAGGTAATCAGGCAGTGCTTGATAGTGCCGGAGACTTTACACTAAATGTAACAAACAATACGGTTTTAAACTCGCAGCAACCTATTGTATTTAGTACAGAAATAGGCTCTAAAGCACCAACAAGTGATTGTGATGAGTTAACCGCAGCGAATGCGCCGGTGCTATACGGCCTAACCAAAAATGCGTTTGTTATCAACTTTAATGGAAATTTAATTGCAAACGGTTTAGGCGATCAAACAGACGAAGATACAATAAACAGCAGTGCTACAACTCAAGGCCTATTTTACCCAAATACACTTGATAGTGACCATGCTTTTGAATATGACTGTGACTTAATTAATCATGATAGTTCGGTGCTAAGTAATAACTTTGGTTACATGGATAGTCGAGTATCAGGCGATGCAAGCGGTGACTGGGTTGAAATTAGAAAACTAAATGGTAATGGCGCATTCGATACTGATGGTGCAATTGACCAAGACCCAGCAACTAATGGCAAAGAAGTACTTGAGTACGTTACAGCAACAAGTACGTTATTAGAAACTGACCCTGCAGGCCTTCAGGCAGAGGCGGGTGCTAAAGGTCTTCATTATATTCAATCATCTGAAGTCGGTGTTGGATCTACATGGAAAATACAAAACGATTAAATAACCAATTAATCAGTTAACTTTTAAAAGCCCCAAATTTGGGGCTTTTTTATTATTCATTAATAATCACCACACTTTTCTCAACCTACATTACCCATTTATAAACTAGTTTAGAGCGGTTTATATTCTAGTAAAAAACCTGCCTGACCTACTGGTAATGCCACTAAGTTAAAATTGGTATACCTTATGGTAATATTAAAACGTCAAATTGGTTGATCATCGTGCTGCGTTTAAGTATATTAACGTCAAAGGTCACATAAAATATACATAAGCATAACAAGCTAACACACTAAAATCACACAACAACAACCAGCGGAGAATTCAAATGTCGTTGAAGTCACTAGATAGTAATAATTCTACAACAGGGCAGTTTGCAATGCGCCCAGTTGCAAAATGGGTAAGAACAGCGGTCATCGCAGGTATGGCAAGTTCTTGCGTATTTACAGCAAGCGCACAGGAAGATCAGGGAAAAGCGACAGAAGTTGAAGAAGACGTTGAAATAATTAGTGTTACAGGTACACGTAGAACGATTCAAGACCAAATAGCAATTAAACGTGAAGCAACAACGGTAGTTGATGGCCTGTCATCTGAAGATATTGGTGATTTACCAGCACTGTCTATCGGTGAAGCACTGGAATCAATTACAGGTGCTGCATCTCACCGTGAAAACGGTGGTGCAACAGAAATCACTATTCGTGGTCTTGGTCCATTTTTAAGTGCAACGCATATCAATGGTCGTGAAGCGACTAATGGTAGTGGTGACCGCTCAGTTAACTTTTCGCAGTTTCCGTCTGAACTTGTAAAAAAAGTAGCAATTTATAAAACGCAAGATGCGTCAATGATTGAAGGTGGTGTTGCAGGTGTTATTGCACTTGAAACTATAACTCCACTTGATTTTGGCAAGCAACGTGTATCAGCTGAAGTTAAATTAAACTACAACCCTGATGAAGGTAATGTAGATAACTCACTTCAAAGTGACGCGGGTTACCGTGGCACGTTTAGTTATGTAGACCAGTTTGAATTTGATAACGGCCAAGCCGTTGGTGTGTCTTTTGGTGTACAGCGCCAAGATATCAGCCAACCAGAAGCTGAATACAGAAGCTCTAGCCCATCAGGTTCTTCATTGTGGGCGTGTTTAAACGATCCTAATAATACCAATGAAGGCTTTTACCGCAGTAGCGCAGGTGACTGTGAAGATCAAGTAAGCGGCAGTAAAAATCAAGGTTACGATACAAAAATTGATCCTGATACAGGTAAAGCAGTAAGTGATGGGACTCCTTATGCTTGGACTGGCAGTAGCCGAAGCTACCGTCAAAACGAGACATCAGATGAACGTGATGCAATGTTTTTTGCACTGCAATACCAACCTTCAGCTGATTGGGATGTTAACTTTGATGCACAAATTTCAGATAGAACACAAAAAGAAGCACGCCACGATTTAATCTTTTTACAAAAACGTGCAACACCAGGCGTAACCGGTCCAACACTTGTTACTAATGATGTTGGCGGTATCCTTCATTGGGAAGGCGAAGAGCGAATTGAATCTGCAGGTGAGCAATTTTCTCGTGAAGAAAACTACCAAGGTTACGGCATAAATATAGAACATACAGTTACCGATAGATTAACTGTTGACTTAGATTTAGCGTATTCAAAAACAGAACGCGAAGAACTTCAAATATCTAACCGTGGTAGAACATCAGGTCGTAATTTCTTTTCTTGGGATATGGGCGATGAGATCCCTCATTTCACACTGACAGACTTTGACGTAACAGATATTTCAAACTTTACAGATAGCCTAAGAACACGACTTGACCGTGAAAATGTTCGTGAAAACGAAGTTATCTCAGCGCGACTAGATTTTGACTATACCTTAGATGGCAATGTTTTCACCAGTATTCAAGGTGGTATTAGAACATCTGAAATGACCTTCCTACAGTATGGTGGTAGCCAAGGTAACGGTTCACGAAATGAATACACACTAGACTCTGGTACTGAAGCGCTTGACGTATTACAAGGTTGTCAAATCGATTTCCCTGAATCAGGCTTTTTATCAAGTGTATCTGATGGCGATATCGTAACAAGTGTTGATAGTGACGGTAACGTTGTAGATAGCGGTACAGGTTCATCATGGGCTACATACGACAACGTATGTTTCTCACAAGCTGTAGCTGGTTCTAACGCTGATGGTGTGTTTGCTTACCCAGAAGTTGAATATGAAAATGCAGGTACAATCGATGTAACAGAAAAAACAACATCAGTGTACTTAATGGCTAACTACGATACTGAAATGTTTGGTAAATTCATTCGCGGTAACTTTGGTCTTCGTATTGTAGACACAGAAGTAACTTCGATTGGTTTTAGAAATAGCTTTGACGTAGTAACAAGCGACACCGGTGTACTTTCTCTGGTTGAATCTGATAATGGTTCATTGGATAAAATAAAAAGCGGTGGTGATTACACTAAGTATTTACCAAGTTTTAACCTAGTTATTGACTACAGTGAAGATATTTTATTCCGTGCAGGTATATACCGTGGTATGTCACGCGCAGATCCATCTGATTTAGGTTACAGCCGTACATTCCAAGAAGATACAGAAGGTACAGCAACATCAATTAGCGATTTATTAGTGGGTGTAAATGGCTCTGGTAACCCGGACACTCAACCGCTTATGTCGTGGAACTACGATGCTGCGTTTGAATGGTACCCTAACGAAGATTCAATCTTAGCGTTAAGCTTATACTACAAACAGTTCAACGGTGGTTTTCAACAACAAACAGTAATTGAAGATTTTACTGTTGCCGGTGAAACTGTTTCATTACCAATTACTAACTCTGTTACATCAGATGAAGACAGTGAAATATTAGGTCTTGAAGCTTCATTTTCTTACCGCTGGGATAATGGCATCGGTATGAAATTTGGTTACAACTATGCAGACACTGATTTTGAGTTCCAAGATAGCTTATACGGCGATACGTTTGAGACTGACGTAGATGGTAATACTACACAATTAACTGACGGTATTATTGAGTCGGCTTCAGTACCTGGTTTCTCAAAGCACGTATTTAGCAGCCAGTTGTATTACCAAATTGGTGGATTTGACACGGCGGTTATTTACAAATATCGCAGCGAGTATTTCCAACCTTATACAAGCAACGGCACACGCTTACGCTATGTTGATGCTGTAGGTGTATGGGAAATGCGCGCATCATACAAAATTGATGAGCACTTTAGAGTTAAAGCAGAAGCAATTAACTTGTTCAGTGCACCTAAATCACAAGACTTCTTTGTTGAAGGTAACCTAGGCGAAGTTAATGACTACGGCCCACGCTTATTCCTAGGCTTAAGCTACAAGCTTTAACAGTTTTTTAAGCTAACCCATATTCAGTACACACTAAAAAGGAGCGCATGCGCTCCTTTTTGTTTTTATAGCTTTATAAATTAACTACTTCTAACATCTACTTTAAGTTTTAGCTTTTGGCCAGGTTGTAAGTATTTTTGACCTGCTAAATTATTCCACTTAATAATTTCGTTAACGCTTAGATTAAACTTAGACGCAATACGTGCTAGTGAATCACCTCGGCGTACTTTATACGTAATAGTACGGTTGGTACTTGCCGTCGCTTGCGGTTTATTAGCTGATTTATAAACCGTTAGTTTTTGATTTAGGCGCAATACAGAGTTTTTCTTTAGCTTATTCCATTTAGCTAACTCATCCATAGTTACGTCATATTCACGGCTAATGTCCCATAACGTATCGCCACTTTTAACTGTGTGCGAAAGCTTCGTGTGAGTTGCTTTATTAGCAGCTAAACGCATCTGCTTTGGTAAATGTTCACTATTTATAGCGCCATCAGTAAGGGGGACTAATAATTCTTGGCCTACATTAATCGTATTTGATTTGAGTTTATTAAGCGATCGGATTGCACTTGAGCTAGTTGTAAACTTTTTGGCAATTACTGATAAGCTGTCACCTCGAGCCACAATATAACGTTGCCAGCGTAATCTGTTTTTAACATCGGTGTTGGCTAGTTTTTGGCTAAATTGCTCTGCTTTGTCAACGGGCAATAATAAAGAGTGTGGTCCGTTAGGATCAGTTGCCCAGCGGTTAAAACCAGGGTTTAATCTGTATAGCTCTGTAAGCGTCATATCAGCCATGTCAGCGGCAAGCGCTAAATCTATTTGAGAGCCTACATCAACCACTTCAACCACTTGTGCATTAATTACTGGTTGCCATGTAACGTTAAAGTCATCTGAGCGCTTTAATAAATCGGCAAGCGCTAATAACTTTGGTACGTAGGCTGTTGTTTCGCTTGGTAAATCAAGAGACCAAAAATCTGTAGGTAAATGCTTTTTACGATTATTTTTAATCGCGCGCATTAAACGCCCTTCACCTGAGTTGTAAGCCGCAATTGCATTTAGCCAATCGCCGTCAAGTGTTTTATGTAAATACGACAAGTAATCAAGTGCTGCACGAGTCGACTGCACTATGTCGCGACGACCGTCATACCACCAGTTTTGTTTTAAATCGAATCGCTCACCGGTTGCTGGCATAAATTGCCAAATTCCCGATGCGCTGCGATTAGAATAACCAAATGGGTCAAATGCGCTTTCTACAATAGGGAGTAGGGCAATTTCTATTGGCATTTCGCGTTTTTCTACTTCTTCAACAATAAAGTGTAAGTAAGGTTCTGCACGTTTAGAAATACGATCTAAGTAACTTTGGTGGCGAGCGTAATAATTACGCTCGGTAACAACAGGGCGGTTTTGTGGTATTTCGATAGAAAGTTGGTAGCGAATTCGCTCCCATACATCGTCAAATACAGGGGCTTCTTGCTCCTCAGGGTCAACTTGTTGATATTGTGCGTTTACCATCAATGCATTGTTAATGTCGTTTGGACTTGCGCCTTCGAGTTGTTGATTTGCTTGCGTGGCGACTTGAGAATCTGAGTCTAGAGTTGTCATAGTTTGACAACCACTTAGCGCTAACGCCAAGGCTACTAATAGGGAAGATTTATTCATAAATACCAATACATCGGGTAAAAAACTCGGCGAATACTACCTGTTATGAGTTAACATTGCCACTTAATGACTTTTTTAAACGCAGGGATAGAATCATCACTTTAATTTAAGTTAATGATTCTAATTGATTTTTAAACCTATGTCTTAAAAATTGTCTTTGAACTGTCTCAGACTAGCAAAGTTTCCCCAAGGTTCATTGTTTTTTGTAACCGAGATGAATTCTTCTGGGACTAGTTCTGTAATGGTTGGCAAGTCGCTACGCATAAATGGATTTATTTTTAGCTCTTGTCCAATAGAGGTAGGTAATGAGATTTGATCATTACTGCGTAATTCATCTACTTTTTTACTGTACGCGAGTAACTCAGGATTACGTGGTTCAACTGCTTTTGCAAAAGCAAGGTTAGCTTGTGTGTATTCGTGAGTGCAATACACAACACAGCTTGCAGGCAGCTCTCTTAGTTTATTAAAAGATTTCCACATTTGCTCCGGCGTGCCTTCAAATAAGCGCCCACAGCCACCGCTAAACAATGTATCGCCTGTAAAAGCAAGTTCATCATTTGTATAACAAATATGATCAAGCGTGTGCCCAGGAGTTGCTAAAATAGTAAAGTTTACATTAAGTACGTTAATGCTCTGACCATCAGTAAGTGAATGAGTGATACCTTTAAATGGGCTATTAGCAGGGCCATAAACCAATATATTTGGATAAGCGTCAACTAATGCAGCTACGCCATCGGTATGATCGTAGTGATGATGCGTAATTAAAATACCTCCGAGCGTTAGGTTATGCTCAGCTAAATGCGTTAATACGTTCTGTGCTTGGCCAGGATCGACTACCCATGCTTGGTTACTATTATCGGTAGTTAAACACCAAATGTAATTATCAGAAAAGGCTTTAATTGCTTTGACTTGCACCATGGTAAATTGCTCTATAAAGTGACAGTTAACGCATAGTATAACGAGCTCAAAAAATGAAACCAGCCCTTAGTTTTCAAGAAGGACCCAAACCACTGTCGTGGCAGCAGTTTCCTCATGGGGATTATTTGCGCACAGACATCGAACGAAAGATGGAGCAATGGCTGCCGCGTATGTTTGGCTATCATATGCTTAAATTGGGTAATTTAAGTGGTGAATTAAACACAAGTATAAGTACGATTAAACATCAAGTGTGTGTTGCAGAGCCTGGGCCTTATACAGGCGTAGTGGCTGACATAGATGAATTGCCATTTTACGAACACAGTATTGATGCCTGCATACTAAGTCACTGCTTAGAGTATCATTCAGACCCACACCATATTTTACGCGAAGCGCATCGCACGCTCATTCCGGGTGGCTATATAGTAGTGACTGGCTTTAATCCGTTTAGTTTGTGCGGACTTGCACAAATGTTGCCCTTTAGTGGTCAGAAATTACCGTGGACAGGGCGCTTTTTTACACCCGCGCGAGTTAAAGACTGGTTAAACTTACTTGGTTTTGAAATTGTAAGTGATGAACGTTTTATTTATTCATCATTAGCAAGAGGTAATAGGCTATCAAGATTTGAGTTTTGGCGTACCTTTGCTAAGCAGTATTTAAAACCGATGGGCAGTGTTTATATGCTGGTGGCACGAAAAAGGGTTGCGCCACTTACGCCAATAAAACCTAAGTGGCATGCAAGGCCGCAGTTTGCACCAGTAAAAGGGGCAGGGCTTAGACAAACCTCTAAGCAGCATTACAAAACGTGCGACCAAGAAAATAATCGTTAAGGCTGATAGCCTACATCTTCTAGTAAATCTTTACTGCCAGCGGCATCGCGTGCTAAATCGTCAACTATTTCGTTGTACTTATGGCCGCTATGCCCTTTAACCCATTTCCAGGTCACATTGTGCTCGCTACAGGCTTTATCTAGGCGTTTCCATAAATCGACGTTTTTAACCGGCTTTTTAGCTGATGTTAACCAGCCACGTTTTTTCCAGTTAGTGATCCACGATTCAATGCCTTGCTTAACATATTGGCTATCGGTTGTTAGGTTTACTTCGCATTCTCGAGTGAGTGATTCTAGGGCTACAATGGCCGCGAGCATTTCCATTCGGTTATTCGTTGTGAGTTTATAACCTTGGCTCATTTCTTTTTCGTGGCCGTTATAAATCATAAAAATACCATAACCGCCGGGGCCTGGATTACCTAAACATGAGCCATCGGTGTAAATCTCTACGGTTTTTTGCACTGTTTTACCTTGATCTTATGTACAATAAAGTGATTATAGAAAGATACCAGAATCAGGCTAAATTCGATATGGCACGTAGACAAATAGTTTTAGATACAGAAACCACCGGCATCGACCCTAAACAAGGGCACCGTATTATAGAAATTGGGTGTGTGGAGTTAGTAAATCGCCGTTTAACAGGCAATAACTTTCACGTTTATATAAACCCACAACGCCCAAGCGAAGAAGAAGCAATCGACGTTCACGGTATCACTAATGAGTTTTTACGTGATAAACCGTTGTTTCATCAAATTGCCCAAGAGTTTTTCGACTATATTGAAGGGGCAGAGTTAGTTATTCATAACGCGCCGTTCGATATTGGCCACATGGATAACGAATTTGCGCTACTTAATCAGGGCTTCCCTAAAACAGATACTTTTTGTCAAGTTCTCGACACGCTTAAAATGGCGCGTGACTTGCATCCAGGTCAAAAGAACAATCTTGATGCATTATGTCGTCGCTACGATGTAGATAACGGTAAACGAACGCTTCACGGCGCGCTACTGGATTCTGAGATTTTAGCCGATGTTTACCTTGCCATGACGGGCGGTCAAACAAAGCTAAATTTGAATCAAAATAAAGATGATGGCAGCGAGCAACAGAAGGGCGGTATAAAGCGTTTAAATAGTGATAGAGCCCCATTAGTTGTTCTGCGAGCAAGCGACGCTGAGCAAAGCGCACACGAAGCACGATTAGATCTTGTAAACAAAGAAGGCGGCCAATGTATATGGCGCGCTGAATAAGGCGATTTAATGAAAACGATGTATTTTGTAACAGCGTTATGTGCAGCTAGTTTATTTACTGGCAATGCATATGGCGTAAAACAAGTAGAAGTGCTCAAGCGCGATGGGCATCAAAATGAGATCCCTTTACTTGATAATCGTTTTCGCATAGATAGCAAAATTGATGAAATAACACTGCTCTTTTTTAGAAAGTCAGGCGCACCTGCAGTTATTTTAGTCAGGCCCGATGGCAGTAAGTACTTTGCTACTGACTCAGTCAAAAACCCTAATTTAGATTGGTTTGACGAACTCAGCTACGATTTAGTCACCATAAAAAAACCAATGGCAGGTCCTTGGCAAGTTATAGGCAGTATTTTGCCCGACAGCCGAATAGTTGTATTAGGCGAAATATCTCTTGAGGCAGAGCCTCTTCCTTCAATGTTGTTTAGAGGGGAGACAATAAAAATCACTGGCAAAATACTCAATGACGGTGAGCCAATTAATACAACCCTATTTAGAGATGTTGTTAGTCTTAATGTTGACTTTGTAAGCACCAACAATGAAAACTTTGCTAACTTTGGCGCAGGCATTCAAGAAGTCGCTGAATTTAAAGACGATGGACGCGGATTTGATGAGCGCCCTAAAGATGGTGTATTTACCGGCGAGTTTACTTTAGATTTTCCTGCGGGTGAATGGACACCAGAGCTTTACGTTGCAACTCCGCTGCTACAGCGCCGTATTGTGCAAAATACAATAGAAGTGCACGAACCGCCTTTTTTAACCGAGGTCGCGTTAGCAGAGCAAGACACTGACGATCATTTACTAACTATAAATATAGACCCAAGTATTGTTAAGCCAGAAACAGTCATCATCCAGGGAAAAATTTATTACCCTAATAACGAAGAGCAAATGTTTACCATAGATGCAGCAGCTAAAGACTCACGCCAACTTAGTGTTAAAAATTATGATTGGGGTAGATATAGTGTTGAGCTGTCTGTTTTTGGCACGAATATTAATGGCCGCGAATTTATGGCAACGCTACCAACGTATAAATTTGAGATAGAACGACCCATAGAAGCGGTGCCCGAAATTGATCCGGCAACGATTATTACCCCAGATAAAATGATTGAGAGTAAGCCTGTTGAAGAAAAAATGGCCACATCTACAATTATTAGTTTAATTGTAGGCTGCAATACGCTCATTTTATTACTAGGTTGGTTAGCAATTCGTATTTTTGTGCAGAAAAAACCGATTAAATTTAAAGTGAAGCTACCTTTTTTAAAGAAAAAGAAAGCAAGTGAGGGTGATGTTGCCGACATAGAAAAAAATCAAGGCGGTAAAAATGGCTCAAAAAATGACAGATCAGGTGAAATTTTAAACCTTTCGATGACAGATGACTAAAAAACCTATAAAAAAACAAAAAAGCCCTTGACGAAATAGGGGTTGGTTCGTATTATTCACGCCGCTGTCAGGGAGACCTAAACAGCAACGGAAATATGGAGTGGTAGTTCAGTTGGTTAGAATACCGGCCTGTCACGCCGGGGGTCGCGGGTTCGAGTCCCGTCCACTCCGCCATTTTCGTAAAACTTGTAAGTAAAAGCTGGAGTGGTAGTTCAGTTGGTTAGAATACCGGCCTGTCACGCCGGGGGTCGCGGGTTCGAGTCCCGTCCACTCCGCCAACACTTATACAACGTATGGTTGTAAAACATATTCTTATTATGGAGTGGTAGTTCAGTTGGTTAGAATACCGGCCTGTCACGCCGGGGGTCGCGGGTTCGAGTCCCGTCCACTCCGCCAATAAGAAAAAATAACAGTTTAAATATGCGCTGGAGTGGTAGTTCAGTTGGTTAGAATACCGGCCTGTCACGCCGGGGGTCGCGGGTTCGAGTCCCGTCCACTCCGCCAATAAGAAAAAATAACAGTTTAAATATGCGCTGGAGTGGTAGTTCAGTTGGTTAGAATACCGGCCTGTCACGCCGGGGGTCGCGGGTTCGAGTCCCGTCCACTCCGCCAACTATTTAAACAATGTTATATTACAAAATTTGTATGCTGGAGTGGTAGTTCAGTTGGTTAGAATACCGGCCTGTCACGCCGGGGGTCGCGGGTTCGAGTCCCGTCCACTCCGCCAACTATTTAAACAATGTTATATTACAAAATTTGTATGCTGGAGTGGTAGTTCAGTTGGTTAGAATACCGGCCTGTCACGCCGGGGGTCGCGGGTTCGAGTCCCGTCCACTCCGCCAACAAATTAAGTAATAACAAGTATAATGATATCTCTGCGGAGTGGTAGTTCAGTTGGTTAGAATACCGGCCTGTCACGCCGGGGGTCGCGGGTTCGAGTCCCGTCCACTCCGCCATTTGATATCATGATTAAAATTAGTAAGTGCATTACCCCATGCACATACCACTGCGGAGTGGTAGTTCAGTTGGTTAGAATACCGGCCTGTCACGCCGGGGGTCGCGGGTTCGAGTCCCGTCCACTCCGCCACTTGTTATTTCCTCAATAACAAGTTTATAAAATCCTTGATTAAATAATTTAATAAAGCACTCTTTGGCTATCAGCTATCAGCTATCAGCTATCAGCTCTGACCCCGATGAAGTAGGAATAGGGTTTTAGGCCAGTATAAAAAAGCCTGCACTTTTTAATTCAAGCGCAGACCTTTTATTTTTACTTTGTGAGCCAAATAGCTACTTTAAGTATGTGTCTAAAAAGTTTAAATAAGCGTTAGAAGCACTGATACGGTTTTCTTTTTTAGTAAAGCCGTGGCCTTCATCATCAAACAATACATACTCTACTGGTACGTCATTTGCTTTTACAGCAGCAACCAGCTCATCACTTTCCACCTGTAGTACACGTGGATCGTTAGCGCCTTGTATTACCATTAAAGGTTTAGTGATGTTTTTAGCATGAAATAAAGGTGATATAGCACGATGGCGATCGCCGTCTGTTGCAGGGTCGCCCATTTCATCGTATAGGGCTTTTTTAAAACTCTCCCACCATGGTGGAATAGAGTTGAGCGTTCTTACCCAGTTAGTAACCCCAAAAATATTAATACCTACTTTGAATTCTTCTGGCTCAAAAGCAAGTGCAGCAGCAGTCATAAACCCGCCGTAACTACCGCCCATAATGCCAATTTTGTCACTATCGACCCAATCTAAGCTTTGAAGATGCTTTTTACCGTACACAATATCTTGTAAGTCATCAGTGCCATGCTTTTTGTCATCCAAGTGAAAAAAGGTTTTGCCATATCCTGAGCTACCACGATTATTAACTGCAAAAATTGCATAGCCATGATTCACTAAGTGTTGCTGCGCAGCACTGTAGCCAGTGCGACTTTGCCCACCAGGGCCGCCATGTACCCAAATTAGTGCTGCTACTTTATTTGTACTACTCGCTTGTTTAGGCTTATACAGAACACCTGGTATCTCTAACCCATCAAAACTTTTAAAGCGTACAATTGTACTTTCTACCAAGTCATTTTGATTTATTTCTTTGCTAAGTGAATTAGTTAATTGCTTGGCGCTAATATCACCCACTTGCCATACAAATAAATTGCTTGGGGATGTGTCAGAGTTTAAATAAAACGCCATGGTTTTCTCGTCACTTGAGAAATTTACACTGCGTAAATTACCATTGGGTAGGGTGGGCATAGCTACGTTTTTACCTGTACGAGTATCTAAAATAGTTACTTTAGTACTGGCATCTGCATTTACTCCACTTACTTGATAGCGTCCAGATTTAGAAAAATAAATAAAATTCACGTCCCAGTCATCTTCTAAAGCTGGACTATGGCTGCCCGTTGCTAACTCATAGCGCCACACTTGCGAAAACTCGCCTTTTGCGTCTGTAGAGTAATATAAATATTTACCATCAGCAGAGAAGGTTTCAGGCGTATATTGTGCAGGATTGTCGTGCTTTGATATAAGTTGTGGTTTGAGGGTTTTTTTATAAGTGTCGAGAATGTAAGTATCACTGTCTTTATTCGTATTATTTTTAGATAAAGCAATAAAGCGACCATCAGGACTAATGGCGCCGACATCTAATCCGAGCTCATTTTGATAAACCGAGGACACTTTATAGTTGTCACTATCTACGCTATATAAATCCATAAATTTGGCGTCGCGTTGATTACTTGTGATAAAAAATTGGCTGCCGTCCTTTGTAAAACCAGCAAAGCTGGCTCGTGTTTCATCCCCCGGTGTTAAGTCTTTTATTGAGCCATCAAGTTGTTTTACATAAATGTGGTATCGCTCGTTACCGCCAGAATCTTTAGTAAATAGTGCGCGTTCATCATTAGGGAAGTAGCGTACAGGGTAGGTACTGTCTTTAAAATTGGTGAGTTGAGTTTTATCGCCTGTATTTATATCAATTTCATACAGGTTATATATGCCGCTTTCATCGCTACTTACTAAAACTTTATCACCGCTTGGTGCAAAACTATTGCCCATAATTGATGTAGTATCAAAGAAAGTTTTAGCGCTGTATGTTTCAGCTGTTTGTGCTTTTATGGTTGATTTATTACCAATATCAGTTGTATTGTTTGATTGGCTACAGCCTGCCAACGCAAGTGTGATTGCACATGCCAGTGCGCCAAAATTAAGTGTTTTATTCATTAATACAGTCCTTGGAATATAGTTAGCGTTTTCAAGTGTTGATCGTACGTTTTTTAAACGCAAGTTTTGGGCTTAAAGATGAGATAATAAAGTGTTACAAAGCATGTGCTCTATTACTGATTGGGAAGTAAGTTTTTTAAAGTGGTGGTGGGATTTATAGTTCAAGCAGTAGCTAATTGGTAAAAAACACACAAAAAAGCCAGCGCATTAGGCGCTGGCTTTTAGTATTCAAATGCTTACTTAGTTAATTAAGCGGCATCAGCTTCTTTTTTAACGCTATTACGCGCGGCTTTGCCTGCAAGTAAATCTGCGGGGTCAAAGTCATCAACGTTAATAACATCTAAGCGAGATTGCTCAACAGCAGCTAGCTTATCAGCCTCTGCTTGGCTTAATATGCCGGCTTCAAGACCCATTTGCGCTACTTTATCAAGCTGGAAGAATGGCAGTTTAAGGCCTTTTTCTTTACATACTCTTTCAAATAATGGTTCAACATCAAGGACGTCTTTAAGCGTTTGCTCTTGACGACCTACAAGGTTAAGCGGTTCATTTGTTAAGTATACATAGCTTGCTAAACGGTTACGCGTTTCGCTAGGCACTTGTAGTAGTTGTGCTAGTTTATGCTCAAGTTGGTCAGTTGGTTTACGAACAGGGCGACCAAACGGGAATAACAATACTTTTAACACGGCGCGTAGTGGAGCCGAAGGCATGTTATTAATTAAATCAGCAAGTGCACGTTGGCAATGGTAAAGGTGATCTTGGCAACTCCATTTTACTAGCGCAAAATCTTCTTTTTTACGGCCTTCGTCGTTGTAACGCTTAAGCGTTGCAGACACTAAGTATAAGTAACTAAGTAAGTCACCTAAACGTGCAGAAATACGTTCTTTACGTTTTAGTGAGCCACCAAATACTGCCATGCTAATGTCAGACATAAGAGCAAGTGATGCACTAAAACGTGACGCTATACGGTAAAATTCAGCTGTTTCGTCGTTGTACGGCACACTTGTAAAACGAGCACCGGTAAGTGCAAGCCACTTAGTACGCACAAGGTTCGACATAGTAAAACCAATATGGCCCATTAGCGCTTTATCAAATACATTAAGCGCTTCTTCGCGGTCTTCTATTTCACATGCACCAAGCTCTGTTAGTACAAATGGATGACAGCGAATTGCACCTTGACCATAAATAATCATATTACGGGTCAAGATGTTTGCACCTTCAACGGTAATGGCAATAGGTGCACCTTGATAGCCACGACCTAAATAGTTATTTGGCCCAAGCATGATGCCCTTACCGCCAAGTACATCCATTGCATGAATAGTTGCATCACGCATTTGCTCTGTAAGGTGGTATTTAATAATGGCAGAAACAACCGATGGCTTTTCGCCTAAATCAACCGCACCCGTAGACATACTAACCGCAGCATCAGAGCTGTAAGCGTAACCTGCTAATTTAGCTAGTGACTCTTCAACACCTTCCATTTTACCAATAGGTAAACGGAACTGACGACGAATTCGGCTGTAAGCACCTGTCGCAATAGCAATCATTTTAATGCCACCGGCAGAGTTTGACGGCAATGTAATTGCACGACCAACCGATAAACATTCAACCAGCATACGCCAGCCTTGACCAGCCATATCTGGACCACCAATAATGTAATCAAGTGGTACAAAAATGTCTTTACCGCGAGTAGGACCATTTTGAAATGGTACGTTAAGCGGGAAATGTCGACGACCAATTTCAACTCCAGGAGTATCCGTTGGAATAAGTGCACAGGTAATGCCTGGCTCTTTATTGTCGCCAATTAAGCCATCTGGATCTTGTAACTTAAACGCAAGACCAAGTACGGTAGCAACTGGGGCAAGTGTAATGTAACGCTTATTCCACGTTAAACTAACACCCACAACTTCTTCACCATTCCATTGCCCTTTACACACCACACCGTAGTCTGGAATTGAGCTTGCATCAGAACCCGCTTCTGGCGACGTTAATGCAAAACATGGAATTTCTTGACCGCTCGCTAGGCGCGGCAAGTAATGATCTTTTTGTTCTTTTGTACCATAGTGTTGTAATAATTCACCTGGGCCTAAAGAGTTCGGTACACCAACAATTGACGAAAGTAATGTTGATTTACTTGTTAGTTTTTGAAGTACACATGACTGTGCAAATGCAGAAAACTCTAAACCGCCATATTCTTTTTTGATGATCATGGCAAAGAATTTATTATCTTTTAGATATTGCCATACATCTTGAGGAAGGTCGGTTAGTTCGTGCGTAGCTTCCCAATCGTCCAACATGCTACAAACTACTTCAACAGGGCCATCAACAAAGGCTTGCTCTTCAATAGTAAGTTTAGGAACTGGGTATTGGTGAAGCTTTTTCCAATCTGGGTTACCACAAAATAAATCAGCTTCCCACCACGTTGTGCCGGCGTCAATAGCTGATTTTTCAGTATCAGACATGCTTGGCGTTACTTTTTTAAACGTAGCAAAAATTGGCTTGATAATATATTGCTGACGAATGCCAGTAACAGAAAGAGGAACCGCGATGATCAAAAAGATCAACCAGCTAATTAAACCAAAAGCACCCGCAAAGGTACCAATTAATAAAGTTATAGCCGAAACACCAAGTGCTGTGTTCCAACTTGCTCTGTGGTAAATCGCAGTGCAAAGCAACACGATTAGAACCAGTGTAAATATGAGTGTCATTTTTATTCCTTAATAGAGGTCAGACCACCTCACTTAGAGTAGCGCTAGTAACAGTAATTTTCAAGTACATAACGATGTTAAATTGTAGTAGAAAGTAACTTAAATACGATATTTAATTACCCGACAGAGGAACGCTTAATTACTATTGTATAGTCAAAGCGTTAGCTGCAAGTATTGTTAACGTAAAAATAAATAAATCTAATAGCAAAATGACACTTTTTAAGTAAGTATAGTAATTATAGTGGGCTGTAAATTAGTGTACGCCTAATGTAAAAATATAACGCTATTTATTTTTAATGTATGGTTTTTAAGGGTTATTTTATTAATGTGTGAATTACTTGGCATGTCAGCCAACGTACCTACCGATATTTGTTTTAGTTTTTCAGGCCTTTTAGAGCGCGGTGGAAATACCGGCCCACATAAAGATGGGTGGGGTATTACGTTTTACGAAGGTAAAGGCTGTAGAACCTTTAAAGATCCTGAGCCGAGTTATCAATCTGAAATAGCAAAGCTCGTTAAAGCATACCCAATTAAAAGTGTCTCGGTTATTAGCCATATTCGCCAAGGTAACCGTGGGAGAGTGTGCCTTGAGAACACCCATCCGTTTACACGAGAGCTGTGGGGGCGCGAGCTCACCTATGCACACAACGGGCAATTATCTAATTATCATGATTTAAAAACAGAGTACTATCGCCCAGTAGGTAACACCGATAGCGAACTCGCTTTTTGTTGGTTACTTGATAAAATTCGCGAAAAATACCCAAAACGTCCATCTAATATGGCGTCGGTTTTTAGATACGCGGCTAAGCTATCGCATACGCTGCGTGAAAAAGGCGTGTTTAATATGTTATTGACCGATGGGGTGTTTGTTTTAGCGTATTGCACTAATAACTTACATTATATAACGCGCCGTGCGCCATTTGGTAAAGCAACATTGATTGATGCCGACATGGTGGTTGATTTTCAACAAGAGACCACACCAAACGATGTAGTAACGGTCATAGCCACAAGGCCTTTGACGAATGATGAGCGCTGGCAAAAAATGGAGCCAGGAGAGTTTGCATTGTTTAAAATGGGTGAGCTAATTTAGCGCTAAAGCTTTAAATTTCACATAAAAAAACGCGATTAAAATCGCGTTTTTTTTATGTTTAAATTATGTGTTATAGCGCCTCGACGGTAGCTTCGTTTTTATCAGCTACGGTCGCCGGTGGCGAAACTGGTTGAGTAACAGTAAACGAGTTCATTTGAACTTCAAACTGTTCCATCCCTTTCTCGCCTTTCCACATACGTACCAGCATGTAATCCATTTCAGGGGCAAACCATGCAATTGCTTGGCGTTTATCGTTATCGTATAAACGCTTTACTTTAATGGCTTCTACATTACCGATAGGCAACGAAATCATCTCGGTGCCAGATACTTCAAAATTGTAGTCGCGGCGATTACCTTTTTTATCAATAAGCGGGAATGAAAAGCTCGTTTCGCCTTTTTTCAATCCTTCACGCACTTGCACTTGGTACGAAATAGCATCCTGAAAGTCATCAGTCCATTCGCATTTAAGTGGGTATTCGCTAGCACTGCTAGTCACTACTTTGTTTGTTGTATCAAAATCAATTTTATAATCTTTATCTGGGCCTGTACCGGTGCGGATCATATTGTAATGATGCGGGGTAACCTTGCCATCTTTAAAGGTAAACTTTGATGTTTCTTCACGAGAATCAGAGAAAATCATCCACTCAATATTACTGTGATAAGTAAGTTCGTAGTTGTCTTCGCTTAATTTTTTAAGCTCTCGAACAGCCTCACCATGATTTTTACCTTTGCGTAAAATATCGTAGTTAGCTTGATACTGAGTCAATTCGCCTGCAATTAGGCTAGTTGGAAGTAAAGCGCCCGCACATAACAACAGGGCACTTATTTTTTTATTGTGGGTAGTGCGCGCCGTGTGCAGGGAGTTGTTTTTTGTCAAGAACTGCATAATCTGCTTCCATAGTAAGTCTGTGTTCACTGAACCACTTGACCACCAAAGGATAAATTATATGCTCTTGCTCATGCACGCGTTTTGCTAATGTCTCTGCTGTATCATCCTTGAGTACAGGTATTTGCGCCTGAAGAATAACGGGACCGCCGTCTAATTCCTCAGTAACAAAGTGAACACTTACGCCATGAACATCATCTTTTGCATCAATTGCTCTTTGGTGGGTATTCAGCCCCTGATACTTAGGCAACAAAGATGGATGAATGTTCAACATTTTTCCAACATATTTTTGCACTAAGCCAGGAGTAAGAATACGCATAAACCCAGCTAATACAACTAGATTTGGCATAAAAGAGTCGATAACGTTCATTAATTGCGCATCGTACGCTTCGCGCGAGTCAAAATCTTTATGACTGAGCACTTTTGTAGCAATACCTGCTTGCTTTGCACGCTCTAGGCCATAAGCGTCTGCTTTATTACTAATAACAGCCGCTATATGTCCGTTTATCTCGCCACGCTCGCAGGCATCTATGATGGCTTGTAAATTAGAGCCACTACCTGAGATTAAAACTACTAGACGAGTCGGTGCCATTACTTAGCACCACCTACAATTTCAACTTGCTCTTCGCCAGCTACTGCGTCTTGAATTTCACCAAGATGCCATGCGTTTTCGCCCAAGTCTTTTAGCATTGTTAAGCTTTGCTCAAGTTTGTCTGCAGGTACAACTAAAACCATGCCTACACCACAGTTAAATGTACGGTACATTTCGTGGGTAGTAATGTTGCCGTTTTCTTGTAGCCAGTTAAAAATTGGTGGCCACTGCCAGCTATCACCTTTAACTACAGCTTTTGCTGAAGCGGGTAATACACGTGGAATGTTTTCCCAAAAACCGCCGCCAGTAATATGCGAAAGCGCATGTACGTCAACGTTTTTGAATAACTCAAGTAAAGGTTTTACGTAAATACGCGTAGGCTCAAGTAAAGTTTCGCCCAAAGTTTTACCTTCAAAGTCAGCGCTGGTATCAGCGTTTGACACTTCAAGTACTTTACGAATTAAAGAGAAGCCATTTGAATGAGGACCGCTTGAAGCAAGTGCAATAAGCTGATCGCCTGCTGCTACTTTTGTGCCATCAATTATTTTTGATTTTTCTACAACGCCTGTACAAAAGCCTGCCATGTCGTAGTCTTCACCATCATACATACCTGGCATTTCAGCTGTTTCGCCACCAATTAGGGCACAACCTGAAATTTCACAACCTTTGCCAATACCTGTAACTACGTCAGCTGCTGTGTCTATATCTAGCTTACCAGTTGCATAGTAATCTAGAAAAAACAGGGGTTCAGCACCTTGAACAATTAAGTCGTTTACACACATTGCAACTAAATCAATACCAACCGTATCGTGTTTTTTTAAGTCGATTGCTAAACGTAGTTTGGTACCAACGCCGTCTGTGCCTGCAACTAATACCGGTTGCTTGTAGCCTTCAGGAATTTCGCAAAGTGCGCCAAAACCACCAATTCCGCCCATTACTTCAGGACGACGAGTTTTTTTAACTACGCCTTTAATACGCTCAACAAGTGCATTACCAGCGTCGATATCTACGCCCGCGTCTTTATAGCTTAGAGACTGTTTTTGTTCGCTCACAGGTTTTCCTCAAAATAGTTGTTTTGGGTTGCTTAGAAACGCGCGTATTTTACAACAATTGCAAGGTCGCGGCTAGCGCAAATGTAATTTTGAAATAATTAACAAGGACACTTGTCCGCTGTCTGTTGTTTAAATAAACAAAAAAACGCCCGTAGGCGTTTTTTTAGTATTAAAGGCGTTAAATTAACAGCTATGCTTTTGCGGTTAATATTGCTCTAAGTGGAGCAGGGTAGCCTTCAATTGTTTTACTTGTATCGTTTGGATCTAAAAAGTCGATTAACGATTCGTTTTCCATCCAATCGGTTTTGCGTTGCTCTTCAAGCGTGGTAATAGCGCAGTCTTTTATTTGCACATCTTTAAAGCCAACACGTTCCATCCACAGTTTTAAAGCGGCAGTACTTGGAATAAACCACACGTTGCGCATTTTAGCGTAGCGGTCGGTAGGAACGAGTACCGTGTTTTCGTCGCCTTCAATTACCAGTGTTTCAAGTACAAGTTCGCCGCCTGGGCGAAGCTGTGCTTTTAACTGTGCTAAAAAGTCGATAGGTGAGCGACGATGATAAAGTACGCCCATCGAAAAAACCGTATCAAACGCTTTAAGCTCGGGTAATGCCTCAACGCCTAGTGGCAGTAAATGCACGTTTTCGTCTGGGTTGTAGTGTTTAATAGCCTGAAACTGACATAAAAATAAATCAGACGGATCAATACCCACTACAAACTCGGCGCCTTCACCGCGCATACGCCATAAATGATAACCAGAGCCACAACCAATATCTAAAACAGTGCGGCCTTTTAATGGCTCAATATGAGGAAGTAGGCGATCCCACTTCCAATCGCTGCGCCATTCTGTATCTATTTCAATACCGTGAACACTAAATGGGCCTTTGCGCCATGGCATCATACGTTTTAATAAATGTATGGCTTGCTTTTGCTCGCCATCACTCATCTCCCCTGGCGCGCCTATTTCTACCTTGGTAGATACGTCAACATGCGTAGTTTTTACTTCAGGCAAATTTTTAAGCACTTTTTGCCATTTAGGTAAATCGCCATGGCTTGCCTCTAACTGCCAATGTTTTAATTGTGCCGGCAGGGTTTCTAGCCAGTGGCTAAGAGGGCTTTGTGCAATAGATGCGTAAAATTGGTTAAACCATTGAGACATAAGTCACTCTCTTTATTTAATTGCTACCATTGAGCAAAAATTAAAACATTGATACCACACTTGAGTTTGGCTAAAACCAATATCTTGTAAGCGAGTAAAATGAGCGCTGAGTGTATCTGGGCGCATAACGTTTTCGATGGCGGTACGCTTTTGGCTTATTTCAAGCTCAGAGTAGCCATTGTGACGTTTAAAGTCGTGGTGCAAATCTATTAATAAATTATCGCATAGCTCGTTTTCGGCTTTTACTTTTTCGCTAAGCAGTAATACACCGCCAGGTTTTAAATTAGCGTATATTTTTTCAAGCACGGCTTGGCGCTGAGCATGTGGAATAAACTGTAGTGTAAAGTTCATTGCTACAACTGAGGCGTTTTGAATCTCAAGCTCATTAATGTCACCTAAAGTAACAGTAACGGGGACTTCTGATTTAAAACCCTGTAAATGTACTTTGCAACGCTCAACCATCGCTTGCGAGTTATCTACCGCTATTATATGGCAGTTATCGGTGCGAATATTACGGCGCATGCTAAGCGTTACTGCGCCAAGTGAGCAGCCTAAATCATAAAGATTTGAGTTACTTTGTGCGTATTCACCGGCAAGTTTACCCATTGTACTAACAATAGTTGCATAGCCCGGTACAGAGCGCTGGATCATATCTGGAAAAACTTCGACTACATTTTGGTCAAAGCTAAAATCTTTTACTTGTTGCTCAGAGGCATAAATACTGTCTTTTATGGTCACGAAGGCAGTCTCTTTGTAAATAATAGAGTTATTTTAACATTTTATACTGGATAGTCAGTGATAAATTCAGTAGCTTGACTAGAATTATGAATAATAAGTATAAAAGAGAAGATTAAATGAGCAAAAGTAAGGTCATCAGCACAGACGATATATTAGCAACCCTTTGTCATTCGGTTACAGGTGTACTTACATCAGCCAGCGGTAACGGTATTAGTTACTCTGCCATGGTACAAAAAATAACGCGTACATGTATGCGACCAGATATCGGCTGCTTTGTTTTATTTGACGGCGGTTTTACCGGCCTTGTAATTACTAACTTTACCTCGCAAGCGGCGATGGAAATTTATGGCGATTACATGCGTAATATGGGTATGCCTGAGAATGAAATAGCGCATAGCCATTTATCAGACGACGTATCAAATGTACTAGGCGAGTTGATGAACCAAATTGTCGGCGACTTTACTTCTAAAGTGCGCGAGCAGTTACATACTTCTATTACGCAAAACCAGCCAAAAATGATGGCCATTAACAAGCAAGTGCAAATATCGGTAGATACCACGATGGATCGCCCGCAAGCCCGTCGCGTAACATTCACCACAAGTAAACAAAATATCTTTTACTTGGAATTAGCGATGGATAAAACAGAGTTTATTAAATTACACGACTTTGATATTGCAGAAGCGCTAGACCCAGATGACATAATTGAAAACGAAGCTAAAAAGAAAGCTGAAAAAGAAAGCGCAAAAGCTAAAGACGTTGTGCAAGACGATGCAGATGACGACTTTATGGCTGGCTTAGGGCTTTAAGCCTATTAACGTAGGTTGGTTTGAGTGAAACGAAACCCAACGTTTGCTCAGCTATCAACTCTTCGCTATCAGCTTTTAGTAGGTTGATACGACTCCATAAAAACGCGATTTGATATCGCGTTTTTTGTTTGATGAATAGTGCACTTTTACTTGCAACTTAACTATATGGATTCTCTCCCATCGCCACTACCACACAAAATATCCTTAAATCTAATTCCAATTGGTGATACTGCGGTTCCATATGGCAGCAAAGTTGGTAAAAGCCTTTGTTATGGTCTTTTTCTTTAAAATGGGCGAGTTCGTGCACTACTAATGCTTTTAGTAGTGGCTCGGGAGCGCGCAGCAAATCACTGTTAATCGCTAAATCGTGCTTACGGGTTTTACCTTGCATACGGTAAGTATGCGTACCAAGTGCGTTGGTGACCATGTCGCCTTGTTTTTTAAATGCAGCGCGACCAAACGGTGGGGCATTTTTTAAATATTGTTTTTTCAGCTCGGTGGCGTAGCTATAAAGTAGCTTATCGCTGGTAATGGTGTGGGCTTGCGGGTACTTTTTAAGTAAGTAGTCGCATACTTTGTTGTTGTTGATTAGGTTTAATATCTGCTCAACAATGTTTGCAGGGTAGCCGGTAAAGTAACGTGCGTATTCACTCATTTATATTCTCTAATTTTATTATTTAAAAAAGTGCCGGCTGGTGGGCTTCTTTTTCGCCAGTAAATGGGTTTAATGCTTTGTGATTATAACCTAAGTCTTTACAAAACTGCCTTGCTAATAACGGTGCTTCTCGGTTATCGGCGGTATGAAAAAACACATAGGGTGTTTTACCTTCATCAAGCCATTGCTTTACTTTGCTCAGCCACGGTTTATAAAAGGGTTTATAGTCGTTTTGCAAATCGGCTATTACAAAGCGCGCCATAGGCTGCGAGCCTGTAGCAATAGCGTGCACTGGTAAATGTGGCTTTTTTTGCTGTGCATCTATTAGTGCTTCGGTAGTAGGTTTTACCGCAAATAGTGCGCGCGTATCCATAGATATGCGATTTATATTGTTCGCTATTAATAGCTGATTAAGCGCTATTTCGGCTTCACCTTTTTTGAAAAATGCAGTATGACGTACCTCTACACCGTAATTAATCTCTTTTGGTAACAGGCTAATAAACTGTGCGAGTTTGGGTAAATCGTTTGGGCCAAAGGCTTTTGGCAATTGCAGCATGATTTGCCCCGTTTTTTCTAAAATAGGGGAGAACAAGGTAAGCCAATCAGTAAGCTCAGTTTGTATATTAGTAAGGTGTAGTTCGTGGCTAAAGCGACGATTAAACTTAAAAGTAAATTTAAAATCGTCGGGTACGCTATTTGCCCAGCGCAATACGGTGCTTGGCGATGGATCGGCGTAAAAGCTGGTATTGCCTTCAACAGAATTAAAATGCTGCGCGTATTGGCTAAGCATATCGGCGTTTTTACATTGGCTTGAAAATAAATTGCCTTTCCATGCGTTGCTCGACCACTGCGGGCATCCAATATATAACATACAAACTAGCGCCTTATTATAAAGTGGCGATAGTGTAGCAAATAACAAAACGAGCTGCTGTAAATTCAAGGGTAAAAGCCTTACACGCCCTAGCATCTTAATGTTAGTTGAGTATAATGCAGAGCTTAATTTGATTATTTTTAGATTGCTAACGGCTTTATTTGTATTGTGGTGACCTGTTTTTTAAATCACACGCCTTAAAACAAATAACTTTAACCGTTTAAGCCTTTTATCTGACAGGAAAACTATGCGCTCTATATATTGCGGACAGCTAAATAAAACTCACGTAGATCAAGAAGTAGAACTATGTGGCTGGATCAACAAACGACGTGACCTTGGTGGACTTATCTTTGTCGATTTACGCGATAGAGAAGGATTAGTACAAGTTGTATTCGATTCTGACATTGAAGAATTAATGAGTTCAGCTAATACACTTCGCCAAGAATTTTGTGTTCAGTTAAAAGGTGTTGTTCGCGCACGCCCAGACAGCCAAGTAAACAAAGACATGGCAACTGGAGAGATCGAAATTTTAGGTAAAGAGCTTAATATTATTAACCGCTCTGAGCCATTACCACTTGATTTTAACCAAGTAAACTCAGAAGAGCGTCGTTTAAAGTACCGTTACTTAGATTTACGTCGTTTAGAAATGAGTGATCGTATTAAATTACGTGCTAAAGCAAGCAGCTTTGTTCGTCGCTTTTTAGATGAAAACGGCTTTTTAGACATCGAAACACCTGTACTTACTAAAGCAACGCCAGAAGGCGCACGCGATTACTTAGTACCGAGCCGTGTTCATAAAGGTAGCTTTTACGCATTACCACAGTCGCCGCAGTTGTTTAAGCAATTGTTGATGATGTCGGGTTTTGACCGTTACTACCAAATTGTTAAATGTTTCCGTGATGAAGATTTACGTGCCGATCGCCAACCAGAATTTACCCAAATAGATATAGAAACCTCGTTCATGAGCTCTGATCAAGTACGTGGTATGACTGAAAAAATGATCCGCGAAATGTGGCAAACACTGCTAAACGTTGATTTAGGCGATTTCCCAATCATGCCTTACAGCGAGGCAATGAGCCTTTACGGTTCTGATAAGCCTGATTTACGTAACCCAATGAAATTAGTTGATATTGCTGATTTAGTGAAAGACGTAGAGTTTAATGTTTTTTCAGGCCCGGCTAACGACGAAAAAGGCCGTGTTGCTGTATTAACAGTACCAGGTGGCGCTAAGCTTTCTCGTAAACAACTTGACGATTACACTAAGTTTATTGGTATTTACGGCGCTAAAGGCATGGCGTGGATGAAAGTAAACGACCACACTGCAGGCGCTGAAGGCGTTCAATCACCAGTGGCTAAGTTTTTAAGCGAAGACGTAATCACTAAATTACTTGAGCGTACTAATGCACAGTCTGGCGATATTATTTTATTCGGTGCCGATAAGCGCAACACAGTAAATGAAGCTATGGGCGCACTGCGCGTTAAGATTGGTGTTGATTTAGAAATCACTAACCTTAATAGCTGGGCACCACTTTGGGTTGTAGATTTTCCAATGTTTGAAGAAGATGACGAAGGCACATTACATGCTGTGCATCATCCATTCACTGCACCAAAAGATATTACTGCAAGTGAGCTTGAAGCAAACCCAGCAGCAGCAATTTCAGATGCCTACGACATGGTATTAAACGGCTACGAAGTGGGTGGCGGTTCGGTACGTATTCATAATGCTGATATGCAAGAAACTGCATTTAGAATTTTAGGTATTAACGAGCAAGAGCAACAAGACAAGTTTGGCTTTTTACTTGATGCACTTAAATACGGCACACCACCACATGCAGGTTTAGCATTTGGTCTTGACCGTTTAGCAATGCTTTTATGTGGTACCGATAACATTCGTGACGTTATTGCTTTCCCTAAAACAACACAAGCGTCGTGTTTATTAACCAACGCGCCAAGCAAACCTAACCTTGATTCGTTAGCTGAGCTTGCAATTAGTGTTGTAGAAAAAGAAGTATCAAGCGAAGAGTAATTTTTGCTTAGCTTTTAAGCTAAATTTAAAAACCCTTAAGTTATATGCTTAAGGGTTTTTTTGTGGTTAAATTTAAAGTAGAGTGTATTTTAACCGAACAGATGAAAAGGAATTATTATGTCGATCAATGCAACCTTATTTGGTGAGTTTTTAGTTTTTATTATTGTGCTGTGTATTCCTATTTTTGCTGTAATTAGCTACAAAATAGGTAAGCGTAAAAGTACTATGCCGGGTGTTTTAGCGTTTGTGGGTGGCTGTTTGGCACTACTTCCACTGTTTGGTTTGATTTTTATTGCAGTACTTGCACTCAAAAAAGATTTACCTAAAAATAATGGCTACGCAGGTTAAATCTAATAGGTAAATTGTGTTGCTAAGTAACAATAACCAGTATTTTGATGAGCAATTTAATGCTTTGCAGTACGCAGAGCAGCTAACTGAAAACTCTGAGTTTGAAGAATGTATATTTATCGATTGCGACTTTTCAGGGGGGCAGTTTAAAAATTGCCGATTTATAGAATGTAGTTTTAAAAACTGTAATTTATCGTCACTTAAATGGAACTACAGTTCGCTTGAAAATGTAAGTTTTAGCCACTGTAAATTAAATAGTTTGCAATGGGCTGATGTAGATTGGCCAGCGCTTAGTATTAACGCACCGGTGAGTTTTAATTATTGTGAGCTCAGTAATAGCTTTTTTTTTGAATTATCTCTTAAAGCCCTCAAACTAACACACTGCTTTGCCAAAAATGTTGATTTTAGACACGCTGATTTAAGCAGTAGTGAATTTACAGGAACAGATTTTCGCGATAGTGAGTTTTTTCAAACTAACTTAACAAAATGTGATTTTGTAGGTGCTACAGCGTTTAATATAGATTTGAATAATAATATCTTAGCGAATGCTAAGTTTGATCGCTTCGAAGCACTTAATTTGCTTACCAGCCTTAATATAGAACTATGTGATTAATTTAGTTTAATATAATTACATATCTAGAAGCGACAGCTTGGCTGGGCTTCTAGATACTGCGTGACTGGGTAATTAACGGCTTGGGCCATTTTTATTACGTGCACTGGCAAGCTGTCTTGCGATTTCTAATAACGCAGGTGAAATATCTTCAGCGCCATCTTTAATTAGTTTTGTAACGTCACCTGATGAAAACAAACCGTCACGTGGTGATTTAATACCTAACTCACGTACAAAATCCTTCGTTTTACCAGTGCTGCCTGTTTCAATAAACTTAAAAATAATACGTTCATTGTTATTTTTAGCAGGTGCTTTTAGTGTTTCTATTTCGTCATGTATTGCAGTTAGCTTGTCTTCTAGGATTTCTATACGTTCTTGAATGCTATTGTATGATTTCATTTATTGGATCTTTTACTAAATATATTAAAACAATGGCGACTATTATCGCATAGTTTGACAATAGAGAATGCAAACCTATAAAGTAAAAGTTATTTTTAATTAAAAACAATAATTTATATAAGTTTAAATATGCAAAAAGCACTTAAAAAGCTTTTTATGTTAAGCGCACTCACCTTAACTACATCAATAATAAGCATTACAAGCTATGCAACCGACGACGTTATAACCGATAAAAGCCGCAATCGCACTATTCCTATCAATATTACATTACCAAGTAACAATGCTAAGTGTACAGAGCAAGCAAAGTGCCCCGTGGCGTTTATCAATGCGGGCTATGGTATTAGTCATAACAAGTATACGTTTGCCAGTAATGCGTTTAATCAACGCGGATATTTAACAATAGCTGTTGCACATGAACTAAAAACCGACCCTTACCTAAACCGTGAGCAACCTTACTTAACCACTCGCATGGAAAACTGGCACCGTGGCGTAGTAACGCTTAAGTTTTTAGTTAATGAGCTATCGAATAAATACCCAGCGTACGACTTTACAAAACTCGCCTTATTTGGGCATTCAAACGGCGGTGATATTTCGGCGTTATACGGCTCTATTTATCCAAACGAAGTTAGCACTATTATTACGCTCGATCATCGTCGTATGTTGATCCCTCGTAATAAAAACATTCGCGTACTTACATTACGCGGTAGTGATTACCCAGCTGATGCGAATGTATTATTAACGGCTGAGGAGCAGGGTGTTTATCCTGTTAAGCAAACACTAATAGAAAAATCTCGCCATAACGATATGTACGATGGCGGACCAAAATGGCTGGTGGATAGAATGAGTAAAGAGGTAGGGGAATTTTTAGATAACGAATAATTAGTTTTGTTTAAGCATAGCGCAGTGTTAGCTGCGCTATATTGCTTTTATGGTAGTTACTCTACCAGTTCACTTACAATAACAGGGTTGTTATGTAGTGTTTTATGCACTGGGCATTTGTCGGCTATTTCGAGTAAACGCTGGCGCTGCTCTTGTGTTAAATCACCGACTAGAGTGATTTTACGGGTAATGGCTTCAAGGTTACCGGTTTGCTCACAATCGTCGCAATCCTTGTTGTAATCGCGAGTGTGATCAAGCTCTACTTTAACATGCTCTAGCGCTAAATTTTTACGTGAAGCGTACATACGTAGTGTCATTGCTGTACAAGCACCAAGCCCCGCTAATAAGTGATGATACGGATCGGGGCCTAAGTTTTTACCGCCTACCTTTACTGGCTCATCTGCAAGCCAAGTATGATCTTTAGTGCTCACGTGCTGAGTAAATACATGGTCTTTTTCTTCAACAAGTACATTTCCACCTGTTAGGCTTGCGGCGTATTTAGTTTTGTCATACTTGACGTAGCGATTAGCCCACGTTGCAATAATTTCTGCAGCGTAGTCGGCATCGTTTTTATTAGTAAGTAAGTGATCGGCGTTATCTAGGCTAATAAAGCTTTTAGGGTGCTTAGCTGATGCGTAAATTTTTTCGGCTTCGCTAATATTTACCGTTGCATCAATAGGGGAGTGCATTACTAACAATGCGCGCTTAAGTTTACTAATGTGGCTTTTATCGTACTTGGCTATATCGTCTATAAACTGTTTTTTAATGGTAAATTCGCGGCCTGCTAGGCTTACCTTTGCTTCACCGGCTGCGTTAATTTCATCAAGGTGTGCTGCAAAGTTATGGGCTACGTGCTGCGCATCTGACGGCGCGCCAATGGTTGTAATAGCCGATACTTCAGGAATGTGCTCAGCAGCAGCAAGTACCGCAGCGCCGCCTAAACTGTGGCCAATAAGTAATTGCGGCGCTGCAAAATGCTCACGCAGATGATCAGCTGCTGAAACTAAGTCTTGAATGTTTGATGAAAAGTTACTGTTAGCAAAGTCGCCATCGCTATTACCTAAACCCGTAAAATCAAAACGCAGTACGGCTATGCCTTGTTGCGTAAGTGCACGGCTTATACGTGTGGCTGCTGCTATGTCTTTTCCGCATGTGAAGCAGTGTGCAAATAGCGCATAAAACTTTATGTCGCCGGCGGGGCGTTCTAGTTGGCCGGCAAGTTCTAAATCGCCGCTTTTAAAAGATACTTTTTGTCGCATGGGGAGCCTTATTTACACAAATAAAATACATTATAGTAGTAGACCAGATATAAGTACTAAACCTTGCAAATTCAACGTTTTTTTATAAGTTGATCTTGATCAAGCCTAGTGGTGGATACGTTACTTTGCGGACATATGTCCTTATTTTTTTGAGGCCATTTGTCTATCCTCGCACAGCGCTATAATGAAGGCTTTTCTACTTTATCTTGGCAATTTGCTACTATTAAAGCAGTCCACTTCACACAACCTATTCACTGGAACGTACAATGCAATTACCTACTGTTGATTATAAAGCTCCCGATGCGGCTGCACACTTTGTTGAATCGTTAAGAAATACTGGATTTGGCGTTTTAAAAAACCACCCAATTCCACAGTCTTTAGTTGAGTCTATTTACAAAAATTGGCAAGACTTTTTTAACTCAGAGCAAAAGCAGGACTTTTTATTCTCTAAAGAAACTCAAGACGGTTATTTTCCGCCTTCAGTATCTGAAGTAGCGAAAGGCTTTACAATAAAAGACATTAAAGAGTACTTTCATGTGTACCCTAAAGGCCGTGTTCCTGCAGAGCTCGAAGCTGATGTACGTGAATACTACCGTTTAGCGAGTGAATTTGCTGGTACTTTACTAAGCTGGGTTCAGGCTGAAGCGCCAGCTGATGTGCGTGCTAAGTTTTCGATTGATTTAAAAGACATGATTGCTGGTTCTGAGCAAACATTGTTACGTATCCTACATTACCCACCAATGACGGGTGATGAAGAGCCAGGTGCTATTCGCGCTGCTGCTCACGGTGATATTAATTTATTAACGGTATTACCAGCTTCTAATGAGCCTGGTTTACAAGTTCAAAAAACAGATGGCGGTTGGTTAGACGTGCCATGTGATTTTGGCAGCTTAATTATTAATATTGGCGACATGCTACAAGAAGCGTCGGGCGGGTATTTCCCATCGACAATTCATCGCGTGATTAACCCAACGGGTAAAGCATCTACTAAATCGCGTATATCACTACCGTTATTTTTACACCCGCATCCAGATGTTGTGCTTTCAGAGCGCTACACGGCAGATAGCTACTTGCAAGAACGTTTACGCGAGTTAGGTGTTAAGTAACTCTTATACTTAAAGTAATTAAGTATAAATAAAAAACGGCTTATGGCCGTTTTTTGCATTTTTAAGCAACTTGATCACCGGTTTAATTTTATTAAGCTATGCTCAATTGCCTGCAACGCAAATAATGGCATGCATTCTTAGCTACTACAGGTATAATGCGCGCAACTGGCTAATGTAGCCTAATTTAAAAGAGAGTTTATATGAGTTTTGAAGGTTTAGGTTTATCACAGTCTTTGGTTAATGCGGTTTTAGAAAAGGGCTATGAAACGCCAACGCCGATTCAGGCTCAAGCAATTCCTGCAATTATTGAACGCCGTGATGTTATGGCAGCAGCGCAAACGGGTACTGGTAAAACTGCGGGTTTTACATTACCACTTATTGAGCGTTTGTCGTCTGGCCCTAAAGCTAAAAGTAACCACGTACGTGCACTTATTTTAACGCCTACGCGTGAGCTTGCTTTGCAAGTAAGCGAAAACGTTGAAGAGTACGCTAAGCATTCGGATGTGAGCTCGTTTGTAGTTTACGGTGGCGTTAAAATTAACCCACAAATGCAGCGTCTTCGTAAAGGTGTTGATATTTTAGTAGCAACGCCGGGTCGTTTAATCGACTTACATAATCAAAATGCAGTTAAATTTGATAGCGTTGAAGTGCTTGTACTTGATGAAGCTGACCGCATGTTAGACATGGGCTTCATTCATGACATTAAACGCTTAATTGCTAAAATGCCTGCTAAACGTCAAAACTTAATGTTTTCGGCAACATTTTCTGATGAAATTCGTGCACTAGCAAAAGGGTTAATTAACGACCCTGTTGAAATTTCAGTTGCTGCAAAAAATACCACAGCTAAAAGTGTTACTCAGTGCGTTTACGCGGTAGATAAAACACGTAAAACAGCATTGCTAAGCCATTTAATTCGTACTAACGATTGGCAACAAGTATTAGTGTTTAGCCGTACGAAGCACGGTGCTAACCGCTTAGTTAAACAACTAGAGCGCGATGACATTGTAGGCGCGGCTATTCATGGTAATAAGTCACAAGGCGCACGTGTTAAAGCACTTGATGGCTTTAAAAGTGGTGAAGTACGCGTACTAGTAGCAACAGATATTGTTGCACGTGGTTTAGACATTGTTGAATTACCGCATGTTGTTAACTACGACTTACCAAACGTATACGAAGATTACGTTCATCGTATTGGCCGTACAGGCCGTGCTGGCGCATCGGGTCATGCTATTTCGTTTGTAACAACAGAAGACGCTGTTGATTTATACGGTATTGAACGCTTTATTGGTGAGCTTATCCCACGTGCTGAAGAAGATGGTTTTGAGCCTATAAACCCAGTAGCAGAGCGCGCATTAGATGCTCGCCCACTGCCGTCTAAAAAGCCTAAGAAAAAGCAGCCTTTTAATAAGCCTAAATCTGATAGCAGCAAGCCTAACAGCAAAAAGCCGAACAATGGTGGTAATGGCACCGGTCCACGCCGTGGTGGTTCTAAAAAGCCAGCAGCTAAAACAGATGATAACGCGCAAAACCCATGGGCAAAGCGTGAATCTGTTGGTGGTAATGGCCAACGCCGTCGTCGCACAAATAACGATTAATTCATTATTAATGATTGTGTTGGCGTTTAATTAAGCACCAACATAAAAAACGCGCTACCTTCTTAATCGAAGTAGCGCGTTTTTTATTATCTGTAATTTGTACTTACTGTATTGCCTACCTAATTAAATAGTTAACACCTAAACCTACAAATAAAGTCACACTTACGCTAAGTAGTGTGCCAAGCATAACGTACTCGGTGAGCTTTTTATCTTTACTAGCACTTAAATCGCCAAACCTAAATACCGACTTTGCAGCAAGTAAAAAACCAAGCCCTGCAAATTGATCAAGTAATATAAAGCTCAGCATAAGTACGCGCTCAAGCATGCCAATGCTTTGCCCTGCAAGCACTAAGCTACCAGTACTTGAAAAGTTACTTGTTAAACGCTCTAACATCATTCTTATAAATACGGCGCTGGGACTTAAAATAATTAAATAACCGCATACCACCCACAGTATTTTGGGATCAGTGAGCATATTATTAATTGCTGCCATAAAGCTACTGTTATCACTTAGCCAAATACTGAGCGCAATAATAACGAGTATGTGCGCTATTTGATCTAGTAAAAAAGGCACCACGCCTTTATTAGAATACGATTTAGCTATATCAATAAAATAATGGCTGAACATAATGCCTGCTGTGGCAATTAAAACACTGCTGAGTTGGTGCCACCCAAAGGTGTATTCCCACACGGTAATGATGACTGCACTTGTTACACCATGCACGAGTACATGAAAATAAAGCTTACTGGCTTTAAAGTGACGGGTGTTTCTGTCGTTTACCCAACTCATAGGTTGCCAGTAAAAGTCAGCAAGTAAGTGGCCAATAATAAGCGCGACCAGTAAAAGTGAAAATTCCATTATTCACCTCCTTTAATTATATTTTTTATAACGTGTTGTGTGTGCTCAATAAAGCGTTCTATAAGTTGGTAGTGCGCTAAATTTAGTAGTTTGGTTACATTTTCTCGGCTTGTTTTAAGCTCTTTAGCCAGTGCCGCATGGCTGTTGTCTGGCGAGGTTAAATAGACATACAGGGCATTTGCTTGTTTTTGTGTGATTTTAGTGAGCAATACGTCAGCAAAGGCTAAATTAAGGTTTAAGCTTTCATTGAGTTGCTGCTCGTTAATATTAAAAACAAAGCGTTGATTACCTATTTTATCAAGGCCTTGCCCTGAAAGGGTAAAAGCAGAACCGGTTGCTGTTTTTATATCGCTGCGTGGGTTATCTATTTGCCCAAGTGCCAAGCTTTGGCGTAGCTCATAACCTGACGATTTAAGGTGTAAATATATCAATATGGCATTTTTAAAAATATGCTCAGGATTATTAACCTGTAATTGAAAGGCGTCGCCTCGGTATATGTTCCAAAGTGTTTGCTCACCCGAAATGTTTCGCAAACTTTGCTCTAGTTGATAAAGCATGGCATCGTATTGCTGCTTAGGGATTGTTTGCGATTTAATAATATCGCCGCTGATCACACCAATCATAAAAATCTCAAAATGGTTACTTTTTAATATGTAACCAATATTGGTTACATAGCGGTATGTAACTAATTTAGGTTACTTAAATATAAATTGCAAGGTACACTTATTTTATAACGTTACTTTAATTGCTATTAATCCTCACTAGGACACTAAATGACTTTACAAAACGAGCAGCAGAGCACTAAACCACGGGTCGGTATTTTTGTTGATGTGCAAAACATTTATTACACGTGTCGCGAGAGTTACGGAAAAAACTTTGACTACAATGCTTTTTGGCGGGCAATGCAGGCGCAGTACGATATTGAATGTGCTTTTGCGTATGCTATTTATCGAGGGGATGAAAAGCAAAATCAGTTTCAAAATATTTTGCGTGCGATTGGTTTTGACGTAAAGCTAAAGCCCTTTATTCAACGTCGTGACGGAAGCGCTAAAGGTGATTGGGATGTAGGCATAACAATAGACATGTTAGAACAGGGTAAAAATCTCGATAAGGTTATTTTGCTCTCTGGTGATGGTGACTTTGCCTTATTACTTGGGCATTTAAAAAATCAATATAACGTACCGTGCGATGTTTACGGTGCAGAAAAATTAACCGCTGAAGCATTAAAACAAAGCGCAGAACAATTTCACTTAATTGACAATACCTTGCTCCTTTAACAGCAAAAAATAGCTAAAGAAGTGTAAGCTAAGTGCCTGCAACATGAGAGATTTTAATACAAAGCCGTAATAGATTAATAAAGCCTTATATAGGCTTTTTTATTGCTGTAATCAATTGGGTTTGCTAAATGATTATGGTAATTTTAAAGCATAACGAGTTACCAAGGACTTACATGCTTCATTACAGCAACATGCCACTAGACAGAGGCTCAAATTTTCGTAAAGACCCATCGTGGTTTAAAGCGCAAATGTCGGCGCAAAGTAAATGGGTTTTAGTTAATAATAATCAAACCTTATTTATTAAAGATACCCCTAAAGTAAGCTATTTAACGTATCAACAAGTGGCACATTTAGATTTATCGAGTGCTATTTTTGTTGGCTTAAACAATGCTAAACATGGTGTATTTGCATTGGATGTATCGGATCTGGATGAAAACATACTTACGCCTTTAATAGAGGGCGCGCAATTTTTTGATATTCGCCAATATGGGCCTCAAGTAACCATTAAATATGCCTCAATAGCCGCACTTGCAAGAGGCTTATGTTATTGGCATGCAACGCACCGTTTTTGTGGGCGCTGTGGTAGTAAAAACCGTTCAGTGGAAGCCGGGCACTCTAGAGTGTGTGAAAACGAAAACTGTAAGCATCCTACATTTCCGCGCACCGATCCTGCGGTAATTATGGTGGTTACTAAGGTATTTGCCGACGGAGTAGAGCGATGCTTGTTAGGTCGCCAAGCTGCGTGGCCTATCGGTATGTATTCGTCGCTTGCTGGGTTTGTTGACCCAGGTGAAACACTTGAGCAAGCGGTTGCGCGTGAAGTTAAAGAAGAGGCAGGCATAGAAGTTGATAACGTACGTTATGTTGCATCTCAGCCATGGCCGTTCCCATCGTCAATTATGCTAGGTTTTTTTGCAGAGGCGACATCGGAGCAAATTAACGTAGATAAAGAAGAGCTGGACGATGCAAAATGGTTTAGTCGTGAAGACTTAGCGCAATTTGGTAATTGGCACGAAAAAGGCGAGCATTTAAAGCTGCCTAGAACCGATTCTATCTCTCGTTATTTAATTGAACATTGGCGTACAAACCCTTAAGGATTAACAATGTCGAGTAAAACTAATAAAAACACTCAACTGGTGTCATCTGGGCGCAAAAAAGCGTATACACACGGCGTAGTAAACCCCGTTGTACAACGTGCCTCTACTATTGTATTTGATACCGTAGCCGATTTAAAAGAAGCGGCTAAAACCCGTGGCGATAAAACGTTATTTTATGGACGCCGTGGAACAACAACTCACTTTGCACTACAAGAAGCGATTACAGAACTTGAAGGCGGTGAAGGCTGTGCATTATATCCATGTGGCGCAGCAGCGATCAGCCAAGTGTTTTTATCGTTTTTAAAAACCGGTGATCATATTTTAATGGTTGATAACGTGTACGAGCCAACCCGCGACTTTTGCGATAAAATTTTAGCAGGGCTTGGAATTACTACAACGTACTACCCGCCAACCATTGGCGCAGGTATTAAAGATTACATTCAGCCAAATACTAAAGTGTTGTTTTTAGAATCTCCTGGTTCTATTACGATGGAAGTGCAAGATGTGCCCGCTATGGTAAAAGTAGCCAATGAGCACAACGTAATGACCATGCTTGATAATACCTACGGTAACGGCTTGCACTATCGTCCGTTAGAGCACGGTGTTGATATTAGTATTCAAGCGGCAACGAAATATATTGTTGGCCATTCAGACGTGATGATGGGGGTGGCTGTTGCTAATAAAAAGTACTGGCCAACCTTGCGCGAAAACTCATACTTGCTAGGGCAGTGTACCAGTGCTGATGATGCGTATTTAGCGCTTAGAGGCCTTCGTACAATGGGTGTACGTTTAAACCAACATGAAAAAGCAGCAATAGAAGTGGCTAAATGGCTTGAGCAACATGAGCTTGTTGACCATATTCGCCACCCTGCATTTGAAACATGCCCAGGGCATGAGTTTTTTAAACGCGACTTTGATGGCAGTAATGGCTTGTTTTCATTTGTAATGAAAACCGGTAATCAAACAGCGATTGATGCATTTTTAGATAGCCTTGAGCATATTAAAATGGGCTTTTCGTGGGGCGGTTTTGAAAGTTTAGTAACGGCTAATTTAACCATGAAAGGACTTCGCTCAAATACAGGTTGGGATTTAGGGCCGGTTATTCGCCTGCACATTGGCCTTGAAGATGTAGAAGATTTAATTAGCGATTTAAGCCAAGCACTTGAGGTTTATAAGCAGCATTTATAATTTATATCGCAATTTATGCTGTTACATTTAAATGTATTGTTACAAAGCTCACCATTGGTGAGCTTTTTTTTGCTGGTAATTCAAGGTGTTTACACTTAGTGTGGATAAATATACTGAAAATAAAAAGTCATTAAGGATAGTCAATGGCAACACCATTACCGATAAACGTAGGGCGATTAACGCAAATAGCGGGATTTGAGCTTGTACGTATGTTTTTAACTAAACGAGGACTTATTGCATTAGCTGCCTTTGCACTGGTGTGGCTAATAATACTGCGCTACCCAATAGGGCAAGCGGTAGGCATTGTAAGTGCGCCCGATTTTGAACAAATAGCCCGTGATATATCAGGCTCCATTGGTTTAAGTAAGTTACTTGATTGGCCTGAGGCCGAATTTGCAATGTACTGGTTAATAGCCCTGTATAGCTTTCCTGTTTTTGGTTTGTTTATTTGTAGCGACCAAACGGTAGGCGATAGAGAGCGTGGCACACTTCGGTTTTTATCACTGCGCTCCACTCGCTTTGAAATACTGTTTGGTCGTTTTTTAGGGCAATTAGCGGTATTAGCCTGCTTGGTGGGTATTACCCTTGTGGCTACGCTTGCTGTACTAGGGTTTAGAGATCCTAGTTTACTTGCTGGTGGTTTTGGCCGTGCGCTTTCTATATTTTTAATATTAGTGATTACTCTGTGCCCATTTGTAGCACTGATGACGCTAATAAATACCTTTGCTCGCTCATCGCGTTTATCTATTGTGTTGGCTATTTTATATTTTGCAGCAGGCAGTATTGTTGTGGGTATACTGCAGTGGCAAATACCTGCATTAGGCCTGCTTGATTATTTATTTCCGGGTGTGCAAATAGAGTTATTAGCGGGGCAAAATTTACCATTGTTAAGCGCGGTGGCTATTCCTCTTATTCAAACAACTATTTTATTGGCTATTGCGCAACGTATTTTTGCAAGGAGCTCACTATGAGACCATTAATTACAGCTAGCGGTTTGAGTAAATCGTATGGCGCAAAATTGGCGCTTAATAATGTGAACTTTGAAATTAATAAAGGCGCGCCAGTGGCGCTTGTTGGGCCAAATGGCGCGGGTAAAACAACCTTATTTAGTTTGTTATGCGGCTATATAGCGCCAAGTAAAGGCAGCCTTGAAATATTAGGGTATAAGCCTGGCAGCGCAGCTTTATTTAATAAAGTAAGTGCATTACCGCAAGACGCGCAACTTGATCCTCGTTTTAATATAGATAAGCAACTCGCCTTTTATGCAAAGCTACAAGGTATGGGCGCAAAGCAAAGCCAAACTGAGGCGCTACGTGTACTTGATTTAGTTGGCCTAAAAGAAATTGCAAAGCAGCGCGCAGGTGATTTATCGCACGGTATGCGCAAGCGCGTAACAATAGCGCAAGCACTTATCGGCTCACCACAAATTGTAATGCTTGATGAAGCAACCGCAGGTCTAGATCCGATTCATGCCAGAGAAGTACGCGAGCTGGTATCTGAATTAAGTGAGCAGGCTACGTTTATTTTAAGCTCTCACGATTTAACTGAGCTTGAGCGACTATGCTCACAGGTACTTCATTTAGATAAAGGCGTACTAAGCGAGCATCAAACAAAAACAAATAATACCGATAAGCACTTTTATACATTAATGCTAAGCGAAGCTTATCAAAATGTTGAGCAACAACTGCAAGCAATTGCAGGTGTGAGCCGCGTGTATATGAGCCAGCATAAAGAGTATGTTGTTGAGTATCAGCCAACAGGTGAGCCGCTCGATATTGCACTACTGAGCTTTTGTCATCAGCACAACTGGCAGTACAGGCAGTTAGTTAATGGACATACATTAGAGAATCAAATATTTAAACAGGAGAAAGTATAATGGGTTTACTAAGTGGATTAATGGGTAATGCCAGCGAAGTTGACGATTCTGATTTAGAGAAAATCCTCGCCAATACATTAATTGAGGGTGAGCAAGTAGAAAAAGCATATAAAGTAGTACGTGATATGTTTATTTTTACTAATAAGCGCTTAATCTTAATTGATAAGCAAGGTATGACCGGCTCTAAAATGGAAATGGTGAGCATTGCTTACTCTAAAATAACGAAGTTTAGTAAAGAAAGTGCAGGCCATTTTGACTTAGATGCCGAGCTAAAAATATGGGTTGGCTCAGATCCAACACCAATTAGTAAAGAGTTTAAATCTGGCGATAATATTAACGACGTTTATCGTATTATTAGCCAACACGCGCTTTAAGCTGCGGTACATATTTTAAGTAGTTGTTGACTAAGTGTTGCAACTACTTTAATTTTACAGTTTACAACACTTCCTTACAATTAACTTAATAAATACAAATGGTTAGTTAAGTTTTCATTCAGTTTCTAAGCGTTAGCATGTGCATCGACTTTAGCAATACAGCTAGAGCATAAAAAGCAATGTACATAGGGAAGTCTAACAATGAAAAAATTAGCAGTTATTATTTCGAGCATTTTATTATCTAGCACTGCGGCTGCTGCTGACAGCTATAACTCAATTAGCAACCTTAGCTACAAAAATAGCGATAACAACGACACTGTTGCTGTAGATTCTATTTACTACTTATCACCTAAAAAAACCTTAGGTCCGTACGATCAGTTTGAATACATCAATAAACAAACTAACGTATATGGTGGCTACGCTGATGACGACTTTGGCGATTTAACATCAGTTGGTGGTGAATACTTCATTAATGAATTTGTTGTTGGCGCATCTTACGAAAACCTAGACCCAGATTCAGGTTCTAACAGTGAACTTTATAAATTAACAGGTGGTTACTTTTTCAACCCAAATTTACTTGCAAAAGTAACACTAGTTGAAAACAAAGACGGCGATGATTACGCATTATTTGATTTAGCTTACAACCACATGCTTAACAGCACTGATTACGTAGGTGTTACACTTACATCAGACGATGACTTTGATTACCGCGCAGTTGCAGCTAAATACTTCATTGATTTACAGCAAGGTAACTACCTAACTTTTGAAGGTAAGTACGAAAGTATTGATGATGCAGAAAACCAATGGGTAGCAGAAACTAACTACTACTTCTCAAAGGCAACATCTGTATTTGCTAACTATAACAAACAAGACACTTACAGCTTTGGTGCTCAACACTTCATTAATAAAAATATTGGTGTAAAAGTGGGTTACGAAAACAACGCTGATGATTCTGATAACGATGCTTACTTTGCTAACATGCGTTTTCAGTTTTAATTAGGCCGTACTTAGTTAATACAAAAGTAATATTAAAAAGCCCGCTAAATTTAGCGGGCTTTGTTGTTTTTAAATGTTTGAGCTTTTTACTATAAACTTTTACCAGCCATAATTACGGCCTTTATTATGCTTATCTAAATAACTCCTTTAAGTTATAAATAGAGGCGCCATGAATGGCTAAATTGTTATTAAAGTCATTAAGTACAGTCGATGATAATAGCTATAAAATAGTAAGTATTGGAGTTGTTTTTTGCTAGTAGAAAGTGGTTATTGGAAAAAAACAGATAAAAATATGCACTGAAACAAACCTGCTTTTTATTATAAATTCAGAAACAATGAATTAAATAGAGTAATTTTTTAGAAAAATTATAAAAATATAGTGAGAGGAAATTATATTGATGAGGTTTATAGAATAGTTAAGTTGTGTTCAATTTAGCGGTAGTTTGTACCTTCTTTGTTGCTTTTTAAGTTTAAATGATGACATGATATTGTACTGTAGATTTGATGGATACTTTGCATTTACATTTTCGTATAAATTATTACAATTCTATTGATTTTAATCCGACCTTTGATTCAGTTATTATTCATTTTTTTGGCGTTAGGATGCGCCCCGACTTTGGCTAGACAGCCCAAGCATAAAAAGTAATATTTATAGGGAATTTAAAATGAAAAAATTAGCCGTTATCATTTCGAGCATTTTATTATCAAGCGCTGCAACCACTGCAATGGCAGCAGATAGCTACAAATCAATTAGCAATTTAGGTTATCAATACACTGACAGTACTAATGATGATCAATTTAAAATTGATTCTAAATATTATTTTTCTCCAAAGAAAACATTAGGTCCATACGATCAGTTTGAATACATCAATAAGCAGACTAATGTATATGGTTCTTACCAAGACAATGATGCGAGTGATGTAACATCAATTGGCGGCGAATATTTCGTAGATAGCTTCGTTGTTGGCGCATCTTACGAAAACAGTGACTTTGGTTCTAATAATGAATCTTACGCGTTTACAGCAGGTTACTTTTTCAACCCAGATTTACTTGCAAAAGTAAAATTTGTTGAAAATGATGACGACGAAAATTATGCATTATTCTCATTAGCATATAATTACATGCTTAACGGTACTGATTACGTTGGTGTAACTGTTTCATCTGACGAAGATTTTGATAGCCGTTCAGTAGCCGCTAAATACTTTGTTGACTTACAAGAAGGTAACTTCTTAACTGTTGAAGGTACATTCAATAGTATTTCAGAAGCTGATGACCAGTGGAATCTAGAAACAAATTACTATTTCAGTAAAGCTACATCAGTATTTGCTTCTTACAATAAAGAAGATGCTTACACTTTTGGTGCACAACACTTCTTTAACCAAAATCTTGGTTTAAAAGTAGGTTACGGTAACAATGCTGATGATTCTGATAACGATGCTTACTTTGCTAACATGCGTTACCAGTTTTAATTAGGCCCGTACCTAGTTAATACAAAAGTAATATTAAAAAGCCCGCTTAGTTGGCGGGCTTTGTTATTTTATACAAGTCCATTACTTTATTACCAGCCGCAGTTGCGGCCTTCGTTTTGCTTATCTAAATATGTTTGTAATGGTGCAAAGTAATCGAGCATGGCTGTTGCATCCATTTGCGGCTTACCTGTTACGGTTTCAAGCGATTCTTGCCATGGGCGAGACGAACCCATTTCAAGCATAGCGTTTAGCTTATCCCCTGCTTCTTTTGAGTTATAAATAGAGCAGCGATGAATGGCTTTATCGTTACCGGCAATTTCACATAAGCTGCGATGAAACTCAAACTGTAAAATATGTGCTAAAAAGTAACGTGTATAAGGCGTGTTACCCGGAACATGGTACTTAGCACCCGGATCAAAGTCACTTTCGCTACGCGCGATAGGCGCTTGAACACCTTGGTATTTTTCACGTAGTTCCCACCATGCTTTATTGTAATTTTCTGGTGCTACTTCACCTGAAAATACCTGCCAGCGCCACTGATCAACCATTAAGCTAAATGGTACAAAAGCGACTTTATCAAGTGCCATTTTCATTAATAGACCAATGTCTTTAGATTCGTCAGGTACTTGTTCAAGTAAGCCGATTTCTTTTAAGTAACCTGGCGTAACCGAAAGTGCAATAGTGTCGCCAATGGCTTCATGAAAACCATCGTTCGCACTTTCTTGATAAAATAAAGGCTGCTTGTTGTATGCACGTTGATAAAAGTTATGACCTAGCTCGTGGTGAATAACTGAAAACTCTTCGCCGGTACGTTGAATACACATTTTAATGCGTAAATCGTCTTTACTATCAATGTTCCATGCTGATGCATGACACTGCACATCTCTGTCTTTTGGTTTTACAAACAGTGAACGTTCGTAAAATGTTTCAGGTAGTGCGTCAAAACCCATAGAGGTAAAAAAGTTTTCAGCCCCTTTTACCATTTTAAGTTCGTCGTAATTATTTTGAGCTAATAATTCGGTAACATCGTAACCCGGATCGGCGTTTTCTGGTGCAACTACGTCGTAAATGTTACCCCATGCTTGCGCCCACATATTTCCTAGTAAGTGCGCAGGAATAGGTTGATCTTGCGGTACTTTGTCGTTGCCGTACTTTTCACCTAACTTTGCGCGAACATGGCAGTGTAGAGAATTGTATAAGGGTTTAACTTGGCCCCAAATACGGTCAAGCTCGGTGGTAAAATCGTCTGCAGGCATATCATATTTACTGCGCCACATAGCACCCGTGTCGGCATAACCAAGCTCTTTTGCACCTTCGTTAGTAAGTGCTACTTGTTGCTCGTAAAGTGGGCGCATTGGTTTTGATATTTGACGCCAACCTTGCCATAAATCAAGTAGCTCGTTGTAATCTCGGCTGGTGGCCATTTTTGAGGTCATGTCGCCAAGGCTTAAACAGCTGCCGTCTTCTTTACAGTATTTACCTTTACCGTATAGCCCGCCAAGCTCTGCGACAATTTTTGAAAGTTGCGCTGTTTTATCAGCGTCTTGTGGGGCAGGAAGTGTAAGTGCGAGTTTTAGTTTATCAAGCTTACGGCGAGCATCGTAATCAAGCTCTAGTTCGTCGTATTTTGCAGCTTCATTTGCTAAACGCACGACTGTTTCGGTCATTTTACGGTTAACTTCAGCCGATAGAGCCGACGTATCATGAGTAATAAAGTTTGCGTAAATCCATTCTGCACGGCTCGATTCTAAATAAAGTGCTCTTAGTTCTTTTTCTGTGTTTGTTATAAATGTTTTTGCACCTTTAGTTGTTACATCTTTTTTAGTGTGTGCTGAATCGGTAGTATCTATAGTTACTTGCGCATCGCAGGCTGTTAAAGCAAGGGTACTTGCTACCATTAAGGCGCTCATACTTAGTTTTAATCGAAAGGAGGTCATACTATTCCTTTAATTTATTGTTATTAAAACGTTGATAATAGCAGTGATGTTTAAAACAATAAAATGAATGCGTTAAGGCTCCCGACTCGTCGTGCAATGATTGTATTTAAATTAAGATGGGTCATAATTAAGTTACTATTTTCATTCAATGTGTAAGGAATGTGCGTATGTTAATATTTATAATATTACTGGTCGTGGTGGTGGTTATTTTTGCGGTTAAAGATATTCGCCTAAACTTGATTAGTCGTCCTACGTTTAAAATGTTTAAAAAGGTGCTTCCGCCATTATCGCAAACAGAGCGCGAGGCAATGGAAGCAGGTGATGTTTGGTGGGATGGTGAGTTATTTAGTGGTAACCCAGACTGGCAAAAACTGCACCGTTTTCCTAAACCAGAGCTTAGCGATAAAGAAAACGCATTTATGGCTAACCAAGTAGAAACCTTGCTGGCTATGCTTGATGATTATCAAATTGTACAAAAAGACAAAGACTTACCAAAAGAAGTGTGGGATTACCTAAAAACGGAAGGTTTTTTTGCGCTGATCATTCCAGAAAAATTTGGCGGGCGAGAGTTCTCCGCAATAGCTAATTCAACAATAGTGTCAAAAATTTCGACTAAAAGCTTAACTGCCGCAGTCACTGTAATGGTGCCTAATAGCTTAGGCCCGGGCGAGTTACTTCTTCATTATGGTACTAAAGAGCAGCAAGATCGTTGGCTGCCAAGTTTAGCAAATGGTACAGATGTTCCTTGTTTTGCATTAACGGGCCCAGAGGCGGGCTCTGATGCTGGCAGCATTCCAGATTCAGGCGTGGTGTGTATGGGGGATCACAATGGCGAGCAGGTGATGGGCCTGCGCTTAAATTGGTCAAAGCGCTACATTACGCTTGCACCTGTGGCTACTGTATTAGGTTTAGCATTTAAGATGTACGACCCTGATGCTTTATTAGGTGATAAAAAAGAGTTGGGTATAACGTGTGCGCTTATACCAACCGATCATCCGGGGGTTGAAACGGGTGAGCGTCATTATCCGCTTAATATGGCCTTTATGAATGGTACCACTTACGGTAAAGATGTATTTATTCCACTGGATTGGATTATTGGAGGGCAAGAGTGCGCAGGCCGTGGTTGGAGAATGCTTGTTGAGTGTTTAAGTGCTGGGCGTGGTATTTCACTACCAGCATTGAGTGCAGCAACTGGGCATTTAGCGTCTAAAATGACATCGGCATACGCCATGGTACGCCAGCAGTTTGGTGTATCAATTGGACAATTTGAAGGTGTGCAAGAGGCACTTGCGCGTATTGGTGGTTTAACTTACACACTTGAATCGTGTCGATTAATGACCGCAGGTGCAATTGATTTAAAATTAAGCCCGTCGGTTGTAACAGCGATTGCTAAATACCATATGACAGAAATGGGTCGTACAGTAATGAACGATGCTATGGACATTCATTCAGGTAAAGGAATTCAAGTAGGGCCTAATAACTATTTAGCGCATGGCTATATGGGTATTCCGGTATCAATTACGGTTGAAGGCGCAAATATTTTAACGCGTAATTTAATGATATTTGGCCAAGGTGCAACACGCTGTCATCCATTTGTTTTAAAAGAAATGGAAGCCGCTGCAATGGAAGATGACGACGCAGCACTTGAACAGTTTGATGGCTTATTAATGAACCACATACTATTTGCTGCAAGTAATGCAGGTATGGCATTTGTGCATGGTTTAACACGCAGTTGCTTTGCAAAAGCCCCTGTAGGTGGTGAAACCGCTGTTTATTATAAACAACTGAGCAGAATGAGCCGAGGGTTAGCTATTTGTACAGACGTTGCAATGTTAATGCTAGGCGGTGAACTTAAACGTAAAGAAATGATATCGGCACGTTTGGGTGATGTACTCAGTCATTTATATTTAGCATCAACCGTTTTAAAACGTTATGAGGACGAAGGGCGCCAACAAGCAGATTTACCATTTGTTAAGTACGCCATAGAAAACTCATTATTTGAAATTGGCCAAGCATTTAATGGCTTCTTTAAAAACTTTTCAAATCCTGTTGTTAACTTTACCCTTAAACGTATCGTGTTCCCGCTTGGAAACCATTACCACAGACCAAGTGATGAAATAGCACAAAGCATTTGTGAGCGCATGACTCAACCTGGTGTATTTAGAAACCGCTTAACACACTTATGTTATGTAGATGAAAATGCAGGCACTGGCGTAATGGAAAATGCATTTTTAGCAATGCACGACATGCAAGCGCAGTTTAAAGATTTAAAACAATGGCAGCGCAAAGGCAAAGTGCCTGCAACGCTCGATATTGAAGGCGCGATAAATTATGCGCTTGAAAATAAGTTGTTAGAGCAAACGGATGCTGATGCAATGCATCATGCTAACAAGCTACGTAAGAAAGCCATTGCAGTTGATAACTTTCAGCCGGGTGAGCTTTAGTTAGTTAATGTTAGCCACTGCTAACATTAAAAAGGCCTTACAAATGTAAGGCCTTTTTACGTTAAATTTATTTAACTTATCGAGCGTAAGGGTCTGCAATTATTTTATCTATGTACCATTTGCCTTTTTTACGAAGCATTTTAACACTACGAAAATCATCAATTTTATCGCCATTTAAATAACCGGTAAAAATAAGGTTTATTTTAGTCTTATCACCGTATTGCTCACGAACGCTCATATTAGTCATATCAACTTCAATGGTTACTTCATCGTACTGCATATTTACTAAATTGCGCGAAAATTGTTTGGCCGTCCCGTATGACTTCATTATGCGGGTAAGATTTGGTGTTGCCATAGTACTGGCTTTTTGAAGGTCTTGCTGGTTATAAAGTGCATCAAAGTAAGCGGTGGCTGTATCTCCTGGGTTATCGCCAAGTGTTTTTAGGTCATCTCCACAGCCTGCTAAAAACAGTAAAATGACAAAACTTAGTAAACTCGTAATTTTTTTCATGTTAATTATTATTAATTAATTTTTTAAAGTGTGTGGTTTATCAATGAAGATGTAAAGGTATGGTGGGTAATAAATAGATAATTGAAGAATAAATAATAAAAAAAGGATGCCTAAAGCATCCTTTTAAAACGTAATAAAATTAATTATTGCACTAGTTCTTGCTCACTAAACTCTTCATCAAACATTGGGCTTGATAAATAACGCTCAGTGGCACTAGGTAGGATAACAACAATGTTTTTATCAGCATTTTCAGGCTTTTCAGCAATTCGCTTAGCGGCAACAACCGCTGCACCTGATGAAATACCAACTAAAATCCCTTCTTTTTTCATTAACTGATGCGCCATTGCAATTGCATCTTCGTTAGATACAAGCTCAGCTGCATCAATTAAGTCCATATCTAGATTACCAGGAATGAAGCCTGCACCAATACCTTGGATTTTATGAGGACCTGGTTTGATTTCTTCACCAGCAAGCGTTTGGCTAATAACTGGAGAATTAGTTGGCTCTACAGCGATAGACTTAACGTTTAAACCTTTTTCTGTTTTAAGGTAACGACTAACACCTGTAATAGTACCACCAGTGCCAACACCCGCCACAAAAAAGTCTACTTTGCCGTCAAGCGCATCGTAAATTTCTGGGCCTGTTGTTTCAAAGTGAATTTTAGGGTTTGCAGGATTTTCAAATTGTTGTAATAAAATATACTTATCAGGTGCGGTTGCTTGAATTTCTTTTGCTTTTTCAATTGCACCATTCATACCTTTAGCACCGTCGGTAAGTACTAGGTTTGCACCTAGTGCTTTTAATAGCTTGCGACGTTCTAGGCTCATAGTGTTAGGCATAGTAAGCGTTAACTTGTAACCACGTGCAGCTGCAACAAATGCAAGTGCAATACCAGTGTTACCCGATGTTGGTTCAATAAGTTCTTTACCTTCGACAAGCTGACCTGATTTTTCAGCTTCCCAAATCATTGATGCACCAATACGGCATTTGATACTAAAGCTTGGATTACGAGATTCAACTTTAGCGTATACATTCCCACCCGTAACACGGTTAAGTTTTACTAGCGGTGTATTACCAATAGTTAGTGAGTTATCTTCAAAAATAGTAGACATAATGTTCCTTTGGATACAATCTGATCAACGTGCTAATAGCCTTTGCTACTAACTATACATACACTTTACTGTGAGTTTAAAAAAACTAAAGTAAAGTTTGGCTATAACATATATCTATTGGGCTTATAACCTGGTGAAATAAAAATCAAATATTTACGGTGCTTTAGTTATTAAAGGTGCGGGCTAAATTCAAAATTTAAAGAGTAAGAATTCAGCTAAATTAAAAAATATGCAAAAGAGAGGTTAAATTGAGCCGCATTTGTGTGTTATTTGTGCATATGAATGTAACTTGAATAGTTTTATCACACAATGTGCCTAAAACATGATAAAAACACGTATCTAAATTCAATTAAGCAATCAAAATGAAGTTAATCTTAAAATTAATTGCCGGTATTGTGGCCGGTATTTTGGTCGGACTCTACGTACCTATCACTGGTGTTGAACTTTTATTCACAGTAAAAGAGCTAATTGGTCAAATTATCTCCTTTACCATTCCTCTTATTATTTTATTTTTTATTGCATCGGGTATTGCTGGCCTTCCAAAAGGGTCTGGGCATTTACTTGGTAAAACAGTTGGCTTTGCTTACAGCTCTACCATTATTGCCGGTACGCTTGCATTTTTATTAGTGAGTGCCGTAATTCCATTTTTAAGCGGTGGTATTACGTTTGAAGCTGAAGTAGCAACCGAGATTGGTAGTTTTATTGATTTAGAAATCCCGCCACTTATGGGCGTTATGACTGCACTTGTTACTGCTTTTGTATTTGGCATAGGCATGAGCCAGCTAGAGCTTGATACGCTTAAAAAGGTGTCTGATCAGGGTCGTGATGTAGTTGATGGTTTACTTTCGAAAGTAATTATTCCAGCTTTACCATTTTACATTGCTGGCGTATTTGCCGAAATGACGGTAGCGGGCACTGTGGTTGATACATTGCAAACATTTGGTGTAGTTTTAATTGCAGCGCTTGTTATGCATTGGTTATGGCTAAGCGTTTTATATATAGCGACAGGTATATTACTAAAGCGTAATCCAATCGAATTAGTTAAAAATATGCTACCAGCGTACTTTACCGCTTTGGGCACAATGTCTAGCGCTGCAACAATTCCAGTATCGCTACAATCAAGTAAGTCGAATGGCGTAAAAGAGGACGTAGCTAACTTTACTGTACCACTTTGCGCGACTATTCATTTATCGGGCTCTACAATTACAATTGTAACCTGTGCTATGGCTGTTATGTTTTTATCGCCGAGCATGGTAGTGCCTTCATTAGTAGGTATGTTGCCGTTTATTATGATGTTAGGTGTAGTAATGATTGCAGCACCTGGTGCGCCAGGTGGCGCGGTTATGTCGGCACTTGGGCTATTAACAAGCATGCTTGGGTTTAACGAAGGCGCGGTTGCATTAATGATTGCACTTTATTTAGCACAAGATAGCTTTGGTACTGCGTGTAATGTAACAGGTGATGGTATCATTGCATTATGGGTTGACCGATTTAGCGAAAAATCGTCATCTTAAACTATTAGAGCGGGGCAATAATATTAGTTATTGTTTCGCTTTATGTATGTTACTGTGGCAAATTAATTTAATTAAATTGCATGTTGTTAGGTAAGTGAGGATGTTCCATTGATTAATGTACTTTTAGTTGATGACCATGAACTTGTACGAACAGGTATCAAGCGTATTCTTGATGACGTACGAGGGTTTAAAGTAGTAGGTGAAGCTAAAGATGGCGAGCAGGCGGTACAATTTTGTCGTCAGCATTCACCTAACATAGTACTTATGGATATGAACATGCCAGGAATGGGCGGATTAGAGGCGACTAAAAAGATTTGTCGTTACTGCCCAGATGTAAAGATTATTGTGCTTACCGTTAATTGCGAAGACCCGTTTCCAAGCAAAGTAATGCAAATTGGTGCACACGGCTTTTTAACTAAAGGTGCAGGCTCTGATGAAATGGTACGCGCTATTCGCTGCGTTCATGCGGGGCAGCGTTATATTGCACCAGAAATTGCACAGCAAATAGCACTTGCGCAAGTGACAGGCCGTACAGACGAAAACCCTTTTCAGAGTTTATCTGAGCGAGAGCTACAAATTATGCTTATGATCACCAAAGGTGAAAAAGCACAAGATATAGCAGAGCGTTTAAATCTAAGTTCTAAAACAGTAAATAGCTATCGCTACCGTATGTTTGAAAAATTAAATGTAGGTGGTGATGTTGAGCTTACCCATTTAGCTATTCGTCATAAAATGATTGATATAGATATTTCGTACTAACTTATAATTTATGTCTGAATTTGATCACGTACATTTTCTTAAAACGCTATCAAGCGAGCCCGGTGTATACCGCATGCTTGATAGTGACAGCCAAGTTATTTATGTTGGTAAAGCCAAGCACTTAAAAAAACGTGTAAGTAGTTACTTTAGAAGTAATATTACCGATAGCAAAACACGCGTATTAGTAAATAATATTTGTGATATTGAAGTCACGCTTACCAATACCGAAACCGAAGCACTGCTGCTTGAAAATAACCTGATAAAAAAATACCAGCCTCGCTATAACATATTATTGCGCGACGATAAGTCGTATCCTTATATTTTACTGACTAATCATAAGCATCCTCGTTTAGCGTTTCATCGTGGAAGTCGTAAAATTAAAGGTGAGTACTTTGGGCCTTTCCCAAGTGCTGGTGCGGTATCTGAAAGCTTGCGCCTAATGCAAAAAATCTTTCCTGTTCGCCAATGTGAAGATGCTTATTACCGTGCTAGAAGTCGTCCGTGCCTACAATATCAGCTTAAACGTTGCTCAGCTCCGTGCGTTAATAAAGTAACGGATGATGACTACAGTGAGCAAGTTGATTATGTTCGTAAGTTTTTAACGGGTAAATCACACGAAGTTATTGCTGATTTAATAAAAAAAATGGAAGCAGCTAGCCAGCAATTAAACTTTGAACTGGCGGCAAAAGTTCGCGACCAAATAATGCTACTTCGTAAAATGCAGGAGCAACAGTCTATTTCGGGTAACTTTGCAGAAATGGATGTAGTCGGTTTTGCGCATTTAAACGGGTTAAACGGCATTCATTTATTAATGATCCGCGATCATAAAGTACTGGGTAGTAAAACGTACTTCCCTAAAGTCCCTAAAGATTCGAGTGAGCAAGAAATATTGACTTCATTTTTAGGACAGTACTATTTAGCGCCAGGAGCAACAGGGCGTATTGCAAAAGAAATTATACTACCGTTTGAAATAGAAGAGAGTGAAGCATTAGGTGAGGCACTTACACAAGTAAGTGAACGCAAAGTAACATTTAAAGTAGTTACTCGTGGTGAACGTGCTCAATACTTACAATTAGCGAATAAAAATGCTTTAAACAGTATTGCCGTTAAGCAAAGTACTCAAGACTCTATTAATAAACGTTATGCACAGTTAAAAGCAACACTGCGACTTGACGATATAACCCGAATGGAGTGTTTTGATATAAGCCACACCATGGGGGAGAACACCGTCGCAAGTTGTGTTGTATTTGATTCACAAGGACCAAATACAAAAGAGTACAGGCGTTACAATGTAACGGGCATAACCGGTGGTGATGATTATGCTGCCATGGAATTTGCACTTAACAAACGCTACAACAAGTTAGTAGACGAAGACAAAATCCCTGATGTTATCTTTATTGATGGTGGTAAAGGGCAACTAGGGCGCGCTGAGCAGTACTTTTCTAATTGGCCGCACACTAAAATGCCTTTATTAGTGGGTGTTGCAAAAGGGACTAGCCGCAAACCAGGTCTTGAAACCCTGTTAATTGATGGTGGTCGAAAAACAATACCAATGGATTCCGATGCACCAGCACTTCATTTGATTCAACATATACGCGATGAGTCTCATCGTTTTGCTATTGCAGGACACCGTAACAAACGCCAAAAACAGCGTACACAATCACTATTAGAAGAAATAAATGGAGTAGGTTCTACACGTCGCCAAACATTATTAAAATATTTAGGGGGCATGCAGGGAGTAAAAGCTGCTAATATAGAACAGTTAAAGAAAGTTCCTGGGATCAGCCCTGACATGGCTGAGAAGATATTTAACCATTTGCATGACAAGGGCTAGCCCTTCATGCGAATATAGCAAAAAAGACATATCCAAGTAGTTATGTGGAATATTCCAAACACACTTACAACATTTAGAATTTTTCTTATCCCCGTTTTTTTGGTGATATTTTATTTGCCTTATAGCTGGGCTTTTTTTGCTGCCGCCTTTATTTTTTGGCTTGCATCGATCACCGATATATTAGACGGTTATTTAGCAAGAAAGCTTGAGCAATCAACCCCCTTTGGTGCTTTTTTAGATCCTGTTGCTGATAAAGTAATGGTATGTGCTGCGCTTGTTGCACTAGCTGATCAGTACCAATCAATGTATATGACAATACCCGCACTTATTATTATAAGTCGTGAAATTATTATATCTGCACTTCGTGAATGGATGGCAGAGCAGGGTAAGCGTGGTAATGTTGCTGTATCAAACATGGGTAAAATAAAGACGGCTGCACAAATGTTAGCCATTATTGGTTTGATTTGGCAATACGATACCTGGATGAACTATTTAAGCTTTGCACTATTGTATATTGCGACCTTTTTAACCTTGAGTTCTATGATGCAATATTTACGTGCAGCATGGGGTGAATTGACTAAAAACTAACTCTAAATGTATAATAACGCACCGTTTTAGATAAAAAACAAGCAAACAGTTCAAAACTAGCATTTTTTGTATTGACGCGTTTAATAATCTCTGTAGAATGCGTCCGTGTTGAGAGGGCATAGCCCCCGAGATAAACGAAACGGTAATTAATCAGTTACCTGAATGTTCACATAAATCATCATGTGTTTGTTCAATTTAATTGATAAATAAAATGCGGTACTAGCTCAGTTGGTAGAGCGCGACCTTGCCAAGGTCGAGGTCACGAGTTCGAGCCTCGTGTACCGCTCCAAGTTTATCTCAAGGTTAATACCCCGTACTGGGGCGGAATGGCAGAGTGGCCATGCACCGGATTGCAAATCCGTTTACCTCGGTTCGACTCCGGGTTCCGCCTCCATTTCAACACTCCACACGCTTTAATTAGCAAACTCGATGCCCGAGTGGTGGAATTGGTAGACACAAGGGATTTAAAATCCCTCGACTAACAAGTCGTGCCGGTTCAAGTCCGGCCTCGGGCACCACTTTGTGGTTTAATTGCATTACCAAGTGTAATTTATAAAATGATTAATTTAGAATTAATATGATGCGGTACTAGCTCAGTTGGTAGAGCGCGACCTTGCCAAGGTCGAGGTCACGAGTTCGAGCCTCGTGTACCGCTCCATATTAGTTTTATCCACTTGCTTTTAATAGCAAACTCGATGCCCGAGTGGTGGAATTGGTAGACACAAGGGATTTAAAATCCCTCGACTAACAAGTCGTGCCGGTTCAAGTCCGGCCTCGGGCACCACTTTAAGTTATTTTACCAAGATAATTTAAAGTTGATAAAACAGTATTTTGCGGTACTAGCTCAGTTGGTAGAGCGCGACCTTGCCAAGGTCGAGGTCACGAGTTCGAGCCTCGTGTACCGCTCCAAATTATTTGGACACATTTAGGCGGAATGGCAGAGTGGCCATGCACCGGATTGCAAATCCGTTTACCTCGGTTCGACTCCGGGTTCCGCCTCCATATAATTTACTCCACACGCTTTAATTAGCAAACTCGATGCCCGAGTGGTGGAATTGGTAGACACAAGGGATTTAAAATCCCTCGACTAACAAGTCGTGCCGGTTCAAGTCCGGCCTCGGGCACCACTTTAAGTTATTTTACCAAGATAATTTAAAGTTGATAAAACAGTATTTTGCGGTACTAGCTCAGTTGGTAGAGCGCGACCTTGCCAAGGTCGAGGTCACGAGTTCGAGCCTCGTGTACCGCTCCAAATTATTTGGACACATTTAGGCGGAATGGCAGAGTGGCCATGCACCGGATTGCAAATCCGTTTACCTCGGTTCGACTCCGGGTTCCGCCTCCATATAATTTACTCCACACGCTTTAATTAGCAAACTCGATGCCCGAGTGGTGGAATTGGTAGACACAAGGGATTTAAAATCCCTCGACTAACAAGTCGTGCCGGTTCAAGTCCGGCCTCGGGCACCATCTTTATATTAAGCACTTTGCTTATAAAATACCCTCTAATAAACACATTCATCTTGAAACTCTAAATTTTTATCATCTAACTATTCAAATACTAATTTTATTATTTATATCCAATATTATTAAAGCATGATCATTTTATCGCATTAAATAGCTCACTCACCGTGTTATACCAATTCCATTAAGTATGTGATCTGAATTTCACGCCGAAAAAACAATTCAGTTCTAGGCGTAAATTGATGTAAATGGTTGTTCCCTTTACGAAATTGACAACAAAGGAATGGGTTGTTTTAGCAAGTAAAATAGATCAGCTATTTATTGGAATTGGTATAATATAAGAGTTGATATTTATAGAGCTTACAGGCTTCAGACTTATTAAAAGTGTAAAAGCGACCCATATAGGCTAACACCATTCAGTTAAGCATGTTTTGACTTAATGGTGTACCGAGTTTTTGAAATTCGAACGGTCCTACTTTTGGGCCGTTTTCTTTTTTCTGGAAGAATATAACGTTTCACTCGTT
>NZ_JADYXB010000002.1:0-238817 GCF_015864485.1 Pseudoalteromonas sp. SWN166
GACATATTGGTAGGGCTTGTTTGAGCTGTCTTTATTATTTTTTTAGTTTTATGTTCATCCGTTATATCGCTGTGGCACGATTTACAGCCCACATTTATATTCGAGAAGTGCGTATCAAAGCGCTCCTTTTCACTATTGAAATTACGCTTTAAATTATCAGAATGGCAATCGGCGCACATGCCGTTCCAGTTTTGCAGAGGTTGCAGCCAATGGAGACGGTCGCTGGGTTTTACATCTTCGTTAGCGTAGTTGGCATACCAACGCTTTCCGCCTAGTGATTTAGCGCGACTATCCCATGCAAAGGGAAATACTTGGTATTTGCCTTTTTCAACTTCAATTAAATACTGTTGCAGTGGGTCAAAGCCAAATACATAACTTACGGTGTACGTTTTTTTGGTACCTTGCTCGGTCAAATCAATTAAAAAGGCCTCTTTTTCTTTATAAAAAACGGCTTTTTGAGAAAAGTGGGTCGCAGTTATATTATTAAAATCACCAAGCACGGTATCTTTATTGGCTAAAGCCATTGAGTTTGCATGGTCTGATTGTTTCCAATCGAGGGTTTGTTGTTGATGGCAAGACTGGCACTCATCATTTGCAACCGCTGAAAAACAGCTGCATAAAAAAAGAACANACAAGACTGGCACTCATCATTTGCAATCGCTGAAAAACAGCTGCATAAAAAAAGAACAACAAAAAGGCTGTTTTTTATATTTATCATTTTAGAATCCACCTTTAATAGCACACTAATGCATACTTAAAACTAAATAACGGGCCGCAGCTAAGTACTCAATAAATGAGCTTTGCCTTTAAGCTGAGACTATTATTAGGCTTAAGTAATAGTGAGAAATTGAAAAATTAATTTCAAAATATCATACATCATATGTTTGCAATATTGTTATGTTTTGTTTAGTGTAGCGATATTGTGATTTATAAACGCATTATTTACAACTCAACCATTAAATTAACTAGCCGTAATAGTCTAATATAACCAATATGTTAGCTATGGTGTAATTAATATTTTTTAGCTATGTGCTTAACTATTATATTAAATAGGAAACTGTGATGAATAAGCTACTTGTTCTTCTTTCTGTATGTTTAGGCTTTTGCGTTAGTGCTAATGCAATGGCAAAAGCACAAACAGAAAAACCTAATATTGTTTTAATTTTTGCTGATGACGCAGGTTTTGGTGATTTTGGCTTTCAAGGTAGTACGCAGCTTAAAACACCTAATTTAGATAAACTTGCCCAAAGCGGTGTTCGTTTTACTCAAGGTTACGTAAGTGATTCTACTTGTGGCCCTTCACGCGCAGGTTTAATGACGGGTAAGTACCAGCAACGTTTTGGTTACGAAGAAATTAACGTACCAGGTTTTATGAGCGATAACTCAGCACTTAAAGGTGCAGATATGGGCTTGCCATTAGATCAAAAAACAATGGGCGATTATCTTAAAGAGCAGGGTTATAAAACAGCGGTATTTGGTAAGTGGCATTTAGGTGACGCCGACAGGTTTCATCCTTTAAAACGTGGTTTTGATACCTTTTTAGGGTTTAGAGGTGGCGACAGAAGCTACTTTAACTATTCAGAACAAGAAATGAAAAATGGAAACAAACATTTTTTTGATAAAAAATTAGAACGCGACTTTGGCAATTACGAAGAGCCAAAAGAGTACTTAACCGATGAGTTAGGTAAAGAAGCCGCTAAATACATTGAACAAAACAAAGATAAACCCTTTTTTATCTACCTAGCTTTTAACGCAGTACACACTCCGCTTGAATCAGATCCTAAAGATTTAGCTAAGTTTCCAAACTTAACGGGTAAACGTAAAGAGCTTGCTGCAATGACCCTAGGGTTAGACAGAGCCAGTGGTTATGTACTTGATAAACTTAAAGAGCTAGGCTTAGATGATAATACTATTGTGGTTTTTTCAAACGACAACGGTGGCCCATCTGATAAAAACGCCTCAAATAATGCACCACTTGCAGGGACTAAATCAAACCAGTTAGAAGGGGGCATTCGTGTACCATTCTTAATTAGTTGGCCAAAACATATTAAACCAGGTTCGACTTACGACTACCCAGTAAGCACACTAGATCTACTGCCTACTTTTTACAGTGCCGCACAAGGTAAGGCGTTAGGTAATGATATTGATGGCGTTGATTTACTCCCTTATATTCAAGGTAAAAACACAGCACGCCCACATAAAGTGATGTACTGGAAAAAAGAAAACAGAGCTGTAATACGCGATAACGATTGGAAACTTATTCGTTACCCAGACCGCCCAGCAGAGCTATACGACCTAAGCACAGACATTAGTGAACAAACAGATTTAGCAGCAAAAAATCCTGAACGTGTTAAAACTATGTTTAAATCATTGTTTGAATGGGAATTAACGTTAGAGCGTCCGCGCTGGTTATTAAAAAGAAAATACGAAAAATACGATATAGACCGCATGGATAAATACCGTTTACCAGCAACTCAACCTTAATAACGCATAGGTAATAATAATGAAAATAGAATCTGTTGAAGCGCTTTTAGGCTGCGTAGGAAAACGTAATCAGCTATTAGTAAAAGTAGTAACCGAATGTGGCATAGTTGGCTGGGGCGAATCGGGCTTATCAAATCGAGAGCAAGCAGTTATTGGCGCGATACATCACTTTGCTGGATTTTTGAAAGGACAAGATCCACGTAAAATTGGCCGTATTTGGCAAGAGCTTTACCGCAGCCATTACTTTGAAGGGGGCCGTGTAATTACGGCTGCTATTTCAGCCATTGATATTGCTCTTTATGATATTTTAGGTAAGTCACTACAAGTGCCTGTTTATCAGTTGTTAGGGGGCAAACAACGCGAACATATAGCGTGTTTTGCGTGTTGTTATACAGAGGCCGATCCTGATAAATTTGACGATTTAGTTAAAGAAGCAAAAGCACTTATAGCGCTAGGTTGGACAACAATAAGAGTGATACCGAGTCGTTTTGACGACCCTGTGTTTTTTGAACCACAAGAATCTATAACGCGCACAGCGCGTTGTTTAAATGAGCTGCGTAAAGTACTTGGGCCTGATATTACACTCGGTATTGATTACCACCACAGATTAAGCGTGGCTGAGGCAGCTTCGTTTTGCCAACGTTTAAAGCCCGATACACTCGATTTTATTGAAGAACCGATTCGTCATGAATCTCCTGATGCGTATAAAACGCTGCGTACTTTAACGCATATTCCTTTTGCTATTGGTGAAGAGTTTAGCTCTAAATGGGCAGCTAAGCCTTATATAGAACAAGGGCTTACTCAGTATTTACGTGTTGATGTGTGTAACATTGGTGGCTTAACAGAAGCAATGAAAGTGGCTGGTTGGGCTGAGGCACATTATATCGATGTTATGCCACATAACCCGCTTGGCCCTGTGTGTACAGCAGCCACAAATCACTTTGCAGCAGCGCTACCAAATTTAGGCTTAATGGAAACGCACCAAGGCCCGTTTAGTGAGTTTGGCGCTCATGATCCACTTCTTTTTCCTAAGCAGCATGTGTTAACAGGCAATAAATTTACTATTCCTGAAGTACCTGGTTTAGGTGTTGAAGTGAATGAAGCCGCGTTTAGATTGGCAACCCCTGTAGAAACCGAAGCGCCGCATTTATCAAAGGGTGATGGTTCACATACTAACTGGTAACTTGTTTAGAGAATTAAATGAATACACTTACAGCGACTGTTTTTGATAACACACTAAATTTTGTAGGCGAGGGGCCTTTGTGGCACCCGATCACACAAACGCTTTATTGGGTTGATTTTCCAAACCATATTTTGCACAGCAAAAAAGGCGACCATAAAGTTGAGCAACGCTTAGATAATATGGTTACCGCTCTGGCTTGGGTAAACAATGAAACCCTATTACTAGCAAGTGATAAAGGCCTAAATACCTATAATACCAGCACGCATAAGCAAACTTTTTTGTGCAGCGTTGAAGCAGATAAACCTGACAACCGCAGTAACGATGGGCGTGCCGATCCGTGGGGTGGGTTTTGGATAAGCACAATGCACGGCGATGCTCACGAAAACGAAGGGGCAATATATCGTTTTCACAACGGCGTACTTACTCAAGTTGTTAGTGATTTAACCATACCCAATGGTATTTGTTTTGATAAGTCGCGTGCTAGAGCTTATTACGCAGATTCAAAAACGCAAAAAATTTACCGATTTGACGTCGACTCACTTACGGGTTCGCCAATAGGAGAAAGTGTGTTGTTTTTTGACTATTCAAGCTCAGCTGTATCACCTGATGGCGCTGTAATTGATAGCGAAGGCAACATGTGGATTGCACTTTGGGATGGCGCACGTGTAGATTGCATATCGCCCGAAGCTAAGGTAATTCAAAGCTTAGCGACTCAAACACCTCGCCCTACATGCCCAGCATTTGGTGACGATGGTACAACACTTTACGTAACGTCAGCACAATGTGGCCTAGAAGATACCCCATTTGATGCTATACCTCACGGCGCTACGCTTGCATTTAAAAATGCGGTAAAAGGCGTATTTGAGCCTTGCGTTAAAATAGACGGTTTTTAATTTTACGTATTCACTTTAAATATTAATTTTGTGTTTTTTCCTCTTATATTAATTAGATGTGAGAGGAAAAACACATTGCACATATAAACATCATATGTTTATATTGTTTTTACTAATTCTATCAATGTTATTCTTTTATATGTTGTAGAGCACTCATTACCAACACAGTAAAAGTATAAAAATAAAACTAAGGGTAATACATTGAAAGACACACACACACAATCAACAAAAGCAATTAAGTACTCCCTCATTGCAGCATTTGGCGGATTTGTATTTGGCCTAGATGCGGCCAATATATCGGGGGCGTTACGCTATGTTAGTTCGCAGTTTGAGCTAACCAGTTTACAAACAGGTAATGTAGTGGGTTGCGCCATTGTTGGCGTAATCATCGCACTTTTTTTTACTGGTACTTTATGCCAAAAATTTGGTCGTAAAAAGGTACTTATTGGCATTGCTTTAACATATTCACTCTCTACGGTTATTTCTGCTTTTGCGGTAAGTTACCCCATGCTGGTTGTTGGACGCTTTATAGGAGGGGTCGCATTTGCCTCCATAACCGTCTCAGCCATGTATATTGGTGAAATTGCACCCGCTAATAAACGCGGCCAATTTGTATCAGTTAATCAGTTACTTATAACGTTAGGTAGTTTATTTGCGTTTGTTGTTAATTACTTTTTTGTTAAAAACATGGGCTCAATTGAATGGTTAAATGAAGCAAATATTTGGCGTTATATGCTTGGCTTTGAAATTGTGCCTAATATTATTTGGTTTTCGTTATTAATGACGATTCCTGAATCGCCGCGCTGGTTAATGAGCAAAAAACGTGATGAAGAAGCACGCGCTGTATTCAAAGGTATGGGGATCAATAACGCCGATACCGAAATAGTACTTAATGATATTAAAGCAACCATTCAAGAAGATTCAAAAAACAGTGCACTAGAGCAACTTAAAGTATTGTTTAGTAAGCCTATGCGTTTTGTTGTGTTACTTGCTGTATGTTACGCAGTAGTGCAGGGCGCAACCGGCATGAACGCCGTATTGTTTTATGCACCTACCGTGTTTGAACAAATAGGTATGAGCGTCGAAAACTCATTTTTACAAACAATAGTACTTGGTGCGGTATCTGTATTATTTACATTGGTCGCCATATTCTTTGTTGAAAAACTCGGCAGAAGAACATTAACCATTACCGGTTTGCTGCTTATTGCTGTTGCGCATGTATCAATTTGGTATGGTTTTGAAAATGCCACGTACTCACTCAACAGTGAAGCAATAACCAAAGTTGCAGAGCAAAAAGTAGATATTACAAAGCTGCACGTTTTCGAAAATAAAATATACAGCACTGATGTTGCACTAAAAGCAGATTTAGCCACTATTTACAGTAAAAAAGAGCTACCAGTTGTTACCGGTGCAATTATTAATGCTTCTATAAATATTAGTCCTGCGTATGTTTTATTTGGATTATTCGCATTTTTAGCCGCCTTTAATATGTCGATAGGGCCAATAATGTGGGTGATATTCTCGGAGATATTTTCAAGCCGAGTACGCAGTGTTGCGTTACCCTTTGCCGCCTTAGTACAGAGTATTTCTAGCTGGAGTATTCAGCAGTTTTTCCCTTGGCAATTAGAGAACATGGGCGCAGCAAATACGTTTTTATATTACGGAGGCGTCGCTATTGTAGGCTGCATTGTTATGGCATTCATACTTCCCGAAACTAAGGGCAAGTCTATTGAGGCCATTGAACGCGATTTGGTCCCTGGGCTCAATAAATAAGGAATATAACTATGTCATCACGATTATTAAACGAAGTTGCTATTGTCACTGGCGCAGCCGATGGAATTGGAAAAACAGTAGCACGCGTATTTTGTGAGCAAGGCGCTAAAGTGTGTGTTGCTGATATAAATAAAGAAATGGGTGAAAGTGTTGTAGCAGAGCTAAAAAGCAAAGGGTTTGATGCTATTTTTGCTCATACCGATATTAGCGACGAAACGGCTATAAAAAACATGGTTAAAAAAGTAGTTAATGAGCTCGGCAAGCCCAGTATTTTAGTTAATAACGCGGCTTTAATTAGCCCCGGGCGAAACGTAGATGACGTTACTCCACAAATGTGGCGTGATAGCTTTGCGGTTAATGTTGAAGGTATGTGGCAGTGTGCTGTAGCCGTACTTGAGCATATGAAAGAGTTAGGCCGTGGTAGTATTATAAATGTAGGTTCTGTGCATTCTTATAAAATTGTACCGGGGTATTTTCCGTATGCGGTAACTAAGCATGCGGTTATAGGGCTAACTAAAAACTTGGCCGTTGAATACGCAAAGCACAACATACGAGTAAACGCACTGTGCCCAGGCATGATAGAAACACCTATGGCGTTTAAGTCGTGGGAGCAAACAGACGATCCGCAAGCTTCACGCAAAGCAATGGGCGATGTACATCCTCTAAAACGAAATGGAACAACTGAAGAAATCGCTTACCCAGCCGTGTTTTTAGCCAGTTCAGATTCGAGTTTTATGACGGGGCAAAGCTTAATCATTGATGGCGGCCGTTCTGTAATTTATCACGATTAAAGTGCTTAACTTAACACACTGTAAGGCTCATGGTTTTGAGGCTATTTTGCTAAAAAATAGTGAGCTTGCTATTACAGTTATTCCTCAGTTGGGTGCAAAAGTCATCTCTATTGTAAGCTTAAAACACAATAGAGAGTGGCTTGCTCACGATAAACAAATCACTTTAAAACCTGCAAAAAACAATGATTTCTCTGAGCATGATAGCGGTGGTTGGGATGAATGTTTTCCGGGTATTTCTCCTCAGCTGTACGAACATATCCCCAATAAAACACATTTTTCACATGATCATGGTGAATTGTGGTGCCAAGCATGGCAAATAACTAATACCCATATTAGCGATGAAGAAATAATACTTAGCTTACAAGCTGAGGTTTTTGACTCTACTTTTACATTTATAAGAACGTTTACCTTAAAAAAACACAGTAAGCGGCTGCTTGTTGATTACCACGTAAAAAATAACACAACTCACAATCTCCCTTTTGTTTGGTCAGCGCATCCTATTTTTGCCATAAAACCAGAGATGCGTATTTTAATAAATAACAAACATATGGAGTTTAAAGTTGATGAAGGGCTAAGTCATTTTTATAACGTTAATAGTGCCTTTATTAACTGGAGTGAGTGCTCAATTAAAGTCCCGCCGCTAAATAAAGTTATGCCCTATAACAGTGGTTTTGCAAGTAAGGTTTTTAGCAAACACTTAAATACGGGCACTCATAAAGATCTAAATATAATTGTAAAACTGGTTGATGATAAAGCTCAGCAAAGCTGCGGGTTTGAATTTTCATCAACAAACATAAGTCACTTGGGGCTTTGGTTTAATTACAACGGTTGGTCTGCCAATGAGCAGCTACCCCCTTTTGTACTTGGGATAGAACCTTGTATAGGCAATAGCGATTCTTTACACAAAGCCATGGCGAGTGAAGAAGAAGGCTTAATTAAAAGCAATGCTCATAAATCTTGGCATATGAGTTTTTTTGTTAACTAAATGTATTTTGTGTTTGCTCAATCAAACATCATATGTTTAAATAGTTATTATGTATTAAGGCCTGTGTGTCTTACTTTAGTCATTTAGCCCTTAGGGTGTTGTAGATAATAATGGAGCGACAGAATGCTTTCTAAACAACTGTATATTGGTGGAAAATTAATAACGAGTGACGCAACGACCGAAATTATTAATCCTGCAACACTCGAAGTTGTAGGCGAAATTTCGGCTGCAGGTATTAATGAAGCAAACATGGCCTTAGAGTCTGCGCAAGAAGCATTTTCAAGTTGGTCAACAACGCCTGCAACAGAGCGTGCTCAATGGATGCTTAAACTGCGTGATGCAGTAATTGCAAACGAGCAACACTTACGTGAATGCGTACATTTAGAAATGGCTAAACCATGGCAGTCAACCGCTGACGACTTTCAAATGTTAGTTGATAGCCTTAATTTTTACGCTGATGCCATTGTTAATATCGCCGATGAAGAATTAAAAGATAATGAAGGTACACACAGCCATGTTCTTTCGCGTGAGCCTGTTGGTGTAGCGGCTGCATTTTTAGCATGGAATTTTCCATTATTAAATTTGGCTTATAAATTAGGCCCAGCAATGGCTGCGGGTTGTCCGCTTGTAGTAAAACCGTCAAGTAAAACGCCTTTGTCTGCTTATGCTGTAGGCGAATTATGTGAACAAATCGGCTTGCCAGCAGGTGTGGTTAACATACTTTCGGGCACGGATAGCACCGTAGGCGATGCCATTTCAGCGTCAACTATTCCTTCTGTACTTACTTTAATTGGTTCTACTAATGTGGGTAAGCATGTAATTGCAACAGGTGCTACGTCAATCAAGCGTTATTCAATGGAGCTTGGTGGTAATGCACCTGCCATTGTATGTAGCGATGCAAATTTAGATAACGCAGCCGATGTGATTTGTGGCGTTAAGTTTGCCAACGCAGGGCAAATTTGTGTTACCCCAAATCGTGTATTTGTACACGAAAGCGTTGCTGATGAATTTATTGAAAAAGTACTTACTCGTGCAAAAGCAGTAAAAGTTGGTTTTGATAAAAACGAGGCCATTGATATGGGCCCCGTTATGGATGCTAACTCATGGCAACGGATTGATGAGCTAGTTAAAGATGCACAGCAAAAAGGCGCTAAATTACAATTAGGTGGTAAAAAACCTACAGGCGTTAATGGGTATTTTTACGAACCAACCGTACTCACAAATGTTGATTCGAGCATGAATCTATACAAAGACGAAATATTTGGCCCTGTTATTAGTATTATTACGTTTAGTGATAACGAACAGGTACTTAGCGATGCAAATGACACGGACGCTGGTTTAAGTTCATTTATTTTTAGTAGTAACGAAGAGACTATTTCTTACTTTGCAAAACATTTACGCTTTGGCGAAGTACAGGTTAACGGCATTAAATACAGCATTAATCTACCTCATTTTGGTATTAAGCAATCGGGCGTGGGTGTTGATTGTTCGTTGTTAGCTTTAGATGACTACCTTGCATATAAACGTGTTTCTCGCGCGTTAAAGGTTTAAGGAACAGACTATGAAAATCACACAAATTATTAGCCACGTTTTACAGTACGACCTAGAAGAAGAACTTGGTTATTCGCAGCAGTATTACGCTAAACGTACCGCACATTTAGTTGAAGTTCGTACCGATATAGGTATTACAGGTTGGGGCGAATGTTTTGGCGGTGGCGGCGTTGCGTTTGCCAATAAAACAATTGTTGAGCATGTAATTCAACCCATGATTTTGGGCATGGATCCACTCGACAGAGAAGTGATTTGGCATAAAGTTTATAACTTACTGCGCGATCATGGCCAAAAAGGCATGCCTATTCAGTCTTTATCTGGTGTAGATATTGCTCTGTGGGACATTGCAGGTAAATTTTTAGATCAACCCGTTTATAAGTTACTAGGGGGGGCTTTTAGAGACCGCATTCCGGCTTATGGTTACGGCATGATGCTACAAAAATTTCCAAACCTGGAAGAGCGCTTTACCGAAGAAAGCCAACGCATTAAAGAAATGGGCTTTACGGCCATGAAAATGAAAATAGGCCTTTCGCCAGACCGCGATATAAAGCTTGTTGAAGCTGTGCGTAAGGGTATTGGCCGCGATATGCGCCTAATGGTTGACGCTAACCATGCATATACAGCGCGCGAAGCTATTCCGCTAGGTCGAGAGCTGCAAAATTTAGGCGTGTACTGGTTTGAAGAACCGGTTGCACCAGAGGATCATCAAGGCTATCGCGATTTATGTGAAGCACTTGATATGAGCATTGCCGGTGGCGAAGCAGAATTTACTCGCTGGGGCTTTAGAGACTTAATTAAAAACCGCTGCGTTGATTTACTCCAGCCAGAAGTGTGTGCGCTCGGTGGTATTACCGAATATCAAAAAGTATTAGCTATGGCACACGCGCATTTTGTGCCTGTTATAAACCATGTGTGGGGTTCGGCTATTGCGGTAGGTACTAATCTACATTTATTAGCTGCGTTACCTGATTTACCAGGTGCTGCACACCCAGTACAACCTATGCTTGAGTACGATACAACGCCAAACTTATTTAGAGAGCAGTTATTGCAAGAGTCTCTAAATATTAACGAGCAAGTTAAAAATAACAACGGAACAGTTGCGCTACCACAAGGTCCAGGCCTTGGTATTGAGCCCGACCTTGATTTTATTAAACATTACGAAGTATCAATTTAATAAATAAGGGCAAGGCTTATGAGCGATAACAAAAGCAACTTACCAGCATTAATTGTGGTTGATTGGGGAAGCTCTAACTTTAGAGCTTTTTTAGTCGATGGCAAAGGCAGCATTTTAGATACTGTTAATGGTGAACAGGGCGTACTTTGTATTAAAAATGACTGTTTAGAAACCGTATTACTTAGTTATATATCAGGCTGGTTATCAAAGCATAAAATGCCGATTATTATGGCGGGTATGGTAGGCGGTGCTATAGGTTGGCAAGATACAGGCTATGTAAATGCGCCAGCTAATCTCGGTAGTATGAGCGTAAACCTTTGTAAAGCAAATAATAAAGCAGGCTTACAAATTAGTATTGTGCCGGGTGTTAAATACGTTATGGAAAATAATGTATGCGATGTAATGCGCGGTGAAGAAGTACAAGTATTTGGCGCTGTATTAGATGTAGAGCAAACAGCGGGTGAGCTAAGTAATCAAACATTGAGTGAGACTATGTTTTGCCTACCCGGTACTCACTCTAAGTGGGTTCAAGTTGCAAAAGATACTGACCAAAAAACGGTTATTACAAGTCTTAGTACGTTCATGACCGGCGAAATGTTTGATTTATTGACTAAACAAAGCATTTTAGGTGAAGGGCTAGAGTCACTAGATAAAACACCAACAGATATGCCAAGTTTTTTAAAAGGCGTTGGTGTTAGTCAAGTTCAGAGCAGTTTATTAAGTGCATTATTTAGTGCGCGTACTTTAAAGCTAGATAAACAATTAACGCTGCAAAACGTACCTAGTTACTTATCTGGTTTACTTATTGGCGCTGAGCTTGCGGATATTAAAAGTAAGCTAAACGACATTAAGCAAGTTTATTTAATTGGTAACTCAAGTTTAAACACTCTCTATTGTGAAGCATTAAAAGAACTCGGCTTCACTTCTTCTATTTTAAACAGTGCTACGGCATCTACTAAAGGCATGTTTACACTAGCTGTACAGGCCGGTCTTTTAACTAAAAAGGAAACTCAATTATGTCATTAATTACGTTAACTCATGCTATGAAGCAACTACCACTGATTGCTATTTTACGCGGTATTACACCAAATGAAGTGCTTGATTATGCAAAAGTACTTATTGATATTGGTTACCGCGTTATTGAGGTGCCACTTAATTCTCCTGAGGCATTAAAAAGTATTAAGTTATTAAGTGATAAATACGCAGATATAGCCATTATTGGCGCGGGCACGGTTGTTACTAAAGACGAAGTTGATCAGGTGATTGAAGCGGGTGGGCGTATTATTATATCGCCGCATAGCGATGTAGAGGTGATCCGTTATAGTAAATTAAAAGGATTATACAGCGTACCAGGATTTTATACACCCACTGAAGGTTTTGCTGCACTGCATGCTGGTGCCGACGCGCTTAAGTTATTTCCAGCAGATACAGCTGGCCCAAAAGGCTTAAAAGCAATTACAACGGTGCTTTCTAGTATTGATATTTACCCTGTTGGCGGTGTATCGCCTCAAAACCAGGACGAATTTGTTAATGCAGGGGCAACTGGTTTTGGTTTAGGAAGCGGCTTGTATAAAGCCGGAATGGGTTTAGAAGAATTTACGACTAATGCTAAAAATTATGCTGAATATTATCTTTAATTAATTTTTAATAAAATTGCGATAAAACGTTGTTGTGCTTGCATCGCTACTCATCATTCCTCTCACAATAAATGATGAGTTAGCGGTGCTATTTAAAATAAATTAAATATCCATTAACTTAGCCAAATTGGCTTTAGCATCTGCTAAAAGCTTTTCTGTAAGGGCTTGTGCTTTTTCGCTATTACCGGTGGCAATAGCATCAAATACTTCTCTGTGAAACGGAATAGAAGCATGATTACTTTGTGCACTTTGGTTTGTTACTTTAATACTCACAAGCAACGCTGAAAAAATAACGCATTCCATAGAAATAAATAGCTCATTATGAGAAGCGCGTAAAATAGCGCCATGAAAATGCGCATCAGCAATAACAAACTTATCTAAATCGCTTACCGAGCTTTGCATTTCATTTAATGCATCTTCAATGGCTTTAATATCTTCAGGCTCTGCGCGAAGCGCTGCAACACTCGCTGCTTTGGGCTCAAATGCTAAACGAAATTCCATTAATTGAGTTAAAAACTCAGGATTAAGTGGGGCGCTTAAATGCCACGCAAGAACATCATCGTCAAGCAACGCCCAGTTATCACGGGTTTTTACGCGAGTGCCAATGCCTCTGCGTACATCTAAAAGCCCTTTACCAACAAGAATTTTTACTGCATCACGAACAACAACTCGACTTACTTGAAAACGTTCAGCTAAACGGTTTTCATCATCAATCAGTGTGCCAGGAGTGTATGTGCCAGCAACAATTCTACGGCCTAATTCTTTAGCTACCTGTACCGGTAAGCTAGGTGACATGGCGCTGCTGCGTCTTAGATCGTAGTATGTTAATTCGCTCATAGTATCTTAGTGTCCGTATTATTTATTTATACGTACTATTTATATGAATTTGCGACAATAAACAATGGCTATTTGTTATTTACTGTCGCAGAAAGACGAAAGCTGGCATCTTTTAGGAGTTTTTCGGTGAGAAATTCGGCTTTATCGCCATCTTTTGCAGCAATGGCTTCGTACACTTCACGATGAAACGGAATAGATGCACCGTTATCGCGCGGGTCTTTATTTGTTACTTTAATACTAACTAAAAGTGCAGAATAAATAACGCCTTCCATAGAAGCTAAAAAGCTATTTTGCGCTGCTTTTATAATGGCCTTATGAAATAAAGAATCAGCAATAATAAAATCTTCTGCGCTGTTATCTGTTTTAGCCATGCGCTCGCATGCGGCTGCAATTTCAATTAAATCCTCAGGGCGCGCACGTTCAGCTGCCCAACGTGCTGCTTTTGGCTCAAAGGCTAGGCGCACGTCCATTAATTGCTCTAAAAATTTACGATTAGGTGGTGCTGATAAATGCCATGCTAATACGTCATCGTCTAGCATATTCCATCTATCACGAGGTAGTACACGCGTACCAATACCTCTGCGTACATCAAGTAGGCCTTTGCTTACTAAGATTTTTACCGCGTCGCGTACTACTACGCGGCTTACTTGGTAGCGTTTAGCGAGTGCATCTTCATCATCAATTAAACTGCCGGCTTCAAATGATCCAGACACAATGCGTCTGCCAATTTCTTTAGCCACTTGAACAGAAAGGCTTGCTGCCATTCCTGATGTTTGTTTTAGGTCGTAATATATAAGTTCGCTCATATCTTTAATATAAACATATTATGTTTGACTGGTCAATGTAATGTGCACAAAATAGGGGGGAGTGGTAACTAATTTTAATCGTTGTTTATATGTTTAAAAGTGACATAGTGGGAATATAATAAAGATCGCTGATGAGCGATCTTTATAGCAATTTGGGTTATTTCAATAAAGCGTTAAAACTTAGCGCGTATACCTATACGGTAACGCGGACCAGTATATTGGGTATTAATAACGCGCTCTTTTACATCGGCATATTGATAGGTACGTTCATCAGTTATATTTATTGCTTCGCCTGTTAGCGTAAAGTTATCGTTAACCGCATAAGACATACTAAAGTCGAGCTGACCATAAGCTGCAGTATGCTCTGGTAATCCACCACTGCGTATACCTGCTCGGCTACTTAAAAAGTCATCTCGCCAGTTGTAGGCTAAACGCGCTTGAAATGCATTTTTGTCGTAGTAGGCAACAATGTTATAAGAGTTTTCGGCAAATCCCTCTAATTTATCACCTGGGTCGGTGACACCTGGAAGCTCTATTTTTTGTGTGTTTTTATTTGTAGTATCAGCCCATGTATAGTTTGCTTGCACACCTAAGCCATTTAAAAAGCTCGGTAAATAATCCATATTATGTTGTACAGCAAGTTCTACTCCAGTAATTGAGCCGCCTGATTGGTTTTGTTTAGTATTAATAGTTTCGTTTACATTGCCGTATCCATCAATACTTACTGATGAATCAACGTATTGCGACCCATCCCAAATATCAGGCGTATTATCTAGATAAGTTATTTGTGCAATTGTGCTAGATATATCCTTTTTGAAAAAGTTAACCGCGTAAGAATCGCCGCTATCACTATAATATTCAAAAGATAAATCGTATTGATTAGCTTTATAAGGTGCTAAATAAGGATTGCCACCTGTTTGAGAAAAGCTACCTGCTTGCATATCGGTATACGTTGTTTGTACGCCAATGTCGTCAATGGCAGGGCGCGACATAACTTTAGCCGCTGCGGCTCTTACCAATAAGTTATCACTTAAATTAATACTAAAATTAGCGCTAGGTAGCCAGTTAGTGTAACTGTTTTTGGCTTTAAGGCTTCCTGAGTCTGTGTAATCAACAACTAATAAAGGTTGGCCATTATCAAGCTCGCCAGTATAACCTAGGCGCCTTTTTCCGTAACCGCTTGAGCTTGTATCCGTTTTTACATAACGGACTCCCACATTACCGCGCCAATCGTAATCACCAATTAAGCCGCTGAGATTAAACTGCGAATAAGCACTTATTTTCTCTTCGGTGACGCTTGATGATGCGATTTCGTTATATTGCTCGTTTGGCCAATTTGGATTTTTGGTCATATCACGAATAGCGCTATGGTATTTATTTATATCAGCAAACAAAAAGTCACGCGGAAAATTACCCGGCTCACTACTTAAAAAATCTGAATAGGGACTTGCTGAAAAGATGTCATCAGGCATATCTCTAAGTTCGCCACAAATATCGGCATTCGGTGCTACTAAACCACAGTTATCTTCATGGAATGTTTCAAAGCGATCTCTTACTTTTTCGCGATCTGAATACGCAATACCAAAATCGATTGAATCTAAGGTTAGGCTTTCAGCAAACTCTAAATCGAGTAAGTATTTCCCTTTTGTTTGCAGCTCCGTAATCGTGTCTTCTAATTCGTAATGTGAAACTTGATTCCAATGTGCTCTCACGCTTGTCGGCGAAGCATAATCAATGGTTGTGTCTAAATTAACGGTATCAGTGTTTCTAAAATCAAAATTTAAACTGTCGTTTCGCTCCGGTGAAATATAATTAGGAACTAATAAGTCGCTACGTGGCGTTGATTTTGATGTTGAATGGCTTATATCAAACTCAAGCGTTAATACATCAAATTCTTTTATAGAATTAAACCCAAATGCCTGTGTTTTTGATTTTGACTCCAGCTCTTGAAATAAACCATCAATTCTAAAATCAACATTTTCACCAGTTCCGCCCAGTGTTTTACCCGAAAACTTAGTGCCTGATAAAATAGTACCGTTGTCTGATACAACCACATTTCGCCAATTAGGATACTGTAAGCCGGCTTGCAAACCTTGAGTTTGAGTTTCTACTGAGAGATCCGTATACATGTAATCAAAGGTATTGGTAAAGCTTGAATCTGGTGCCCACTGAAAACTGGTATTAATGCCAGTACGTTCGCGATGCTCTTGCCCTAATGCGTATTCAATTCGCCCGGCATGGCGAAGCATAGTTGGCGTAACCACATTGCCATCTAAATTATGAATGTCGCCTTCAATCACACCTGGCTCATTATTGAGTAATAACCAACGGGTAGTGCCCATTGAATCGTATCGGTTATCACTTTTTTGTTGTGAAAGGGCAATATTAAAACCAAATGTTTCATCAGCAAACGTATTGCTAAATAACGCAGAGTATTCAGGGCTTGTTTCGCCAGAAAGCTCACTGTATTTAGCATTTACAGAGCCCAATACATGCAATCCAGGGTTATCTAATGGGCGTGCTGTTTTAACGTTTACATAAGCACCAATGCTGCCCTCAGGCGTTTTAGCCGTAGGTGACTTGACTACATCAGCACCCGATATTAGCTCAGCTGCTAATACTTGAAAATCAAACGAACGACCAATTTCAGAAGTGGCTAATGTGCGCCCGTTTAATGTAACAACGTTAAATTCTGGGCCAAAACCACGAACGGTTATTTTTGAGCCCTCACCATTTACACGGTTAATTGAAACACCAGGAACACGTTGTAAAGACTCAGCAACATTTTGATCGGGAAACTTACCAATATCCTCAGCAACAATACTATCTTGAACACTATCGCTGTAACGTTTTAGAGATGATGCGGCCTCGAGACTTGAACGAACACCCGTTACAACAATGACTTCAGTATCGTCTTTTACTTTATCGTTTGTAGCAGCTTGAGCAAATGAACAGCTTGAGAGAGCGGCTAAAACACCGAGTGCAATTTTTTTCTTTGAACGCATAGTGATCTCCATATATTTGTGTGTCGTGTCGTCAGATAAAGTTCAACCTTTGAGAGTTTACTCACTTAACAAGAAGTAAATTCGCAAAAGAATAACGTTCGAGAAATCTAAACATCATATGTTTAATTGTCAAGAACACTGTTATTATTGCTATGCAAATTACTTTCAATAGCAAAAAAGGAACTACAGTGGATAACTCAATCTTGCTTGAACATATCGCTAAGCATTTACTAAATAAAAGAGAGCAAGGCATTGCGATACCTGACTTATCATCAGATATAACGCTTAATTCTGTAGACGACGTTTTAGAAGTTCAGAAGTTGATGATTAAGCTAAATAATCAAAAAGTGTATGGTTGGAAATGTATGCTTCCATCAGGTGATGGCACGATTATCCTCGCGCCACTTTTGCATGCACCGGTTAAATCTATGGGACGTTGTGCTCTTTTCACAAAAAATAATAAAGCGCTCATTGAGCCAGAAATTGCATTTGTGTTAAACAAAGACCTAGCAAGCTATGAAGAATATAAAGATGAGGATATAGATAATGCCATTGGTAGTGCCCATTTAGCGTTGGAGCTTATTCAAAACAGATTTCCAGAGGGTTATCAAGCAACACACTATGAAAAATTGGCCGATGGATTATCTAATCAAGGTGTATATTTAGGCCCTAAAGTAGACGTTAAAAAAGCATATGAGAGCAGTGATATAAATATTGATGTTAAACAGGGCGAAGATTTACAAAGCTATGCGGGGACGCATCCTGCAGGTTTGCCGCAACTTCCTTTGTATTGGGCTATTAACTTTTTAACGGCAAATGGGTTTGAATTGAAAGCAGGCCATATTTTTATTACCGGCTCTTATAACGGTCTAATGCAATTAGATATAAATAAAAAAACATCAATAAAGTACGAAGGTTTAGGAGAGATTACAGTCGAATTTTCATGTTGATACACTGAGGTTCTGTAGGTTAGCCAACGCTTTTAAATTACGTTGTACAGCTAACCTACACGTGTATTTTGGTTTTACGGTAAAACAAAAATCAAATTATTTAAAACTCGAACGTAAAACCAAACTCTCTTAATTTTTCATATACGTTTATGTCAAAACGGTACAAAGTAGCAGCTCTGTGGGCTACGTTGGTTTGTTTTTCTTTGCAGTTTATTAATAAGTTCATTTTTTGAAACTTACGTCTGAAGTTAGGCTTATCGAGTGACTTATTTAAAATCGACTCGTAAATTCCTTGTAGCTCAAGCAGGGTGAATTTTTCTGGGAGTAAGCTAAAACCGATAGGCTCGTGCCTTACTTTATAGCGTAAGTAATCAAGGCCACTTTTTAAAATGTCGGCGTGGTCAAACATTAAACTAGGGACGTTATTTACATCAAACCATTCACATTCTACAGCGTTATCGCCACTCACAAGATTGGTTTCTTCAAAGCGCACGAGCGAGTAGTAAACAATAGTAATAATACGCCTAGCGGGGTAGCGGTCTACGTTACCAAATGCACCTAACTGATCTAAATAAAGGTTTTCAACACCGGTGGTACTTTTAACAACACGCAGAGCTGCAAGGTCTAAGTTTTCGTCTTTACGAACCCAATGACCAATTAAACCCCATTGGCTTGTTGCAAGACCGCGATTATATTTAACCAGCAGCACTTTTAACTTACCTTCATGGATAGCAAATACAATATTATCTACGGTTAGATTACTAATGCAGTCATCAGGAATCGATTCTTCGTCAATATTGTTAGAAATATTTGATGTTTTATGGTGCATAAATTACTCAGCCAATGCTATACATACATATTGTTATAAAGACTATTAAGAGTATATAAAAGGCGCTTAAAGCGCAAATAAAAAACATTTATAAATCCTATCTAAAACAATCACATCTATTTAATTAACCGCTATTTCAGCTGTACCTAATTTAATGTATCAACGCACCTTTTTTATTTTGGCCAAGTAGTGGTTTTTTATTGAACGGCTAATGCCTTCGTATGTTAGTAAATTTAACGCCAAATTAGCGTCATGTATTAAATAAATTACTGGCTGATTAAAAATGTAACATAAATGTTTACATGTGCCAAAAATGCATATAGTATTTTTGACTATATCGATTTGCATTGAAAATTGAGCACACATGAACAACACAAAACACACACTCACAATTAAAGAAAAAATAGGGTACGGCCTTGGTGATACAGCCAGTAATATTGTATTTCAAATGGTCGCTAACTTTATGTTGATATTTTATACCGATGTTTACGGTTTATCTGCAGCCGCTGCGGGTACCTTATTATTAGCGGTTCGTTTATTTGATGGTATTACCGACCCTATAATGGGCAGCATTGCCGATAGAACGCGCAGCCGTTGGGGGTCTTACCGCCCATATATATTATTTTTAGCCGTGCCTTACGGTGTGTTTGCTTGCTTAGCATTTATAACCCCCGATTTTGATTCTACGGGCAAGCTTATATATGCCTACTTTACTTACGGGCTATTAATGACGTGTTATACCGCTATTAATATACCTTATGGCGCACTTGGCGCAGTAATGACAAACGACCCTAAAGAGCGTGCATCGCTTCAGTCATATCGATTTGCAATGGCAATGGCTGCACTGCTTGTAATTGTATGGGCACTGCCTAAGCTGGTTGCTTTTTTTGGCGACGGCGACGATGTAGTAGGTTACCCACTAGCCATGGTGTTTTTAGGCGGACTTGCAGCGGCTTGTTTTTTACTGTGTTTTAAAATGACCAAAGAAACCAAACAAGTTAAACCCGCGCAAAGTAAAAAGAATGCCTTCCTTGAATTTTTAAGCTTATTTAAAAACGATCAATGGGTTGTAATAGCCGTTATAAGCCTAGCAACATTAATATTAATTGGCGTTAGAGCCTCAGTAGCACCGCATTATATTAAGTACTACGTAGGAGAAGCCTCACTTACTTCTAACTTTTTAACACTCTCAGCAATTGGCTCAGTACTAGGCGCTGTGTCTACCAACTTTTTAACCAAATTTATTGAAAAGAAAACACTATTTATAGTCGCTTTAGTTGTCGTAATTATTTCTCATAGCATGTTTTACGTACTTGAGAGCGACGCCATAGTCACCATTTTTATCGTCTACTTTATTGCTAACTTTGCCCACATGATAATTACCCCAATTATGTTTTCGATGGTGGCAGATACGGTTGACTACGGCGCATTAAAAATTGGTCGCCGATTAACCGCTGTTACGTTTTCGGGTCATTTATTAGCAATAAAACTAGGCTTTGCAATTGGCGGTGCTATTGCAGGGTGGATATTATCTGGCTATGCATACGTGCCTAATCAAGAGCAATCAGAACACACGTTATCAGGCATTTTACTCGCCTTTGCTGGCATTCCAGTAATTTGTACCGTGGCATGTTTAATTTTTATAACACGTTACAAACTTACCGAGCCTGAGGTAAAGCGCATTCAAACGCAGCTGGCTGATAACAAAACCATAAACTAATTTAGCAGTCCACTTTGCACCTTTTAAAAGTGCAAAGTGGGCAGGCAATACTAGGAGTGAAAATGCAAAATACAGCACAAGCAGCACCCCCATCTAATGGATTAAGTGACGCTGAACTTAAACAGTTAAAAGACTTACAACGAGCCAACTCGTTAATACAAAATCACAATGTATTAGTTGATCACATGTATACCGCCGATCCGTCTGCGCATGTGTTTAACGGCACTGTGTATATTTACCCGTCGCACGACATTGAATCAAAAAATGAAATTAATGATAACGGCGACCACTTTGCAATGCGCGACTACCATGTGTTTTCGCTGGACGAAAGCACAGGCAAAGCCATAGACCATGGCGTAGCACTTTGTGTAGACGATGTAAAATGGGCAAGCAAGCAAATGTGGGCACCCGATGCAGCGCATAAACTTGGTCAGTATTACCTTTATTTTCCGGCACGCGATCAGCAAGGTATTTTCAGAATTGGCGTTGCAAAAAGTGACAGCCCAACAGGGCCCTTTAAAGCAGAAGACGATTACATTCAAGGCACGTTTAGTATCGATCCGGCTGTATTTGAAGATGACGACTCAAGCCATTATTTATATTTTGGTGGCTTGTGGGGCGGCCAATTACAAAATTGGCAAACAAGCGAATTTAACAAAGAAGGTACATATCCAAAAAATGGTGAAGCTGCAATTCCAGCACGCGTAGCAAAATTATCGGAAGATATGATCAGCCTAAGCGAAGACGTAAAAGAGGTTGTTGTACTTGATGAGAGTGGCTTACCAATTACAGTATGCGATAACAACCGCCGCTTTTTTGAAGGCCCATGGGTACACAAACACAACGGTGTTTATTATTTTTCGTATTCAACGGGTGATACACACAAAATTGTCTATGCAACGGGCGATAATCCGTACGGACCATTTACCTATCAGGGCGTTATTTTAAACCCAGTACTGGGTTGGACCACGCACCACTCAATTGTTAAGCACAATGGTGATTGGTTTTTATTTTATCACGACAGTACGTTATCGAGCGGGCAAACCCATTTACGCAGTATGAAAATGGCTAAGCTTGAGCACGACGAAAACGGAAAAATCCAAACAATAAGCCCATATGAACACGCTTAATAAAAATAGTTATAAACAATGCAAATTATCTGCGTGAGCACTGCAACGCCTTTTATTTGCATAAAAAAGATATAGTCAATATGACCATTTATTTATTTTGTTAATAGTCTAAATAAGAGGAAGCTGAGGACATATGAAAAAATGAAAACATTTTAAAGTAAAAAATAGCACAAAGAATTAGCATAAACATGCTGTTATTTAAAGATTTATTAGTTAAGTAGCACATGTTTAAAACTGGTTGTGGTCTTTGTAAAACGTTTAAAACATACACACACAATAATTATTTATTGACCGTAAAATGAAACAAATAGTTTACAATTATGTTTCGAGTAATTCTTAAAGTCTTGCAGTACGTCAATAATAATTAAATAAGAAAAAGGGCATCATGATGTTTAAGAAAAAGATAATTTCAACAGCCATACTCGCTGCAATAGGGTCGGTTACGCTTCCTCACCAAAGCTACGCTGCAGAAACCGTTGTCGATGAAGATGTAGAAATAATACAAGTAACCGGCATTAGAGGTTCATTGCAACGCTCTATGGATGTTAAACGCGATTCTTCTGGTATTGTCGATGCAATTTCGGCTGAGGATATGGGGAAATTTCCTGATACCAATCTTGCTGAATCGCTACAACGTATTACCGGCGTATCAATTGATAGAGCCGGCGGTGAAGGTAGCCGCGTAACAGTCCGTGGATTTGGACCTGCTAATAACTTAATTACTATTAATGGTCGTCAGCTTCCTAATACAACAGGTGACCGCACATTTGATTTTGCAAATGTCGCATCTGAAAGCGTATCGGGTGTGCAAGTTTATAAAACATCAGACGCAAGTGTTACCTCAGGTGGCATTGGCGCAACTATAAACTTAACAACAAACAGACCCTTAAATAGCCCAGGTATAAAAGCATCGTTTGGCGTTAAAGCTGTAGACGATCAATCTACCGACGAGGGTAGCATTACACCAGAGGTAAGCGGTTTATATTCGCAAACATTTGGGGATGACAAGTTTGGTATTTCGATTTCAGGTAGCTACCAAGACCGTGAAAGCGGTATGCAACAGTTTATTCAAGATCAAGGCTACAGAGCATCTGATTACACAAATACAGGATGGGGCGGCGTACCTGCAGGCGCTGAAGGCGGAACAAACAGACCTACATCAGGCATTTACTCAAACCCGCAACAACCACGTTATGTGTTTGAAGAGCGCCAACGTGAACGTGTAAATGGGCAGCTAGTTTTTCAATATCAGCCTGTTGAAAACATTACAGCAACCCTTGATTACACCGGCTTTAAAACAACCGTTGAAGAGCAACACACTGATGCTTCAGTATGGTTTAACTACGCAGGCGACAGAAGTGAGTCTGTTTGGGCGGGCGAGCCTAACGCGTACCCACTCATTTACTCAGAAATTTATGACATTCAAAGTGATGCCGACTACCGCGATACGTCGCTTACGGTAGGTTCTTGGGGTCGCGAAGAAAAAACAGATTCATTAGGCTTTAACTTAGAGTGGGCAGTGTCGGATCAGCTTAACCTAGAGTTTGATCATCACAGTTCAAAAGCCTCTATGAAAGCAACCGATCCACGCCACGGTACGCGTAACAATATTCAGTTGCCTTCGTACACACGTACGCGCTCTGGGCTTGATTTAACTGGCGATTTACCCGGTATTGCAATTGGTAACATCGAAAACTTTAACCCAAGCACTATGCGTTTATCGGGTAGCTGGTTTGCAAACGACAAATACGATTCAGAAATCGATCAAACACAAATCTCAGGTAAGTACTTCTTTGACGACAGTTTAAGTATTGATTTTGGCGTTGCGGTTAATAAAGTAAATAACCATTATCGTCATACGCAAGTACAGCGCCCAGATTGGGGTGGAGTTGGTGTTGAGGGCGACTTTGCTGATATCGATTGGCGCCAAGATACTATTTTAGATAAGTTTCAAGCTAAAGCGGGTAATTTTGAAGGCACTGCAACACAAGGCGAATATGATTTATTTAATACAATCTTTTTTGCCGACTTTGACGCGATTGTAAATGCTGCCGAGTTTGCTGACCCTGTTGCTAACGTAGATAACCTTTACGGTGATTGTAAAGCAGCCGACGGCGCAGCGGCAGGACCAAACGGGGAAGGACAATTTTGTGCCTCAACCGATTGGGATGCAGCAACAAACCGCTTTACTGAAGAAAAAACGCAGTCTGCTTTTGCACAAGTAAATTACAAAGGCGAATTGAGCGGCATGTTCTTCGATCTACAAGTTGGCTTACGCTACGAAAAAACAGACGTATATTCTAAAGCAACCGCACCCGGCTACAGCCGCGTAGAATGGAACGAAGATACAGCCACATCAGTAACGGGTGTTACCGGTATTGAAACGCTAAGCCAATCGGCAGATTACAGCCAGTTCCTGCCAAATATTAATTTTAATATTGAAGTTGTTGAAGATGTAATGATTCGCGCAGCAGCAAGCAAAACTATTTCAAGAGCGGGTTATGGTCAGCTGCAAGGCGGCACAACTATTAATACCGGCGGTAGTTTAAGTGGTTATTCGGGTGGGTCTGGTAATCCAGGACTTAAACCACTTGAATCAATTAACTACGACTTATCAAGTGAATGGTATTACGGCGAAGGTAGCTATATTTCGTTTGGTTACTTTAAAAAAGACGTAACCAATTGGATCACAACAGGCACAATAGATTCGGATATTTTTAATCTTGCCGATCCTTTAAACGGTGAGAAGTTCAAAGCAGCACAAAGTGCATTAGGTGCTGATGCTTCTAACTTAGCTATTCGAACATATATTTTTGAAAACTTTGCTGATGATCCAAATGTACAGCCTAATTTTGATGAAAATGGCGAGTTAGACGGCGGCACAATTGTTGGTGACCCAGCAACAGATGAACCTGTAAACTTTAGAATAAACGTGCCTGTAAATGGCGACCAAGAATACACCATTGATGGCTTTGAATTTAATATTCAGCACTTATTTGGTGAGTCAGGGTTTGGCGGTATTTTTAACTACACCATGGTTGACTCAGGTCTTGAATACGACAACGATTCACTTGAGGATACAGAAGCACTTGTAGGGTTAAGTGATACGGCAAACGTGGTGTTCTTTTACGATAAAGAAGGCTTACAAGCACGTATTGCGTATAACTGGCGCGATTCGTTTTTAAATGAGCGCCGTGTAAATGGCGATTTAACTGCGCCAATTTATACCGATGAGTATTACCAAATAGACTTTAACGTAAGTTACGAAGTACCCGCAGTAGAAGGGCTTACCGTATTTATTGAAGGTATAAATATTACTGACGAGTACGTAACATCGTACGGGCGCAAGCAAGAGCTGATTTATAACATCACTCAAACAGGCTCTCGCTACGGTTTAGGTGTTCGTTATAATTTTTAATAAATATTATCTACCTATTTAAAGCCGCATTATGCGGCTTTTTTTTGCTCTTTTTAATCTAGTAATAATAATACCCACCTGTTATAGTCAATGTGAATTTAACTTATTTGTTACATTCACTTCACAGCAGTAGGTATGCGTAGCAGTAAGTAAAGGCACACAACAATAATTGGAGCACACAATCCATGGCCAATCATGCATTATTAAATAATGTTGAGCATCAGCATTTAAAAATAAACCCTGCACGTAGCAAACACTTAGGTGACGGGGTTTGGTACAGCGAAACATTTGTGAGCGAATTTAGAGTCGCTCAAGCACATTACCCAATATTTTTTACCAAAGATGACGCAACAAATACATTTTCGCCGGTGTGTTTGTACGGCATAAACAAAGACGAAAACTTATTTTTAGTAAACCAACAATGGCAAGCACACTACATTCCGCTCAGCATGCAGCGACTGCCTTTTGCTATTGCGACTCAAAATACAGTGCAAAACGGTGTAGCAACGCAAGAGCGCATGCTTAGTATTGATTTAGACTCGCCAAAAGTGTCAACAAAGCAGGGTATTAACTTATTTCTAGAACACGGCGGGAATAGTGATTACCTCGAAAATATAATAAACGTGCTCGACAGCCTTCATCATGGCCTTCAAGAAAATCAGCCTTTTATTAAAACCTTAATTAAACATGGTTTGCTTGAGTCGGTATCGCTAGAGCTTGATTTAGTAAACGGGCTTAAACATAACTTACTCGGTTTTTATACCATAAACGAAGACTCGCTCAACCAGCTAGGTAGCGAGGCAATTACACAGCTGCATTCACAAGGGTATTTAGCGTGTATATATATGGTCATTGCATCGCAAGTACATGTACGTGATTTAGTGGCGCTTAAAAACGAGCAACTTATGCTACAAAAGCAAGCGGTGTAAGTGCTTAACTATGGCAAATTTAGTAAATGAAATTCAAACGCTCAGTGGTTTAACTCCCAGTACGTTACCAAGGGAGCTTTTAAACTCGCCAGTGCCTATTGTACTAAAAGGGTTTGTAAGCGAATGGCCCCTCGTTATTGCTGCTAAAAAATCTGATGCTGCAGTAATTGATTATTTAACGCCGTTTTACGAAGGTTTTTTAGTTAATACCTGCACAATACCCGCCAGTCAAAATGGGGTTGTAGGGTATAACCCCGATATGAGTGGTTTTAATTTTACTAATCAACAAGCGCCATTTATTAACGCGCTTGAGCAAATAACGCAAACTGCAAATAACCCACACGCAGATACGCTATACATTGGCTCTACTAGCATTGCACAATGCTTACCTGCTTTGGTTGATCACTGCCACGTTAATGCGTTAAGCGAAGGCTGTTTATTTAATGTGTGGGCAGGCGGCAAGGTTACCGTGCCAGCACATTACGACGTAGCGCAAAATTTAGCCTGTTGCGTTGCAGGTAAAAGGCGTTTTACTTTATTTCCCCCCGATCAAATCGATAATTTATATATAGGCCCGCTTGATAAAGCACCCGGTGGTCAGCCTATAAGTTTAACCACCACAACAGCACCCAACTTTAAGCAGTTTCCTAAGTTTGAACAGGCAATAAAAGCGGCAATTACCGTTGAATTAGAGGCGGGCGATGCGCTTATTTTACCCAGCATGTGGTGGCACCAAGTACAGGGGCTTGGCAGTTTAAATATACTGTTTAATTATTGGTTTAAAAATACGCCTGCGGTGTATGGGCAGCCTACTAATGCGTTGCACCTTGCTATTTTAAACATACGTAATTTACCAAAACATGAGCGAGCAGCATGGCAACGCTTGTTTAATTACTATGTATTTGCTGATAACGAATTTACCCACATACCAGAGCCCGCACAGGCTATTTTAACAAAGCCAATGGATGAGCTAACAGCGCGTAAATTAAGAGCCGAATTACAAAATAAATTAAGACGCTAAGCGTACTTGTAAGGTTTGAATTATGAATCAAAATGCAATTAAAAAAATAGTAATAGCAGGTGGCGGCACCGCTGGTTGGATGTGCAGCGCTGCAATGGCAAAGCTGCTAGGTAAAAATATTGAAATATGCTTGGTTGAATCCGATTTAATACCTACCGTAGGGGTCGGGGAGTCAACTATTCCTACGCTGCATATATTTCATGATTTACTAAAAATTAGTGAATCAGAATTTATGGCAGCCACTAACGCCACGTTTAAATTAGGCATATCGTTTGAGGGCTGGAAACAAAACCAGCAAAGCTACTTTCACTCATTTGGTTATGTGGGGCAAGGTTGTTGGGCTGCAGGTTTTCAGCACTTTTGGCTAAAAGGTATGCAACAAGGTGTAGCAGCCGATATTGGTGATTATTGCACAGAGCACGTAGCAAGTCGCTTGGGTAAATTTGCCGTAGTGCCGAATCAAGACCGTAACCATGCTTATCAGTTAGATGCCGGTTTGTACGCTAAGTTTTTACGAAATTTTGCAGAGCAAAACGGCGCTAAACGTATAGAAGGCATGATAAGCAAAGTTAACTTAGAGCCCAATAATGGCTTTATAAAATCGCTTACTTTAGGTGACGGGCAAATTATTGAGGGCGATTTATTTATAGATTGCACCGGCTTTAAAGGTTTATTAATAGAGCAAGCGCTACACACCGGATACGAAGATTGGAGCCATTGGCTCCCGTGCGACAGCGCAGTAGCAGTACAAACCGAATTAGTAAGCCCAATAGTGCCATATACGCGTGCAATGGCACATAAATGTGGTTGGCAGTGGCAAATACCGCTGCAAAGCCGCCGTGGTAATGGCTTAGTGTTTTGTAGTAAATACATGAGCGATGATGAGGCCAAAACAGCGCTCCTTAATAACGTAGAAGGCAAACCTATTAATGAGCCGCGCGTTATTAAATACCGCACCGGTACACGGCGTAAACATTGGAACAAAAACTGTGTTGCTATTGGCTTGGCAAGTGGTTTTATTGAGCCGCTTGAATCAACCAGTATTCATTTAATTCAGCAAAGCATTATTAGATTAATGCAAAACATGCCAACCAAAGCAATTGAGTCGTGCTATCAAGATGACTTTAATAACAAAATGCGCTTTGAGGCGGAAAATATCCGCGACTTTATTGTACTGCATTACCACGTAACGCAGCGCACCGACAGCGACTTTTGGCGTTACTGTAAAAATATGCCAATACCAGAGTCGCTCGCTAAACGCCTTGAGCTATTTAAACAAAGCGGGCATGTTTATAAAGCAGAGCAAGAGCTATTTGGCGAAGCATCGTGGTTACAAGTGATGTTAGGGCAAGGGCTAGTGCCGCAAAATTATCACCCCATTGTAGATAGCATGAGCGATGATGAGCTTAAACGATTTTTAGAATCAATAAAAAATCATGTGGCTAAAAAAGCAAATAGCTTACCGAGTCACATTGATTTTATTAATCATTATTGCAAGGCTAAGTAAGTATTATGCTAACACTTGGCAATAACTTACAGCCAGAGTATGAGTTTATAGGGCAAGAGCAAACGCCAATTATTATAATTGACGACTACCTTAGTGAGCCGCAAAAACTTATAAAATTAGCGCAAAGTGCTGCTCAAAGTAATGGAGAGTTTAAACCCGACGAACTCACTCAATACCCAGGTTTACGTATGCCGCTGCCAAAGCAATGTGTGGTTGATTACTTAAAGCCTCTTATACAGGGGTTTTATAACGTATTTAATATTGGGCAAACACTTACCCCATACCCAAAAGATAATGCCTTATCGTTAATTACTAAAACGGAGCAGCAGCTATCACCAATACAAACCTTGCCACACTTTGATACCAACGATCCTAACCTAATTGCCATTATTCATTACCTTGGAGAGGGGCCGCATGGCGGAACGGGGTTTTTTAGGCATAAAAAAACAGGGTTTGAAACAATAAGCACAAAGCGCAAAAACACGTATTTAACGCATGCTCAACACATTCTTGAGTGCAGTAACACAAAACCTAGTTACTGCACCCCACAGCACAGTGAGTTTGAATGCTACAAGCACATACCCTACAAGCCAAATAGGCTTATTGTGTTTCCTGGGTATTTGCTGCACACCAGTTTACTTAATACAGCCACCGATATTTCACCGTGTCCACAAACAGGGCGGTTAACGGCCAATATGTTTGTTCATTTTAAATAGGAATACTATGTTTTTTTCTTTACCTAGATTCGCATATAAGGGTTGGCTATTAAGCTTTGTTGTATTGGCGCTGAGTATGGCAACAGTGCAAAAAAGTCATGCTACAGGGTTTGATACCCTCCCTAAAAAGCAATTTAATGTGCTGCTATTTACAAAAACCGCAGGGTGGCACCATAAGTCGCAAACCGAAGGCAATAAAGCGCTAGAAGGCTTAGCCGATAAGCACTTTTTTAATTTAATTTGGCACGAAGAAAGCCATTATTTTAACGACGATTACTTAAAAAATGTTGATGTAGTAGTGTTTTTATCAACCACAGGCGATATTTTAAACCCAAAAGAGCAAGCCGCGCTTGAACGATTTGTAAAAGCAGGTAAAGGCTTTGTGGGTATTCATAGCGCATCAGACACCGAATACGATTGGCTGTGGTATCAAAAGCTGGTGGGGCGCACCTTTAACATTCATCCTGTTATTCAAACCGGTGTATTAAGCAAAGTGCCTAATACTAACTTTATTGGCTTAAGCCATATGCCGCAGGAAATGCTTTGGACTGACGAGTGGTACGAGTTTGGGCCAGAGCTCACTAAGTTAAACTACTTACTCACGGTTGATGAGCAAACTTACAACCCAACTGCCGATTGGGGTAATAACAAAACAGGCTCAGGCATGGGATCGTTTCATCCTATTTCGTGGTATCACAATTACGATGGCGGCCGCTCATTTTATACCGCTCTTGGGCATACTAATGCGGTGTATAGCAGTGAGTTTTTAACCGAACATATTTATGGCGGTATTTATTGGGCTGCAACAGGTAAAGGGTTAAAAAGCAGTAATTAATGAATAACTCATAAATGTACTTTTTAGTTTTATTTACATCGTTCAAGGCCGCTTTTTTAAGCGGCCTTTTGCATTTTAGGCACTGTTTAAACACCTCACTCATTTCACTTAGTTTATAAAATAAACAAATAATTTTGAGAATTGCTTGATCAAATGGTCAGGAAGACTATATTAAATTTGCACGCTGATATAATTCAAATAAAGAGGATAAACATGAAAGTATTTTTTAAAATAACAACTTTATTGTTAACACTAATAAGCTATCAATCACTTGCTGCATTTAATAATAACCCATCGAGTGTAGGCGCCGACAGTTCAGGGACATACCGTAACCTCGCACAAGAAATGGGTAAAACAAATATACAGCAAAAGGTGAATAGTACTTTTGACAATATGTTTGGCTATAACAACACTCAACAACTTTACTACCCGTACACCGAAAACGGTGTTTATAAAGCACACTACATAAAAGCAATTAACCCAGACGAAGGCGACGATATAAGAACAGAAGGGCAATCGTGGGGAATGACCGCCGCTGTTATGCTCTACAAGCAAGAAGAATTTGATAACCTATGGCGCTTTGCTAAAGCGTATCAAAAAAATCCAGACAATCACCCTGATGTAAAAAAACAAGGCGTTTACGCGTGGAAACTAAAGCTTAATCAAAACGGCTTTGTTTATAAAGTAGATGAAGGTCCGGCTCCGGATGGCGAAGAGTACTTTGCGTTCGCACTACTTAATGCGTCAGCCCGTTGGGGTAATTCGGGCGAATTTGATTATTATGCTGATGCCATTACCATGTTAAACACAATTAAAAACAAGCTGATGCAAAACCAAATAATCCGTTTTTCACCTTACATTGATAACCTAACAGACCCTTCTTATCATATACCTGCGTTTTACGACTACTTTGCAAATAACGTGACTAATAAAGCCGACAAAAATTACTGGCGACAAGTGGCTACAAAAAGTAGAACCTTACTTAAAAACCATTTTACAAAAGTGAATGATAATCCGCATTGGAACTTACCTACATTTTTATCGCGCTTAGATGGCAGCCCTGTTATTGGCTACATTTTTAACGGCCAAGCAAACCCAGGTCAATGGTATGAGTTTGATGCATGGCGCGTAATTATGAATGTTGGCTTAGACGCGCATTTAATGGGTGCTCAAGCGTGGCATAAAAGCGCAGTAAATAAAGCACTGGGCTTTTTAAGTTATGCAAAAACTAACAACAGTAATAACTGTTACGAGCAAGTGTATTCGTACGGTGGAGCGCAAAACAAAGGCTGTGCAGGCGAAGGTCAAAAAGCCGCGAATGCAGTAGCGTTACTTGCTTCAACAAACGCTGGGCAAGCAAATGAGTTTTTTAACGAATTTTGGTCTTTATCGCAACCAACGGGTGACTACCGTTACTATAATGGTTCGTTATATATGTTAGCTATGCTGCATGTATCGGGCAATTTTAAGTTTTATAACAACACGTTTAATTAAAATAACGGTGCCTAAGTAGCAAAAATCTAAGTAGCAAAAGCTTAGGCAGCAAAAACTTAAATAATAAAAAACCGGTGTAACCAAGTTACACCGGTTTTTGTGCTTAACGAGTGAGCTTAACTTTCCCTTTAATAAGTTACTTAACTAATTTAGCTAATTAGCCAAACCCGCTACTTTTACATCAAGCGTAAACAAGCCCTTAGCGGTGGTTATTAATAATGTTTTGCGATTTTTACCACCAAACGCAAGGTTGGTTACATTAGGGCCCAGTTCAATTTTATCGATAAGTAAGCCGCTTGGCGTGTAAATATTAATAACGCCTTCTTTGTGGCTGCTAACGTAAATATTGCCAGCAGAGTCTACTTTTATACCATCGGGCGAGGTTACTTTAATAAAGTCTTCGCGCGGTGAAATATCACCGTTTTCATCGATAGTGTATTTGCTTACGCGGTTGCTAAAGTCGCCAACATAAAGGGTACGTTGATCGGGCGAGAGCGCAACACCGTTGGGCTTTTCAAGAGTAGCGTCAATTAAACTAAGTACGCCTGTATTGCTTAACTTATACACACCAGTATAAGGCATTTGTTGAGTGCGTTCGCCTATTTGCCAGTTAGGATCGGTAAAAAATATATCGCCATTTTTATGCATAGTCATATCGTTTGGCGAGCTAAAGCTTAGCCCATCAAACTCGCTAACTATTACGGTATTAGTTTTACTTTTTATATTAATTTTAGAAAGCGACTGCGTACTATGGTTAAGCGTATAGAGGTTCTGCCCTTTGGCATACAAGCCGTTTGTACCACTGTGTTTTAAATAAGTGGTGAGGGTATTGGGCAGCACTAATTTATAAATGGTCGAATCAGGGCCAAGTGCTTGCGAGCTAGCAAAGTTCATTTCTGAAAAATAAAACGCATTGTCTTGGCTTGACCACGTTGGGCCTTCTAAAAATAATAAATTGTCACTAACGAGTGTGGGTGTTACGCCCTTTATTAATGGCGACTGCTCATTGCTTTGGCTGTTTACAGCGTTTAACAAAGGTGTATTTTCAGGTTGTTGTGCCAGCGCTGCTTTATTAAAAAAGAGCATTAATACAACTAGGCTTAGCGTTTTTTTGTGTGTTTTTAGCATAGACGTTTACTCAGGTTTGTTTAATTTATAATTAATGGTCATTTTGACTATATCATTTATTTTTTTCGTTGTATGATATTTATCGAAAATAATAACGATTCAACGGAGCACACACATGCATAAAAAACACACACTCAGCCTGCTTTTACTTGCAGGATCATTAAGCGTAAACGCTGCACAAGACCAAGGTCTTAAAAACACCTTTGCAGACTCATTTAAAATGGGGGTTGCTGTAAATCAAGATATAGTGACAGGCAAAAACGCAGCCGCGCAGTCAATTATTGCTAAGCAATTTAATACAGTCACCCTAGAAAACGCCATGAAAGCAGAAGTAATTTACCCACAGCAAGGTAAGGTCGATTTTAGTGGTGCAGATGCATTTATAGATTTTGCCAAGCAAAATAACATGTTTACCGTAGCCCACACCTTAGTGTGGCATAACCAAACGCCTGACTGGTTTTTTACAAATAGCAAAAATGAGCCAAATACCCCAGCAGAGCAGTTAGAGCAAATGCGCAAACACATAGAGCTGGTAGCAGGGCGCTATAAAAACAAAGTAGATGCATGGGACGTAGTTAACGAAGTAATTGCTGATGACGGCTCTTATCGCCCAACTGTGTGGGTTAACCGCGTAGGTGATGGCGATACAATGGTAAAAGCCGCGTTTAAATACGCCCAGCAGTATTCACCTAATACCGAGCTTTACTACAACGACTTTAATGCATGGCGACCAGAAAAAAGAGACGGCATTATACGTATGATCAAAATGTTGCAAAAAGAAGGTATTCGAATCGATGGCATTGGCATACAAGCGCACTGGGGGCTTAACTTTCCTAAAATGCAATATATTGAACAAGCCATTGATGCATACGCCGCGCTGGGTATAAAAGTGATGATCACCGAGCTTGATATAGACGTGCTGCCTTTAACAAAAGAAGGGCAGATTACCGGCACCGATATGATGAAACCACAGTTTCAGTTAGAAGAGTTTGAAACCTACCTCGACCCATACAAAAATGGCTTACCTAGCGACGTAGAGGCGCAATTAAACGCCCGTTATAAAGCCTTGTTTGAACTGTTTTACGCAAAACGCGACAAGATAGACCGCGTAACCTTTTGGGGATTACACGATGGTATGTCGTGGAAAAACGACTACCCAATCCCAAACAGAACAAACTACCCATTATTATGGGATCGTAATTTAAATCCTAAACCGATTATTAAAACAATTGCTGATGTAGTTCAGTAAGCAATTTAATGTGTAAAATGTAAAGCCGAGTGTTTTTAAATACTCGGCTTTTTTGTGTTTGAAGTTGTTACAAAGAAAAATAATGAGCAACCGCTTCACTAACTTAGCTAGTTAGTGATTTTAAATATCCTGATTTTACGCAAGTGTTATACGTTCAGATACCACTATGCCTTTTATAAAAGTATTCACCTTACGATTTAACCACCTAGGCAAATATAAAAGTAGAACAAATTTTAATCTTGATACTTATTGTTAATTAGACTATAACAGTGTTGGTTTTAGGTTAATTTAATGATTGTATATTCACACACACGATATAGAACAATAAAAATTTAATTTAAACCTTAACTATAACTAATTGATTATTAGCTTCTCTTTGTGGTTTTTTACAAGGTGAATATTAATAATTAAAGAGATATTACAATAATAAATATAGATGACAGTCTATTTTTACTAGTAAGTTGTAGTCATATTGAATAATAGATAGTTTGAAAGTGTTGTAAAAAACACTTTGAGCATATTTATTCACTTAAATGACGTTTATTGCATCTAGTTAAAAAACGACTCATTTATTGCTTTAGTCTAAGGAATAAAAAATGAATAAATCGATTTTTCGTAACACCGGATTAGTGACCTTAGTGTCACTTTTAATGGCGTGCGGGGGGAATAATAAAGATACACCGGTGCCTGAACCCATACCTGAAGTAGTAGCCCCTGATACTCCAGAGCCTGAAGCGCCAATAGCAGCTGAAATAACAAATGGCGGGTTTGAAGAAGACACAGCAGGGCAAACAACACCCGTCGGAAATTGGGTATTTAGACCTGTTCAAGAATTAAGCGCTTCTTCAACTATAGAAGTAATTGAATCACAAGAAGGCATTAATACCTATAAAGGGACAAAAGCGGTAGAGGTTATCGTTAGTGAATTAGGTGATAACCCTTGGGGTATTGAAATAGCTTATGAGGACATTCCTGTCACTGGAGGTAAAAATTATGAGTTTAGTGTTTGGACCAAAGGTGAAGAGGGAACCAGTGCCGATTTTTGGATTCAAACACCCGCTCCAGATTATGGTCAACTTAGCCTAGTAAAAGAAACACTCACGGGAGAGTGGCAAAAAATTACATTAACAGCAGCAACTGCCGAAGCTGACTCTTTAATTAGGCTGGCAATTCACTTTTCAAAAGAAGAGAACATAGATAAGTCTATATACCTAGACGAATTTTCAGGCTTTATTTTAGACGATGTACCAGCAGAAGAAATACCTGATGTTCAATACAGCGAAGTAACAGCACAAAGTTTAAAAGCATTGGCACCTAATTTTAATATTGGCGTGGCTGTACCAGCGGGTGGTTTTGGTAACAGCATAATAGACAGACCAGAGATTAAAACGCTTATTGAACAACACTTTAATCAGCTCTCTGCTGAAAATATTATGAAGCCTACCTATTTACAACCAACCCAAGGTGAATTTTTTTACGATGATTCTGATGAGCTAGTTAACTACGCCAAAGACAACTCACTCACGGTACATGGTCATGTTTTTGTTTGGCACTCGCAAATTGCGCCTTGGATGCAGAGTTTTCAAGGTGATAAAGCCGCGTGGATAACCATGATGGAAAACCACATCACTCAAGTTGCCACTCACTTTGAAGAAGAAGGCGATAACGATACCGTAGTGAGTTGGGATGTAGTTAACGAAGCGTTTATGGAAAATGGCAAATACCGTGGTGAAAAAACGACAAACGACAGTGCCGACGAATCTGTATGGTTTGAAAATATAGGAGCCGAATTTTTACCATTAGCCTATAAAGCAGCAAGAGCGGCCGACCCCGATGCCGACTTATACTACAATGATTACAACCTGATTTGGAATGCTGATAAATTAGATGCCGTTATATCTATGGTTAACGATTTTCAAAACAATGGCGTGCCTATTGATGGTATAGGGTTTCAATCTCATATTTCACTTAACAGCCCTGATATTTCAACCATTCAGGCACATCTTCAAAAAGTGGTCGACATTCGCCCTAAAATTAAAGTAAAAATTACCGAACTCGATGTTCGAATGAACAACGAAGGCGGCGTACCTTTAACTTACCTAACCAGTGAAAGAGCCGATGAGCAAAAGCAGTACTACTACGATATTGTTAAAACATACCTAGAAACTGTACCTGAAGATCAACGCGGTGGTATTACAATTTGGGGCGTAATTGACGAGGATAGCTGGTTACAAAACTGGCCAGAGCCGACAACAGAATGGCCACTGTTATTTTTTAATGACTTTACTGCAAAGCCTGCCTTACAAGGATTTGCTAATGCATTAAAAGAGTTAATTGAAGTAGGTCAACCAGCACCTTCATCAGAGCTGCTAACTAATGGCGACTTTGAAGCAGGACTTGATTCATGGCAAGCGCGTGGCAGTGCAAGCATAACCTTAGAGTCAACCCAAGCTCATAGCGGTAATAATAGCGCTTTAGTTCAAGGTCGAACTGAAACATGGAATGGGTTACAAAAGGATGTAAAAGGCTTATTTAGCGCAGGTAAAACGTATAACGTATCTGCATGGATTAAGTTATCTGATGATACCAGCACCGTTTCACCAGAGATAAAACTAACGCTACAAATAGAACACACTAGCACCGAGTACCTTGAGCTTACACCCGTTACATCTGTTAACGCAGGTGACTGGGTTCAGTTATCAGGTACTTACACACATTCAATTACAACACAGGAAAGCGCCGCTTTGCTTTATGTTGAGTCAAGTGAGCTCACCGCTGACTTTTATGTGGATGATGTATCGGTAACCTTGGTCGAATAAAAACCTAACTAAAAGTAATTAACCCCAGATTAAATAGTCTGTATTTTTATACAGACTATTTTTTTGCGCGGGCTTTAATTGTTTTAATCAAAACGAAGCAAGTTAAGCAGCGCTTCCTTTTTAGGTGGCTTGTTGGAATGCCTTGATAAGCGATTACCTAATACCAAACAGAATAAGCTACCTATAACTAGGGCATCTTAATTTAAATTCTCGTTTTTTAAGTTAAGTCGTCAGATCACAGATTCTCCATCCTGCATAACTACACTTGTGCAGGTGCTCTGTCGGAAATCGAGATTTATCCATTGCAATACAAAGTAAGTGCTCAGGTCTTGAGAAGGCAACATAGAGCATTTTCATAAATCCTTTTTTTCTTACTGCTTTTGGTTGTATTGTATTTTCGTTGAGGATGTAATCAATTAGAGTACCTATATCAAAATTATAGTTTTTTGTTTCTAGTACAAGTGTTGCAGCATGCGTTTCGCCTTTGACAGAGTGAATAGTAGATACTTCATTTTCTACTCTTCGCCCGTTGATTTCTATTATGACCCTATTAGAGCAAGTTTCATTCAGCGGCGTATTCTGAACAGTAGAATTATCAAAAAGAATAAAGTCCTGTGGAACTATAGATGTTTGTATACCGCTTAACATTAATAATTTTGAAATCGTATTATTCCATTGATTTACATCCATTGAGCTATCAAGAAATTCTTTAACTAAAATATTGAAAGTAAGTAAATTATTTGAATCTTTCAAATATTTACGGGTACTGGCTATGGAGTAAAAATATTTTGAGTTATCTGAAAAAATCAATTCACAGTCACTTATGCGACCACACCTTGCAATGCCATTTAAAATCATTTGATATGCTTCATGGCCGTTTCTTAGACGTTTTGCTTCATAGAAGTAATGAATTAGTTTTTTGGGTTTAAATTTATTGGTATTATTGTTTTTATCAAATGAGTCGAGATAATGGCAAATTGTTAAACTATCTTCTTTTCTTTTTCCGACAGCACCAACAGTTTTTATGGGTTTGACGCTGTCAACAGGAATAACTTGTTCACACAACCTAGCAAATGCATTAAAAACATTATATCTAGAGTTTTCATCAACTAAAAAGATGGTATGTGGAGAAGCCTCTGGAACAGTTTTATTCGAAGTGAGAGCTATACGGTTATAACTTAAATTTTTTGCCAATAAGGCAATTGAGTTATCAAATCGATGACTGTTTTCAACTTTGTTTAATATAGCAGGATTATAAGTTTGGTTTTCTTCTCCACTACCACTATATATTGCTTGATCCGGGTCACCAAACCTCTGATATTGTACATTATCGTGCAGGAATATTTTATTCAATAATTCGTCTTGAAATTTTTGTGTATCTTGCATCTCATCAATGAATGCGATGGGGAATCTGTGACGAATAGAGTCAAGTATTTTGGGGTTTCATGAATGAACTTTTCAGCGAAAGCATACATTTCGTGATAATAATAATATCCATCATTTATGAGTATATCTTTAGCTTTTTTTATTTCCTTATAACTATTTGATGTCGATTCAGAATTAAACCCAGGAACTTTCAGTTTTAGTCGTCCCTCACTAAATTTATATTGCAACTCTTGTAAAGACGTTATGAATTTATTTTCTAAATAAGTCCTTGTTCTTCGACTGAGAAGATACCAAGCTTTGGTGTTACACATTTCGTCATCAATTTGATTAACACATAGCTCATTTGAGCGGAGCGCTGGTATAGCAATGTATTTGTTTATAAATTCCTGAATAGTGCCAATGAAGTGTGGATAAGATAACAATTTAACACCATCTGAATCTTTGTTAAGACGGGCTATAATTTCTTGTTTAGCAACATTTGTGTGTGTCAGAACACAGATACCTTGGTGTTTACTTTGCCATTTTTTAGCTATGATTAGCAACTTTGCAGCAACCATAGTCGTTTTTCCACTTCCAGGACAAGCTTGTACATCATCAAATATTTTTATGATATTTTTCCTTGTTTCATCAAAAGTGATACCTAACTGTTGTTCGATCTCAATAATATCAGCATCATAAATATCAATCATTTTGGTTAATATCTGTATTAGTTGCTGTTTGTAACAATGGGAGTGGTTCAGTCACATATTCGATGGCATCAATAATATAGCTTGGTAGCTTGCTCCTTAATAATTCTGGTTGACCGCTGTACTTTGATATAATGCTCGCTAGTACATAACTAATTTCACTTTTAGCATTCCCTTTACTTTCAATCATTCCGTACAATTGAACAGCTCTAATCTGGTTGTTCGTACTTAAATCGTCAAATCCTTTATTGGTACCGTGTAGTGCAAGATAAATTTCTTCTGCTAACCCATACTTCGCTAAACAGAACTCAAATGTCCAATCGCTAGATATAAATGTTTTAACTAACTCGCCATCATGTGCTTTTTTCGTTGCTATCTGCGAATCTATAGCAGCTTGATCAAGTTCATTAAGCCAATAACGAAGATTGCCACCTGTACCGGTCTCAGAATTTGGTTGTTTTTTTACTTTAAAACCATGAGGGTTAGCAGCTACTTTCTCAGCTTCGTCTGGCCATAAGTCGAGGTCTGTTACACAGGCAACTTTTATAGGTAAAGGACTTGATGTTGTTGAGTTAGAGTTAGAGCGATAAATCTTAGCGTATCTCTTCCTCGATAATCCATTTACACTTACTAGTGATACACCGTAATCCTCCAAGGGTCTGTCGAGTAGCTCGGCAATTTGAGGTAACAGAACAACTTCAGCAACACCTTCGACTAGAAGTACACCTTTTGCAAAGAACATATTAGCTTTTGTGGAATCCAAAAATTTTTCTAAAAACACATAGTCATCCGGTGCTAATGCAGTATGGGTTTCTCTAAGTGGGAAAGCTTTGCCGTTCTGCATTAATATTAAACTTTGAAGAGGGGCTTTTGATGCTAAAACAGTGCTATGAGTAGATAATATGCATTGCAGATCACTATTATCTTCACGTAAGTATTTAATGAACTTTAACTGTAATTGAGGGTGAAGATGTGCTTCTGGTTCTTCAACTAATAAAAGAGGATATTGATCTTCTTCTTGCTTAATTAGCATTAGCTCAGTAGCCATAAACAACAAACTACTATAACCCAGACCGTGTTTAATGCCTGTACCATCAAGTTCGAGGGTGAGCTTCTCTAGAATAGACTTCAATGCAAATGTTTTTTCAGCTTCATTCATATCATTATAAGCTTTACTACCGAGTAAGCTTAATGCTGGGGAAAATACGTTTGACTTAAATGTTAAGGAGTTTAGTAGAGTGGCAATACTTTCTTGTGCGGCTTGAATTGATAGATCCGCTTGAATTTGATTACTTGCTGCTGTAAGTAATTCGATAATACGTTTAGTGGCAACATTATCACCAGCTAGACTGCTGCTACTTCCTAATATTTGTGACAATCTTGATGATCTTCCTGCTTTTAATTCAGCCTCAGCATCACGAAGAGGTTTTAAGTAGGTGGTCGCTAGGTAGTCACGTATGTCTCGTTCAATTATAGGTCCGTCACCAATTTTTCCTGAATGAATTTCAGTTTTAATATATTGGGTTTTTTTTGAGAAGTTTCTAGTTAATTTTGCTGTCAGTGTTATGTAGAGACGAGGCTCGTCAATTTGATCAGCGTTTTCTTCTGTTGTTAAGTGTTCGAGAAAAATTCCAGACTCACATATAGATAAATCAACGAACTGTAATTTTATTTGAAGTTCATTTTTACCACTTAAGAAGTCAGTGTCAGTAATTGAGACCCATTCAGCAGAGGTGGTATCAAGGGCAATTCTTATAGCATCAATGACAGAGCTTTTACCTGCATTATTTTCACCGACTAATAAATTTAAGTCTCTGTTAAACTCGATTAAAAAATTTTCAAACTGTCGAAAATTCCGTACTTCTAGCCGCGATAAATACATACTTGGCATCCTATCCATTTGAGTGTCATTAGTTATCTATGGTAACTTACCAAGAAATAAAAGTAATATTTTATTACTTGGTAAATTGAGTAAATTTACCTTCAAATTAAAGTATTAAGTAATTATCTCACTGAGTAAATATTAGCTAAATTCTTTGTTAGTAAATTATCATGGACAGAAATACGCAGTTTAACCCTATATCAGACTATTTTTTCCTCTAAAAGCGAAGCGCCTCTTAACCTCTTTGTGCATAATTCACTTAATCTATTTCACTAAAAACTAAAAAATCAAACCTACTTAGCCTGATACCTCACTACCACAAACTTAAGTGGCACATCGCCGTTGTTATAAATCCCGTGTAGGTCATTAGGGGCTGCAAATAAAATATCTCCGGTGAGTGCAGGTTGGCTTTTACCATTAAGCGTCCAGGTGCCTGAGCCCTCAAGAATCATTAAGTATTCTTCATCGGGATGCTGGTGGGCAGGGTGTATTTCGTTATTAGGTTTAATAACCGCGACGCCGGTAATAGCGCCTTTGGTGAGTGATGTATCGCCATAAAAGTAGGTATGAAAATCACCGCCTTCGTAGTGAGTGATATGCGCGTCTTTTGGGCTCACTATAGATGAGGTAAGTTGCTTGGGTTTATCTGCTGCGCTGACAGGTAATGCAGTAATTATTGCAGAAGTTAATGCAGCAGTTAATGCGACCGTTAATGCAAAGGTGCCTGCGGCTTTTAGTGATAAAGTGTTTGTTGTGTTTTTCATGTGTGTCCTTGCTAATTTATTTACTAGTTATCTTGCTAGTTAGGTATGCAATTAAGGAATGTGTGCTGTGTTATTTTTGTTCAGTCTATTTTAATAAAACGTTGTTGTCAAAAAGACTATATGGTGTTAAGTTTACCTTGCACACTAAAAAACACACAACAGGTACATCATGCATAAAAATAAACTAACGATTGCTATTTTATTAGGAATGTCGAGCCTTACACTTGGCTGTAATGGCTCAGCAGAGCAAAGTAAACCGACTTTAAAAGCACAAAAAGCGCCGGCGCAATTAACGCTTAAAGCGCAATTTAAAGACCACTTTAAAATTGGTACCGCAATTAGCCGCGACCAAGTGTTAGGAGCTTTGCCTGAAGATTTAAACGTGGCTAAAGCGCAATTTAATACCTTTACGCCAGAAAATTCTATGAAGTGGGAACGTATACACCCAGAGCTTGAAACGTATGATTTTGAAGCCGCTGATGCGTTAGTTAAGTACGCACAAGAGAACAACCAAGAATTAGTTGGGCATACATTAGTGTGGCATTCGCAAACACCTGATTGGGTTTTTGAAGACGAGCAGGGCGAACCGCTTACTCGCGACGCATTACTTAAGCGTATGCAAAACCATATTAATGCTGTTGCAGGGCGTTATAAAAACCGTATTTTTGCATGGGACGTTGTAAACGAAGCATTAAACGAAGACGGCACACTGCGTGAATCTAAATGGAGCACTATTATTGGTGACGACTTTATAGAATACGCGTTTAAATACGCTAAGCAGGCAGCGCCTAATGCCAAGCTGTATTACAACGACTACAACTTGTATAAGCCAGAAAAAAGAGCCGGTGCAATTGCGCTTATTAAAAATTTACAAAGCAAAGGCATTGAAATAGATGGCATTGGCATGCAAGCGCATTATTCGCTTGATAACCCAGAGCTGTCGTTAATGGAAGACTCTATTGTGGCATATGCTGCAACGGGTATTGATGTGATGATAACCGAGCTTGATATTTCAGTATTGCCGTTCCCTGAAGGTGAAGAGCAAGGGGCTGATATTTCGTTAGATATTGCGCTACAAGAGCGCTTTAACCCATACCCTAATGGTTTACCGAACGAAGTAAATACCCAGTTAGGCGAGCGCTATAAAGCCGTGTTTAACATACTTAAAAAGCATGACGATAAAGTAAGCCGCGTAACATTTTGGGGTATAAGCGATGCAGGCACTTGGCGTAACGATTGGCCAATGCAAGGGCGCACCGATTACCCATTATTAATTGACCGTGAGCTAAAACTTAAAAGCTTTGTAAGCGATTTATAATAGTAAAAAACATTTAACCTCCCGTAAAGGATCGCTTAATAGCGATCCTTTTTTGGTTTTAAGCGCTTAAAATAGCTATTTTTGATAGGTTTATTATTAAGATTTCAAGTTAGTTAAGCAATAACTAATATGCGTTTGCAAAGGCACTTGTGGTGTTAAATAGCTAAATGGGAAGTGTGGGTTATTAGGGCTGTCGGGGCAAAATTGCGGCTCTAGGCAAATACCGTCATATGCATTAAACGCACCTTTTAAGTGCTGCCCCGTATATACCTGAATAGCAGGATAGTTAGAAAGCACACTCAGCATTACCTTTTCATCAGCACTTGTAAGCTCAGCGTGTTGCTTATTGGTTTGCAGGTTAAGTGTTTGTTCGGTTATAAAGTTATGATCGAGTTTATCGGTTTTATTGAGCACGCTCGCATCTATGTAGTCAAAAGGCGTATTTGCTACAGGGGCTATTAAACCTGTGGGAATTGCGTGAGAATTTATGGGCGTATAATGCGCGGCGGCCAATTTTAATATATGCCCTTGTGCGCTGTTAGTAATGCCATTTAAATTAAAATACGGGTGTGATGTAGGCCCTGCAATGGTTTTTTTATTACTGGTAATTGTAAATTTAATATCAAGATTACTCTCGTTTTTACTGCTAGTGGTAAAGCTGTACAGCACATTAAATGTGGTTTTACCTGGGTAGCCGTTGTAACCATCGGGTAGGCTAATACTTAAACTTAATGCATTTTTGTGATGATAATCGAGCTGCCAAAACAAGTCGCTTAATGCTTTATGCCCGCCATGAAGTTGGTTATTGCCTTCGTTTTTATTAAGCGCATAAGCTTTATTATCAATGTGTATTTGGGCGTTACTTAGCCTATTTGCATAAGGGCCGGCTACTGCGCCTAAGTAAAACTCGTCGTTTAAATAGTCATTAATATTAGAATAGCCAAGTACAATATTTCTTTTTTTATTATCAACATGGGTAACCCAGCTGGTAAGCCGGGCACCGTAGTTAATAATAGAAATAGTGTCGTTTGCCTCATTACTTAGTGTGTATTGAACAAGTGAAGTTGTCATGGTGGTTACTCTTTTAATTGTTCATTCTGGCTTTTTTAATTTCTTCTTTTACGATTGGATACAGATCGTAAGTTGGGTAAAACTCAGTGCTGTAGGCTTTCCAACCATAACGTTCAATCGATAAATTTACTTTTGGTAATAGTGCTGCCGGAAAGCGCAAAGTAACTACTTGGCCTATGCCCATCATTACTTTCCAAGATTCTACCGTTGCACCCTCTGGCGGAAAATGTTTGTAAAAGTTGGCGTTGTTGAGTATTTCTTTTATTTCAGAGAGGCTTTTTGATTGGTCGTGCTTTAAAAAAATCGTCAGCATTAGTTCATCATTTTGGTCGTCATTTGCCCATGCGTTAAAACTAATGCTTGCACTAAAAAGCATAATTAATAGTAAGTATTTCATCATATTCCTTAAATTTAAAAATGCGCTAAGCATTGGGATACTTAGCGCATTAATTGGATAAAATTGTATTTTTAAGAGTATTAAGCGTTGGCTTTAATTAACGCGTGTGCGGTGCTAACTACGTTTTTGGTTGTAAAGCCAAAGTGCGCTAATAGCACGTTACCTGGCGCCGATTCACCAAAAGTGCTCATACCAATTACTTTGCCTTGTAAGCCAACATATTTAAGCCAGTAATCTTGGTGTGAGGTTTCAATTGCAATACGGTTTACAATTGAGTTTGGTAATACACTTTGCTTGTAATCGTCTGATTGCAGGTCGAACAATGTGGTGCTTGGCATTGATACCACACGCACGGCAACGCCTTGTTTTGTTAGCTCTTTAGCGGCTTGCATTGCTAAATCAACCTCAGAGCCTGTTGCAATTAAAATAAGCTCAGGCGTTTTATTGCTATCGCTGAGAATATAGCCGCCTTTTTCTATGTCGCTAATTTGCTGAGCGGTACGTGGCTGATGGTTGAGCCCTTGGCGACTAAAAATAAGCGCTGTAGGTTGCTGCTGATTTTGTATAGCGTTTTTCCACGAAACAGCGGTTTCTACCGCGTCACATGGGCGCCATGTTACTAGGTTTGGCGTCATACGTAGGTTGGCTAGTTGCTCAATAGGTTGATGAGTTGGACCGTCTTCACCTTGGCCAATAGAGTCGTGGGTATACACAAATATATTTTGTATACCCATTAGTGCCGACATTCTTACTGCGTTGCGGGCATATTCCATAAACATTAAAAACGTTGCGCCGTAATTAATAAAACCACTGTGCAGTGATATGCCATTCATAATGCCGCTCATACCAAACTCGCGCACGCCATAAAACAGGTAATTACCGCTGGCGTCATCTGCGCTTATGCCTTTAGAGCCAGACCACAGCGTTAAGTTAGAACCGGCTAAATCGGCAGAGCCACCTAATAACTCTGGTAAATGCGGGGCAAAGGCTTCAATGGTGTTTTGCGAGGCTTTTCGGCTGGCAATGTTAGCGGCGTCTTTGTTGCACTGTGCAATATAGTTGTTTGCAATAGCTTCAAAGTTGTCAGGAAGGGTGCGTTTAATTACGCGACGCTCAAATTCTTTGCCAAGCTCTGGGTGGCTTTTGGTGTAGTCGCTAAACAGTTGCTGCCATTGTTTTTGTTTTTTATCACCGCTTTGTTTAGCGTCCCAATGGGCGTAAATATCATCACTGATACTAAATGCTTCATTTGGGAGGTTTAAAAATTTACGTGCCGCAGTTATTTCGTCTTTACCTAATGGCGAGCCATGGCAGTCGTGCGAGCCTGATTTATTTGGCGAGCCAAAACCAATCACGGTTTTACAACAAAGTAGAGTAGGTTTGTCGCTCACTTGTTTTGCTTGTGCAATGGCGCTTGCAATTTGTTCTGGGTCGTGGCCGTCTATATCTTTTATTACATGCCAGCCGTAAGCGTCAAAGCGTTTAGCGGTGTCGTCGGTAAACCAGCCCTCAACGTGTCCGTCGATAGATATGCCGTTATCGTCCCAAAAAGCAATTAGTTTACCCAAGCCTAATGTGCCTGCAAGCGAACATGCTTCGTGCGATATGCCTTCCATTAAACAGCCATCACCCATAAAACAGTAAGTGTAATGATCAACAATATCAAAACTCTCTTTGTTAAATTGTGCTGCTAGGGCTTTTTCGGCAATAGCCATACCTACGGCATTTGATAAACCTGCGCCAAGCGGACCTGTGGTTGTTTCAACACCTGGGGTATAACCGTATTCAGGGTGACCTGGGGTTTTTGAATGCATTTGTCTAAATTGTTTAAGCTCGCTAAGTGGTAGTTCGTACCCGCTTAAATGCAATAAAGAATAAATAAGCATAGATCCGTGACCGTTACTGAGTACAAAACGGTCTCGGTTTGGCCAATTTGGATCGGTTGGATTGTGGTTTAAAAAATCGTTCCACAGTACTTCGGCTATATCGGCCATACCCATAGGTGCGCCCGGATGCCCTGAATTTGCTTGCTGTACCGCATCCATACTGAGTGCGCGAATGGCATTAGCAAAAGGCGCACGAGAAGAAAGCTGAGTCATGTATTACCTCAAATAAAATTAAAAAAGCCCGCACGTAATGTGGCAGGCTTGAGGGAAATTAGTTTAGTAGGTCTTCAACCAATTTAGCTAAAATACGTTGGTCTTTGGCAAAGTTACGAATGCCTTCACCGAGCTTTTCGCTGGCCATTGCATCTTCGTTGTGCTGCCATAAAAATTGCTCATGGGTGAGTGCGGTTAAGTCACTTTGCGGTGCTTTGGCAATGTTTGCAGCGTCAAGCTTTGTAACCAGTTCACCTTCTTGGCTTTGTAAACTATTTAACAGTGGTGGCGAGATAGTGAGTAAATCACAGCCAGCAAGTTCGATTATTTCTTCAATGTTTCTAAAGCTTGCGCCCATTACCACCGTTTTATAATCGTACTTTTTGTAATACTGATAAATACCAGTAACCGACTGCACACCAGGATCTTCACTTGGGGTGTACTCTTTGTTTTCAGACGCTTTATACCAATCAAGAATACGCCCAACAAACGGAGATATAAGCGTTACGTTAGCTTGTGCGCAGGCAATGGCTTGAGCCATCGAAAAAAGCAGCGTTAAGTTACACTTAATGCCTTCTTTTTCTAACTGCTCGGCGGCTTTAATGCCTTCCCACGTTGAAGCAAGTTTAATGAGTACGCGGTCTTTTGAAATACCCGCTTGCTCGTAAAGTGAAATAAGCTTACGCCCTTTGGCAATACTTGCTTGGGTGTCAAACGATAAACGCGCATCTACTTCGCTCGATATACGCCCAGGTATTACTTTTAGTATTTCACAGCCAAAGTTAACAATAAGTTGGTCGCATATAGCGTCAACGTTGTTGCCAGCTTTTTGTATAGCGTCTTCAATTAAATGTTTATATTGAGGTAATTTTGCAGCTTGTAAAATTAACGAAGGATTGGTTGTTGCATCAACCGGTTGTAGGGCTTTGATTGACTCTACATCGCCACTGTCGGCAACGACTGTGGTTACTTTTTTGAGTTGTTCTAACAAGTTCATAATGATGTACGCCTCGGCTTTAAAACCGAGGCGATGTCCTTATACGTAGCGGTTAACAATATTCTCAAGCAGCTCTTGGCGACCAGAAACTTGCTTAGGATCGATGTTGTTCTCGTGTACTAAGGCAGAAAGGCTCTCAAGTGATTGCTCACCATTTAGAATGCTTTGACCTAGGTCTTCTTTCCAACCAGCGTAACGTTTTTCAACAAAATCAGTCAGCTCGCCACCTTCAATCATTGCTGCTGCATTGAGTAATGCTTTAGCCATTGTATCCATACCGCCAATGTGACCAATGAATAAGTCATCACGCTCACACGATTGACGACGAAGTTTAGTGTCAAAGTTAAAGCCACCGGTTGTAAAACCACCCATTTTTAAAATTTCGTAAACAACAAGTGTGCACTCGGCTACGTCGTTAGGAAATTGGTCAGTATCCCAACCGTTTTGCATGTCGCCACGGTTAGCATCAATACTACCCATAATGCCTTCTGCGCAAGCAACTGCAATTTCGTGATGGAAACTATGACCCGCAAGTGTTGCGTGGTTTGCTTCAATGTTTACTTTAATTTCGTCTTGTAAGCCATGCTTATATAAAAAGCCTGCAACCGTTGCTGTATCGTAATCGTACTGGTGCTTAGTTGGCTCTTGTGGTTTTGGCTCAATTAATAATGTGCCTTTAAAACCAATTTTTTTCTTGTGCTCTACAACCATTTTCAAAAAGCGTGCGTACTGTTCGCTTTCTTGTGCAAGGTCTGTATTTAGTAGCGTGTCGTAACCTTCACGGCCACCCCAAAGTACGTAGTTTTCGCCGCCTAAACGATGCGTAATTTCCATTGCATGTTTAACTTGTGCTGCTGCATATGCATACGTATTAGGATTAGGGTTTGTTGCACCACCGGCACAAAAACGTTGATTTGAGAATAAGTTAGCAGTACCCCACAGTAGTTTTACACCTGTGCGCTGCATTTCTTTTTCGATAATGTTAGCTATGTGCGTTACGTTATCGTGGCTTTCTTGTAGTGTTTTGCCTTCAGGGGCAATATCAACATCATGAAAACAAAAGTAAGGAACGCCTAATTTTTCATAAAATTCAAAGGCTACTTTTACTTTTTGTTCAGCAAGTTCTAATTGGTTGCCTACAGGTTGGATCCAAGGACGGTCAAACGTACCTTCACCAAAAATATCAAACCCTGTAGAACAAAAGTTATGCCAGTAACAGGCTGCAAAACGTAAATGTTCTTTCATTGTTTTGCCAAGCACTACTTGGTTTTCGTCGTAGTAACGAAATGCAAATGGGTTTTTAGAGTTTTCACCCTCAAATTTAATTTTTTCAACGTTTGTAAAAAATTGTTCGCTCATAATGTGCTCCATTAATTTTATAATAGTGTATTAAAAGTATGTTTTTACACTTTGGTAAAGTGCTTTGTATGTTGTGTATTGCTGTGCGTAAAAGTCTTGCATAACTGGGTCTGGCTCAATTGTTTGCGTTACTTTGCCGTTAACACACACTTGTTGTGCAGGGAGTTGTGTTACTGCTATTCGGGCAAGCCTTGCTGCGCCAAATGCAGGGCCAACTTCTGAGCCTTCTCGGTAAATAAGGGGGCGGTTAAGTACGCTTGCGATGATTTTTCCCCACAGTGGGCTCTTAGCGCCGCCACCAATAACGGTTACATCGTCAATTTGTGCGCCAGCATCAAGCAGAACTTGTTGGCCATCGGCAAAGGCAAAAGCAACGCCCTCGAGTACTGCGCGGCCAAGGGCTGCTGCATCGGTATCGCTGTCTAAACCAAAAAACACACCTTTGGCATCGGGGTTATTATGCGGCGTACGTTCGCCAGTTAAATAAGGTAAAAATATCACTGAGCTTGGTTTGCTAAAGTCGCATTTGCTTACTTGTTCAAGCAATGCTCCTTCGTTTTCAAAACCGGTTAATTTAGTGACCCAGGTTAAACAGCTCGCTGCGCTTAACACCACTGACATTTGGTGCCAGGTGTTTTCAATGCAATGACAAAAGGTATGTACTGCACCTTCTGGGTTAGGCAGGTATTTTTCGTTGGCAACAAAGTAAACGCCCGAAGTACCTAATGATAAAAACGCTTGTTTAGGCCTTACTACGCCAACACCGGCAGCGCCTGCGGCATTATCGCCTCCGCCTGCAACAACAGGTACTTGCTCCATTCCCCATTTAGCAGCCACTTCAGCGGTTAATTTGCCCGTAATTTGTGTGCCTTCAAAAAGAGTAGGCATGTGTTGCTCTGTTAAGTCGCAGGCGCTAAGCATTTTTTGTGACCATGCTCTTTTTTCTACGTCTAGCCACAGTGTGCCTGCAGAGTCAGACATGTCTGATGCAAAATCGCCGGTCATTAAAAAGCGTAGGTAGTCTTTTGGTAACAATACTTTGGCTACTTTTGCAAAGTTTGCTGGCTCATGCTCTTTTAACCACACTAATTTTGGTGCAGTAAAACCAGGCATGGCAATGTTGCCGGTAATATTACGAGAGTTAGGTTCGCGTTTTTCAAGCTCTACACATTGCGCTGCGCTGCGCCCGTCGTTCCATAAAATGGCGGGGCGAATAATATTATTGTTTTTATCAAGTAGTGTTGCGCCATGCATTTGCCCAGAAAGGCCTACTGCCTTTACTGACTTTAGTAATGCAGGGTGAGTATTTTTAAGCTCCTCGATTGCGCGAGATGTAGCAAGCCACCAATCTGCTGGATTTTGTTCAGAAAAAAGGGGGGCCGGGCGTGAAACGCTCAAAGATCCACTTGCTTGAGCAAGCAATTGGTCTTGCTCGTCTAAAATAATTACTTTTACACCTGAAGTGCCTAAATCGATACCAAGGAACATAAATGTGATGCTTAATGTTGTTTTAGTGTTAGCGCTAACATTAATGATTTGATATTGTTAAGTCAAGCTAGTTTTAAACTATGTTTAACAATTAATTTGCAAGTTTATTGCTTGGTTGTTGGAGTTCACTTAAATTTCTTTTTAAGATCATAAGGAAACACTATGAAAAAAATAAACTGGGGTATCGTTGGTTGTGGCCGAATTGCTGCACAATTTTGTGAAGACTTAGCACATACCAACAATGGTGTTGCGTACGCGGTTGCAGCAAGAAACGGGAGTGATGCAACCGCTTTTGCGAGCAAGTATGGTGCGGCCAATGCCTACGAAGGGTATCAAGCATTATTTGACGATAAAAACGTTGATGTGGTTTACATTGCGACCCCGCATAACTTTCACTTTAAAAATGCCAGCGATGCTATTAAAGCAGGTAAGCATGTATTGTGTGAAAAGCCCATTACGGTCTCGGCTGAAGAGTGTAAGCAGTTGTCTTTACTGGCTAAAAAGCACGACGTATTTTTAATGGAAGCCATGTGGACGTACTTTTTACCAGCAATACAAAAAGCTAAACAATGGGTAGAAGAAGGACGAATAGGCACTATTAAGCATGTTAAAGCCGACTTTGGCTACCCCGTGCCTTTTAATCCCGGCGGGCGTGAATACAACCCAGATTTAGCGGGCGGTTGTTTACTTGATATGGGAATTTATCCGCTAGCTATTGCCAATTACTTTTTAAATAACGACCTTGAAAACTTATACGTAAGAGCAAATATTCGCTACAAAGGCGTGGAAGACGATGTACTTATTACGGCTAATTGTGGCGATGTAATGGTGAGCTTAGCAACGTCATTTCAATGTCGGTTAGGTAATGGCGCGTATATTATTGGCGACAAAGGCTATATAAAAATACCCGATGCATTTAGAGCTTATGAGTGCTCTTTGTATGAGCTTGATGATTTAATTGAGCATTTTGAAGATGGCAGGCAGTCACAAGGTTACAGCTTTGAAGCCCAAGAAGTAGGGCGCTTACTGAGCGAAAATAAACGAGAGAGTGACATTATGAGCCACTCTCAGAGTTTACTTTTACAATCGCAAATGGAGCGTATTAAAGCCCTGTTTTAAAATAGTTTTAAGAGAACTTTAATAGAGCTTTAAAAGAGTTTTAAAAAGCTTTATATCAGCTCTAAATCAACTAATAAACTTAAGTGGCGGCGATTTATTCGCCGCTAGGTTCGTCATAATCAAAAAATGAAAAGTGAGCTTCTTTATTTTGACCCGATAAGTCTTGGCACGCCATACCAACAAAAGCACCGGTAAAACACGGGCGATACCCTTGCGGTGATTGCTGTACGTAATCATCAGATAAAATACTGCCATCTAGCACTGGGCCAAACTTTATCCAGCAGTCTTCCTCGGTGGCGTAGTAAAACTGCAGCTGAGCGCCATTAAAATCAACTTTTAAGTAAACAGGTTTGTTTGTTTTAAGCAAAAACGGTGCAACAGGCGTGCTTGTTTGATATTTATCGCAGCTAATTATATTTAAATAACGTGGTGTGGTTTCATCGCCTACATCGCCGCCGCTTATATGCAAATAGTAGTAATGTGCGGTGTTGTAATAACATACTAGCCCCGCCATTTGCTGAAAACTGCACGGCGCAAAATTAACGCATGTGCTGCTAACAGTATGATGAGCCTGTACACGCCTGGCAATAAAACTTTGCTGATGCAATGAGCTTAAAGACTCTTTTCCCACTAGGGTGAGCGATGCTTTTTGAGTATTTTTATACACCCAGCTTTTGCACATGGGTATACGCAATGACTGAAAATCAACAGTCAGATCATCTTTACTAAAATCAATATGTGTTGTGGGTTGCGGCTGTGGGTTTAGCGTTAAACCTTCAACGGGTACGTGTATTCTCGGGGCTTTATTTGTGTGTTTGGCATAAGGCCAGTCATCGTCTTTCCAGATTATTTGCTCAATCCCTGTTTCACGCCCTGTAATGCAGCGGCCGCGCTCAGTCAGTGGTCTAGATGTTAAAAATACCGTGTACCAATCACCGGTTTGTGTTTGAAAAAAATCTCCATGGCCACATTTTTGTAGCGTATTACTCGGCTCGTGGGCTGCTGTTATTACGGGGTTGTACGGGTGTACTTGGTAAGGGCCAAATACGTTTTTAGCACGCGCTACACTAATGCTGTGTTCATACCCAGTGCCACCTTCAGCGGTAATTAAATAGTAGTAATCGCCGCGTTTTAAAATATGTGGGCCTTCAGTGCAACCAAGTTTTGTGCCTGAAAATATAGGTTTAACATCGCCTATTAACTTATTGGTTTTTAGGCAAAGCTCTTGCATTACTATGCCACCAAATAGTGCGTTGTTGCGGTGATCAACCAGCATGTTTAGCAAATAGCTTTTACCGTCATCATCGTGAAAAATAGACGGATCAAAACCGCTAGAATTTAAGTAAGTAGCCTGTGACCAGTTACCGGTAATATTAGTGGTTGATACAAAATAGTTTGGCGTGTCTTTGTACGGGCCATCAAAGCTTTTTACATTGGTATATACCAAATAAAAACGGCCATTATTGTAACTAAGTTGCGGTGCCCATACGCCGCAAGAGTCGGGCACTCCTCGCATATCGAGTTGCTCTACGGTGTTAAGTGCTTGGCCTATAACTCGCCAATTTACTAAATCGGTAGAGTGGTGAATTTGCACACCGCCAAACCATTCAAATGTTGAAGTGGCTATGTAGTAATCATCATCCACTCTGACAATGTTTGGGTCTGGATTAAAGCCTCTTAGGATTGGGTTTTGCAGCATGCTCATAATATAGGCCTTATTAAGTTTTTTATATTATTATTTGTGAATATTACAAATTTGTTGTTAGCGCTAACATTTTCAGTGTAGTATAAGACTTTGTCAATAAGTAATCATTTAAAACACGCTGTAAACAATATCAAGCTTCGCAATTATGTATAATGAAAATTAAGAAAGTTAATTATAACAATCACATGATTGTGAGTAGGTAATAAGAATATGGCCGACCCTAAAAGAGCAAGAATACAAGATGTAGCCGAGCAGGCTGGTGTATCAATGATGACAGTTTCGCGCGTGCTCAACCAAGACAAAAAAGTAAGCGACAAAACCCGCGAAAAAGTAATGGCGGTTGTTGAGCAATTAAATTACAGGCCAAACGTGTCTGCTAGGCGCCTTGCAAGCACTAAGTCATTCTTTTTAGGACTTTTATACGATAACCCAAGTGACTCTTATATAAGCCAGTTTTTATTGGCAGCGCTTAAAAAATGCCGCGCATTGGGCTATCACCTTGTTGTTGACGAAGCGCATACCGATATTGACAAAACAATTGAATCGGTAAAGCAACTTATTGATGTTACACAGGTTGATGGCATGATTTTACTGCCTCCTATGTGCGACAGCGAACAGGTTTTAGATGTACTAACTAAAGCAAATGTTCCGTTTGTAAGAATAACACCAGATACAAAATTAAATCGTTCCCCTTATATATGCATGGACGATTATCAAGCGGCGTTTGATGTTACAGAGCATTTAATAAATCAAGGGCATAGCAAAATTGCACATATTATTGGCGACACCAAACAAGGTGTAAGTCGTTTGCGTTACCAAGGTTATTTAGATGCATTGCGTTCTAATAAAATAATAACGCCACCTGAGTATATAGAGCAGGGCAGTTTTACCTATCAATCGGGTATGGAAGCGGCAATAAAATTACTTTCGCTTGATGATAAACCAACGGCTATTTTTGCAGCTAACGATGATATGGCTGCCGCTGTTATCTCAATAGCTCAAAAGCAAGGTATTAATATTCCAAGCGAACTCTCGGTTGTTGGCTTTGATGACACGCAACTTGCAACCATAGTTTGGCCTAATATTTCTACGGTAAAACAGCCTATTAATGAAATGGCTGAGCTTGCCATTACTTTGCTTGCATCGGGTCAGTATAACGATTTGAGCAATGTAAAAAGCTTAGACTTAAGACATATTTTAGATTTTGAATTAATAGAAAGAGAATCAAGCTCAGCCAATAAAAACAACTAAATAAACGAGTACGCACACCCTTTTGAGCTTCAAAATCTATATAAAATAACAACAACACACAATATGGATACTTATGAACGAGAAAGAAAATGTACTTTTAATAGTACTGGTTTGCTTTGTTGCGACCATTGGCGGGTTTTTATTTGGGTTTGACAGCGGTGTAATTAACGGCACGGTTGATGGACTCCAAACGGCGTTTGGCTCCAGTAGTGCGGGTACGGGATTTAACGTATCGAGCATGCTAATTGGTTGTGCCATTGGTGCGTTTTGCGCAGGTCGGTTAGCTGATAAATTTGGTCGGCGTCCGATATTACTTTTTGCCGCTGCTTTATTTATTATAAGTGCTTGGGGTTCGGGTGTGTCAGTCACCTCGTTTGAATTTGTGATTTATCGCATTTTAGGCGGCTTAGCTGTAGGGGCTGCGTCGGTTATGACCCCAGCTTATATTAGCGAGATTGCCCCCGCGCGATACAGAGGCACGCTCTCTACACTTCAACAAGTGGCTATTATTTTTGGTTTGTTTAGCGCATTTGTGAGTAACTACTTTTTAGCCAATACTGCTGGCGGTTCTACGGCTATATTTTGGCTCGACTTTGAAACATGGCGTTGGATGTTTTGGGTTGAATTATTACCTGCATGCTTATTTTTAATCGCTTTATTTTTTATCCCCGAAAGCCCTCGATACTTAATTATGGCTGGTAAAAAAGACGCTGCTGCACGGGTGTTATCGTCATTATATGGTGATAAAACTGCCGCTCATAAATTGAATGAAATAGCAGAGTCGCTTGCTGCCGATAAGCACCAACCTAAATTATCTGATCTTATTGATAAACCTAAAAAACGTTTACGCCCCATCGTTTGGATAGGAATTGGCTTAGCTACATTTCAGCAATTAGTCGGCATTAACGTTGTTTTTTACTATGGCGCGGTACTTTGGCAAGCAGCTGGTTTTACTGAATCTGACGCGTTACTCATTAATATAATAAGCGGCTTTGTAAGTATTTTAGCGGTGTTTATTACCATGTATTTTATAGACAAAATTGGCAGAAAACCTTTTTTGTTAACCGGCTCTATAGGTATGACAGTGACGCTTTCGGTTATTGTTTATGCCTTTTTAAACGCAGATATTGGCTCAACAGGTAACTTAGAATTAGGAGAGCAGGGCATAGTTGCTTTAATAGCCGCTAATGTTTATGTATTCTTTTTTAACTTATCGTGGGGCCCTGTAATGTGGGTTATGTTAGGTGAAATGTTCCCTAACCAAATTCGCGGTTCAGGCCTTGCAGTTACCGGCTTTGCCCAGTGGATAGCTAACTTTTTAATTACTTGGTCGTTCCCAGTAATGCTCACCGGTATTGGTTTAGCAGGGGCTTATGGTTTTTACGCATTTTGCGCGTTTGTTTCAATTATATTTGTATTTAAGTTTTTACACGAAACCAAAGGCAAAGAGCTTGAACAAATGAAAGGGTAGTATTATCCCTTTAATAAGCGCCAAACTAATGCAATAGAACTAAAATAATAGAACTAAAGCAATAGTTTTGGCGTTGTTAGACTGCTTCATTCGTTAAGCTTTTTTACTAAACCAACACGTTATAAACTTGCAGTAACTACCTAATTTCTCAATAGTTAAATTATCAATGAATTTAATTAAAGTGTGAGTCGCTTGTTTAATATCACGATCTGTAATAGCGTTTAACATCATTATTCAATTTTTATTATTCCTTATTTAATCTGCTTGCATCGCCGTCGGCCCCTTAATTGTTAATATTTGATGACAAAATATTATTTATTTAATATCTTATTGTCAAAATGACATTAACACCTATAATCATCTGTGCATTGATGGTTAATTATTCAAAAAACAGCATAAAAAACTAGATGATATGTGAAATCTGGTTTTGCTGGTTGTGATATTTGAGTTGATTGTTGTACGCAGTGTTTTACGAGTTTATTACAAGTGTTTAGCAAGTAGCTCTACATTCATGTATTTCTAAATAATAAAAAACATGGATCGTAAAGTAATCAAATATTAAAAATAGGATTGTTATGAAAATTAATAAATTATTATTACCGATTTTAGGTATAAGTACATTAACAACAAGTGCTTATGCTCAACAATTGGCAAGTGGTGAATTAGAAGGCGGTACATTACTACCTGGTTATTCTAGTGTTATAGATACTCCTTTTAACGGTGTCGCGGCATTTGCTAACAATGATGGCGTGGAAGTAAATACCCAAGTGAGTGGCATACCGGGGAAATTTCGTTTAGATATTCGTGGTGCAAGTACCGATAACAGCGCTGCCGATATTAGTGTATACCTTGGCGATAAAAAAGTGGGCGCAACCAGCTTTAGTGGTTCATCTGCTAGCGTATCGAGCATCGATTTTAAATTATCGAGTCAACCCAGTAATACAAAACTTAAGTTTGTTTTAGAATCTGATAATGGTAGCAATGACACCTTTTTAGATTTTTATGAATTACACCGTGTTGGCGACATTCCGGCAGCGCCTGCAGCGCCTACGTTACCAAGCCAAGGAGCATTCGACTCTGGTCAATATCGTAGTATGTTCCAAGAGTTTGGTTATTCTTCGTCAGAAGTAACAGCGCGTTTAAATAAAGTTTATGACCAATTATTCCATTCTACCGATACAGCTAATAAAGCGATTTTCATTCCTACTGGTAATGATATGGCTTACATTTGGGATGTGGGTAATAACGATGTACGCTCCGAAGGTATGTCATACGGTATGATGGCGGCTGTTCAAATGGATCGCCAAGATGACTTTAATAAATTATGGAAATGGGCCAATACTTATTCTTTAAATAAATCAGGCAACAATAAAGGTTATTTTGCATGGAAAGTAAGTACAAGTGGCCAAGTGCAAGATGCTGCGCCGGCGCCTGATGGTGAAGAGTACTTTGTAACAGCACTATTTTTTGCTGCTAACCGATGGGGTAATGGCTCAGGTATTTATAACTATGAAGCACACGCAAACCAAATATTAAAAGACATGGTTGGTAATGGTGAAACACGTTATAACAATCAAGGGCAGTTAGAACAATATACCTTAATTGATAAAGCGAACAAACAAATCGTATTCTCGCCATCTACCCCTACTGACCGTAACTGGACCGACCCTTCATATCATTTACCTGCATTTTATGAATTGTGGGCTCGATGGGCTGATAATAATAATGACTTATGGGCTGAAATGGCGGTTGAAAGTCGTAAATTTTTCAAGACAACTGCAAATTCTAGTACCGGCTTATCACCTGATTATGCCAACTTTGACGGTAGTCCACATGGCAGTTTCCAAAAATGGAAAGAAACTTTTCAATATGATGCATGGCGTACTATTAGCAATGCTGCAATGGATTATTCGTGGTTTAAAAAAGATGAGTGGCAAGTTACGTGGGCAACACGTTTACAATCTTTCTTTAAAGGCAAGGGAATTGATACCTACGCAGGTTTATATAACCTAAATGGTTCATTATATGATCCAAATAATACCGATCATTCACCCGGTTTAGTTGCTATGAACGCGATAGCAAGTTTAGCGTCTAATAAGTCAGATGCTTGGGAGTTTGTTGATGCATTTTGGAATACACCTGTGCCGGAGGGAAAGTATCGTTATTATGATGGAACTCTATATATGTTCGGTATGTTAGCGATGAGTGGTAATTACCGAATCTATTGTCCAAATAACGGCTGTGAAGGTAGCGTAATTGATCCAGGACCTGGAGACGGTGGTAATAATGCACCTGTAGCCAACAACGACTCAGTTTCAACAACCAAAAATACTAATGTATCTAAAAATGTGATTTCAAATGATAGTGATGCAGATGGTGATTCAATCAGTATTACTACTTACTCACAAGCGGGTAATGGCTCTGTTAGCCAAAATGGTAATAGTTTAGTTTATACGCCAAATACTGGATATACCGGTACTGATAGCTTTACCTATGCAATAACCGATGGTACAACAACAAGTAACAACGCAACCGTAACGGTTAGTGTTATTGATGATGGTGGTGGCACTACACCAACAGATCGCCTTTCTATTCCAGGAACTGTTCAAGCTGAAGCGTTTATACGTGAAAGTGGTACGAAAACTGAAGATACTGGTGATTCAGGTGGTGGTTTAAATGTCGGCTATATTCAAAATGGTGATTATTTAGACTTTGCTGTTAATGTTGCAGAGGCGAGTACTTATACCGTTGAAGCGCGTGTAGCATCTGATTCTAATGGTGGTACATTAACGTATTTACTAAATGGAACAAACAGTATTGGTTCTATTAACGTATCAAACACTGGCGGATGGCAGACCTATCAAACGGTTTCTACAACAGTTGATTTAGCTGCGGGTAATCAAACTATTCGGACTAATTTTACGGGTAGCGGTTACTTATTTAATGTGAATTACTTTAAGTTCATTAAAAATGGTGGTGGTACTACACCTAATCCAGATCCTACACCAGCTCCAAGCAACAGTGTGACTTGTGAATTTGTATTGGGGGATGATTGGGATTCAGGTTTTTCAGGTAATATTAAAGTAACCAATAATGGTGATACTGCTGTATCAGGCAATTGGTCTGTTACCTGGTCATATCCTTCAGGGTACGGTCTTACTAATAGCTGGAATGGAACGGTTACAGGTTCAAATCCATATACAGCAACACCTAATAGCTGGAATAGCACGATACAACCAGGACAATCTATTGAGTTTGGTACACAGAACTCTAAGTCTACGAGTGGTTCAGCAGCTCCAGTAATAAATGTTACGGGCACAATTTGTAATTAAAGAAAGGTTTATTATCTAGTTTGTAATTTGAAAAATAAAAGGCGTTAGTAATCAAATTGCTAACGCCTTTTTAATACTTACCATTAAATCGCTTCACGTTGTTTAACAAACGCATAAATCACTTCTAATATTCAGAGCAAACGCAGAAGCAGAGCACAATGTGGAGTGCTTTTTCTTTGGATTTATTATTACTTTGAAGTGGTACGACTGAGTGGATTAGAACCACTGACCTTTGGACCGGGTGATCAAGAGTGGGTAGTGCTTTTTCTTTGGTTTTTTATTACTTTGAAGTGGTACGACTGAGTGGATTCGAACTGCTGGCCATTGGACCGGGTGATCAAGAGTGGGTAGTGCTTTTTCTTTGGTTTTTTATTACTTTGAATTGGTAAGACTGAGTGGGTTTGAATCACTGACCTTTGGACCGGATGATTAAGAGTGGGTAGTGCTTTTTCTTAGGTTTTTTCATTACTTTGAATTGGTACGACTGAGTGGATTCGAACCACCGACCCCTACCATGTCAAGGTAGTGCTCTAACCAACTGAGCTACAGTCGTACAATTTTTGAATTCTTAAATAAATTTATTCTGTGATATTAGAATAAATTTTGGTACGACTGAGTGGATTCGAACTACTGACCTTTGGACCGGGTGATCAAGAGTAGGTAGTGCTTTTTCCTTCAGTGATACTTTTTTCTTAAATGTTGGTACGACTGAGTGGATTCGAACTACTGACCCTTGGACCGGGTGATCAAGAGTAGGTAGTGCTTTTTCCTTCAGTGATACTTTTTACTTAAATATTGGTACGACTGAGTGGATTCGAACTACTGACCCTTGGACCGGGTGATCAAGAGTAGGTAGTGCTTTTTCCTTCAGTGATACTTTTTTCTTAAATTTTGGTACGACTGAGTGGATTCGAACCACCGACCCCTACCATGTCAAGGTAGTGCTCTAACCAACTGAGCTACAGTCGTATTACTTTATTTAAGTAGGTGTTAATTGCTTAACAACGGCGGCTAATATATAGCGTGGCGGTTGGTGAATCAAGCAAGTTTGTTGTTTTTGAGTTTATTTGCCGTTTTTTTATTCATATTGGGCTTATTTCACACGTTTTATAAAATACTTGCCACCAAACCACATGTTTTTTAGCTGAGCTTTTTAGTAAGTTCAGTAAGTTACTTGTCGAGCCCGTTTTTACTAAGTTATTAATTTGAGGACTTGAGATACTTTCGTTAAACCAAAGCTCGTTATAAAGCGGTTGTAGTACTTCTAAATAACCAGTTAACTGCGCTTGATAGGGCTGAATTTGTTTTAGGTAAAACTTTTGAAATACGTTACTTATAATTTTTGCGTTTTTATTGTTTTTACCCTCAGGGCATAGGGTATTAAAGTTTAGTGTTTTTACAAGCTGTGTGGCGTTGTTGTTTAACACTATCTGTTTACGGGCTGACTGAATTAAAGCTTGGTTAAATTGATATTTATTAAGCTGTTCGAGTGCACTAAAAATAGAATCGCTATTAATTTCACTAAATTCTTTAGCGTTTATTTGCTGCTTAATGAGTACAAGTTGCTTTAGTGCAAATACGGTATCGCTAAAACCAGCGGGTTCAGTAGTAAGCTCGTTTGAAGTGAGTTGCCAGGTACGATTTAGCTCAGGCTCTTTAAATAACATGGTGTTAAAAAAGTGCATTAGGTGTGTTTCTTTGTAGTTTTTGGCTGCGAGTATTTTTGTGTAACTAGGACTATTTTTATCAAGCGTGTTTAAGCAAACCTGCGCACTTTTAATAAAGTTTATTTGATATTTTAACTGCCCAGCAGCGCTGGCGGTTTTTCCTAATTGGTTATTGTGCTCACTTATAAGTACGTTAAGCTTACATTGGCTAATGCCTGCAAGCTCAACAATGCTCAGTGTTAAGTCACTTTGTGCTATTGGGGTAGGCTGCAGTAAGGGGAGTTGCTTGAGTGGCGCAGGCTGTGTTGTATTTACATTAACGGTGCTACTTAAGCGCTCAACATAAGTTGCGTTTACACTACTGGGTGCTTTACTACAGCCGGTAAGTACAAAAACGAACATTACCAGCATTGTAGCTGGTAATATTTTAAGGCTGAGTTTATTAGTTTTGATTAAGTGCATCAATTTTAAGAAATTCATATTTTAGACGTTTTTTTACCGTTAGCATTAATAAAATAGCAGCGACACTAAGACCTACTATTATTCCAACCCAAAAGCCATGAGGCCCCATGGCTGGCACAATTATGTCTGTTCTTGCCAATACGTAACCTAAACAAAAGCCGATTAACCAATACGATATAAACGTAATATACGATATAGGCGTAGTGTATTTTAACCCTCGAAGTATGCCATTGGCTGCAACTTGCAATGCATCCGGTAATTGATAAATACACGCTAAAATCATAATTGATGAAGCCAATGCCATTACGGCAGGGCTGTCGGTATAAAGTTGGCTAATTAAATCACGGCCGAGGAATGTTATGAGTGCTAAAAATAATGCAATCGCAATTGCTAAAATATAGCTAGTAGATACCGCAACTTTAAGTTCGGTCATTTTATTTTGGCCAAATAAATTGCCTATACGAATACTTATAGCGATAGATAAGCTTAACGGCATCATAAATAACAAAGTAGTAACGCTTGCTGCTATTTGATGACCAGAGACTGCAACTGCACCTAAATGCGCGATAAACAGCGGTATACACGCAAATAAAGTAACTTCAAAAAAAGTGGCGAGTGAGATTGGTATCCCTAATTTTGTAATTATACCAATAGTGGTTAGGTTAGGTTTTTTAAATGATGAAAGCAGGCCTTTGGCATCTACCTTTTTACTTGTGTGGCAATAGGTAACTTGTGCTATTGCCATAACAGTTAAAACAATGGCTGTTGCTATACCACACCCTGCGCCGCCATAAGCGGGTAAGCCAAATAAGCCGTTTATAAAAATATAATTTACCGGAATATTTACAGCTAAACCTAGCAGGCTTATATAAAACGCGGGCTTGGTCATACCCATGCCTTCGGTAACGTTTCTGTATACGGTAAAAGTTAAAAAACCAAAAATGCCCCATTTAACAAAGTGAATGTAATCATACGCAAGATTTGCAATTGCTGGGCTGGTGTCTAGTTTAAAAATAATGGTGTCGGCTAAATAGGTAATAGAAAAGCCTACGCAGCATAAAATAGCCGTTAAATAGAGAGCTTGTTGAAAATAATGACTAATACCTTTGCGATCATCGCCACCTGAAAACTGCGCAATAATACCAGTAAGCGCTAATAAAATACCTTGAAGGCCAAGTAAAAGAGGGTTCCAAATACCAGTAGCAATAGAAAGTGCGGCCAAGTCGGTAGGGCTTACTTGTCCGGCCATAATTGTGTCGACGACCGACATTAAAATAAGAGTTACTTGCGCTAAAAAAACAGGTAAAGCGAGGGAAAGTAAACGCTTAGCTTCCCAATTACAAAAGGTCATAAAAACAGCTATTTGATAAAACAGGCGGCAATTGTAATCTATTGTGTTTCAAATAAAAATCACAGGAGTGAATGATTTTATGAGTTGATACGTTAAACTAGCACTTTGTAATAATTTAAAGTGATTTTATGTTTACAGGAATAGTGCAAACGCAAGCTACGGCGGTCTCTAAAACTCAAACAGACGGTGTTTTACGCTTAGTTGTATCGGTGAGCGATGAGTACGTTAAGCATTTAGATTTAGGCGCAAGTATTGCTATTAATGGCTGTTGTTTAACCGTTGTGCAAGTTGAGCTAAGTAATCATGATGTGGTGGCGCAAGTGCATTTTGATGTAATTGACGAAACCCTAAAGTTAACTAATTTAGGTTTGCTTGAGCTAGGCAGTTTAGTTAATTATGAGCGCTCTGTTACGTTTGGTACTGAGCTTGGCGGGCATATAGTGTCTGGGCATATTCATTGTACGTCACAAATTTCTCAAATAGTGAAGCTTGAGAATAACTGCAAAATTCAATTAAGCTTACCAAAAGAGTGGCAAAAGTATGTGCTATATAAAGGCTTTGTTGCGGTAAATGGCGCAAGCTTAACCGTAGGCGAAGTTGACGAACAAGGCTTTTGGTTACACCTAATTCCAGAAACGCTCGCCATTACAAACATTGGTGCAGCGCAAGTGGGTGACAAGTTTAATATTGAAGTTGATCAGCAAACTTACACTATTGTAAATACGGTAGAAAACTACTTACGCCATCAGGCTTAAGTTAAAATATTTGTTCGTCGTCACTGTCTACGTGTAGCTCTAATTTATTGTTAGCATGATCTATATGCATATTTAAATGAATTGGGTTACAACAGGCAGTGCATTCCTCAACGTAGTCTTGATCGCCCATGCTTGCGTCTAAGTCTAAATGTATGTGGTGTCCGCAGTGTGGGCAGGCAATTCGTTGTGATAAATAGTTTTTCATAATCACTCCAGTTATAAATAATTAAGTAATTGCGTATATGCTAGCAACTACTTAATGGCTCAAAGCTGAACTCCTTACTTACGGATTAAATATAGTTCTTAATAGCCTATTATGACATTTATTTTACGCATAAAATTGTATTAACTGAGCAGCTTTTCTATATGTTGTTTAGCTTCAGTAAGATAGTGCCCAGCAAATATATTAGCGTGATTTAAAATAGGGTATAACTGGTATATTAACTTACGTTTTTCGTAATTTGGCGATAACGGATAGTGCTGGTTATAGGCGCTATAAAAGTCTTTTGGCAGTGGGGCAAATAATTCACTCATTGCAATATCCACTTCCCGATCACCATAATAACAAGCCGGATTAAATACCGTTGGCTCTGCTTTTAAAAAGCCCATATTTCCTCGCCAAAAATCACCATGTAATAATGAAGGTTCTACTTGGTGACTATGAAGTTGCTCTTTTGTGGCATTAATTAAGCGCTCGGGCTCAACAAAGTTAATGCCTTTTTCAGCGAGTAACTGTAATTGCCAACCTATACGTTCCTCGGCGTAAAATACATCCCACTTTTTATGCCAGCGGTTAGGTTGTATGGTAGTAGCTATGTAGTTGTCTACATCAAAACCAAACATAGCTTGGTCGTGTTTTTGATGCATTTTAGCAAGGCTGCTTCCCATAGTTGCCCACGTGTTGTGGGGTTGTTTATCTAAAACAAGCCACTGTAAAACAATAAATGAAAATTCAATATTAGCGCCGGTTACAATACATTCAGGTACTTTAAAGTGACTATTTTGCGCTAGCAGCCTTAAGCCAATAAATTCACTTTCTAAACGTTCAAGTTCGCTTTTTAGGGCTATTTTAACCAAGTAGTTATGCGTACCATTGGTAACATGAAATAGTTTATCGGTATTTGTACTTTGTAATTGGCGTTTATAGGTGTGTTTAAAGTCAAAATTAATGGCTTGGCTGATGTGCTCATTTACTGTTTTCCACATAACAATTGCTCGCCTTTTAAACAGATACTTAAACTATGGCAAAAAGGTATTAATTTAACAATCTAAACGTTGTAAAATTAACGACTATATTGCATAAAAATTACACTTACTGTAATGGAGTAAAAATGAACAAAAGTTTAATAACCAATTTGCTAGCGGGTTTATGTGTTGTTGTCGGTTTTATGTTTAACCAAGCAATTGTGTTATCTGTTGGTTTATTTGCGCTTTCAGGTGCGGTAACTAATTTATTAGCGATTCATATGTTGTTCGAAAAAGTCCCGTTTTTATATGGCTCAGGCGTTATAGCGCTTAAGTTTGAAAGCTTTAAAATCGCAATTCGTAATTTAATATTAACGGAGTTCTTTTCAGAGCAAAAAATTAATAATTTACTCAATAAAGCGCAGCCAAATATCGATTTTGAGCCAATAATTAGTAATGTTGATTTAAACCCTGCGTTCGACAATTTACTTGTCGTTATTGAAGAGTCACAGTTTGGTAGCATGTTGGGTATGTTTGGTGGCACAGCGGCAATAGAGCCAATGCGTGAAAAATTTATTGAAAAAATGCAACACTCACTTGGTGAAATTTCTCAAACTGACGACTTTAAAGTATTAGTAAGCCAAACACTTTCACAAGGTAATAGCGCAGAGAGCTTACATAAAACAGTGCTTAAACTAGTTGATGAGCGCTTAGATGAGCTTACCCCAAAAATGGTTAAAGAGATTATTCAAACCATGATCCGCGAGCACTTAGGCTGGCTTGTTGTGTGGGGTGGTGTGTTTGGTGGTTTATTTGGTTTAATAGCGGCGCTTATTTAAGCGCTGTTTTGTGTTAAGTGATATCTGTAAAATAATTAAATTAAATGCTTTTTTGCGGCTGACTTATTTTTTCAGGCTGTTATTATCGCCCCCATAACTTAGTCGTGTTTTTTAGGAGCAACGGTGAGCAAAACGTTAGCCAGTTATTATCAGCAAGCATACGCTTGCGATCAGCAGCATTTTAACCAGTGTTTTTATTGTGGCTGTGAAGCGACAGAGCGCGACCATTGTCCGCCGCTGCATATGCTACAAAGCATTGTTGATTTAGGTGAAGAAGCTGATTTTATATCTATTGCGGCTTGTTATGAGTGCCACGCACTTTTACATAACGAAAGGTTGATGACGATAGATGAGCGCTTTACTAAAATGAAAAAAAAGCTTGCCACTAAATATGCAAAACCACTGCGTGTTTATAACATGTGGGAAGAAAACGAACTTGGCGACATGAGCGATGAGTTTGCCCATAGTATTCAAGCGGGTATGAAATTAGGCAAAGAAGCGGCAGAGCGTTTAGCGTTTACTGGTTTTAGCTATGCCACAGAAGATGCCAAAGTAGCAGTACGTGAAAAAACAAAAGAGTTTGATGTAGAAGGCATGGTATTTACCGACTTTAAAGAGGCGTTAAATTACTGCATTAATGACTTAAACGTACAAAAAAGTGACTTTTATAAAATATTGGTTGAAGACTACCAAGGCGACTTTAATAAAGCATTAAGTCAGTATCGTCACCGCCATGACAAAGTAACTGCGGCTAAAGATGGTAATACAATTATTAAAGATTTTTCAAAGCTACATAAGCAAAACTCTGATTTTGTAACCCGTACGGTTAAGCACTTTATAAGCAAAGATCCATCGCTTACAACCGAAGGTGCGCTTGAAAAGTTGTATAACAATTATATAAAGAAATAATTACAGATATTCATCTTAATTAACTGCGTTTTCACCTGTTTTTTTGGCTTTATTCCTTAGCTTTCGCTAAAGTAGCAAAAAAACAGGAGATCCAAACAACATGCAAAAATTTGCACCTTCTTTATTAGCAGTTGGCTTAGCTGCTGCACTTGTAGGTTGCCAAGAAAACGGCCCGCAAGACGATAAAATAACAATCAACAAAAATCCTTACCCAAGCACTTATCAGCCCGTAGCTACATCAAGCACACTTATTACAAATGCAACAGTACTTACCGGTACTGGTGAGCGTTTAGATGATGCTGACGTATTACTTGTTGATGGCAAAGTACAACAAGTAGGTAAAGACTTAACTGCTACTGCTGATATTACAATTGATGCACAAGGCAAATGGGTAACACCGGGTATTATTGACGTGCATTCACATTTAGGTGCCTACCCAAGCCCGTCGGTTGAGTCGCATCAAGATGGTAACGAAATGACTAGCCCTAACACTGCAGAAGTGTGGGTTGAGCATTCTATTTGGCCACAAGATCCAGGCTTTAACCGTGCTCGCGAAGGCGGTATTACTTCACTGCAAATTTTACCAGGCTCAGCTAACTTATTTGGTGGACGCGGTGTTACGCTTAAAAACGTACCTGCACACACTATGCAAGGCATGAAGTTCCCTGATGCGCCATACGGTTTAAAAATGGCGTGTGGTGAAAACCCTAAACGTGTTTATGGTCGTCAAGGTGTATTGCCTTCAACCCGTATGGGTAATATGGCAGGTTATCGTATGGCGTGGGCTGAAGCGAGCGAGTATAAACGTGCCTGGGATAAATACGATGCCGATTATGAAGCAGGTTTAAACCCAGAAGCACCAGTACGTGATATTAAACACGATACGCTTCGTGGTGTGCTTGAAGGCGAAGTACGTATTCATAATCATTGTTATAAAGCCGAAGAAATGGCAATGATGATTGATCTATCAAAAGAATTTAATTACGACGCGGGTACGTTTCATCACGGTGTAGAAGCGTATAAAATTGCTGACCTACTTGCTGAGAATGGCTCTTGTGCTGCACTTTGGCCAGACTGGTGGGGCTTTAAAATGGAAGCCTACGACATGGTTCAAGAAAACGTAGCGATTGTTGATGCGGTTAAAAATTCATGTGCGGTTGTCCACTCAGATTCAGATACCACTATTCAGCGCTTAAACCAAGAAGCGGGCAAGGTTATGTATCGTGCTAACGAAAATGGTTTTGATATTTCTGAGCAGCACGCTATTAAATGGATCACGGCTAACGCGGCTAAATCACTTGGTATTGATGACAAAACAGGTTCACTAGAAGCCGGTAAGCAGGGCGATGTGGTTATTTGGAATCAAAGCCCATTTAGTGTTTATGCTAAAGCTGAACAAGTGTTTGTTGATGGTGCAAAGGTTTACGATAGAAATGACAGCGCGTATCAAGCAACAAGTGATTTTATGTTAGGTCAACAATAAGGAGCACCCAGAATGAAAAATTTATCACGTTCGTTTTCGCTTTCTCTGGTTGCTGCAGGATTATTAGCATCTGGTGCTGTAAGCGCACAATCGCTAGCAATTATTAATGCAACATTGCATACGTCATCAGATCAAGGCGTATTAGAAGCGGCAAGCATTGTAATGACAGATGGTAAAATCACAGCGATTAACCCAACTGAAATTAAAGCAGATAAAGTTATTGATGCAAAGGGCCAAATTGTAACCCCTGGCTTTATTGCAAGTATTAATCAACTTGGTTTAGTTGAAGTAAGTGCAGTTGCGGGCTCTCGCGATGCAGGCGAGGAAAAAGCCGGTATTGATTTTGATGTAAGCCTTGCTTACAACGCACATTCGAGCTTAATTCCTTACGCTCGTAAAGGCGGCGTAACACGCGATGTAATTACTCCTCATGGTGGTGATAGCATTTTTTCGGGCCTAGCTAGTGTTGTTGATTTAAGTGGTAGTTTTGACAGCAACATGCAAAAACAAGCGGCTTTAATTGTTTACTTAGGTGAGCGCAGTAAAGGTTCTCGTGCTTTTACTTTGCAAACACTTATTAATAAGCTTGATGAGCACAAAACTAAAGCCGGTAAAAAAGCTAAAAAAGATGACGACAAGCCAAGTACTGAAGACAAAGTAATGGCAAAAGTCCTTAGTGGCGAAATGCCATTAGTGGTTGGCGTATCACGTGCGGCAGATATTATTGAGCTTATTAAAGTAAAAGAGCAATTTGGTATTAACTTAGTACTTAACGGTGCACAAGACGCTGTTGTAGTTAAAGAGCGCGTTGCTAAAGCAAATATCCCAGTAATTATTAGTGCAATGGACAGCTTACCAGCAAGTTTTGATTCGCTTCATGCGAGTTTAGATAATGCAGGTTTGCTAGAAAAAGCAGGCGTTAAAGTATTATTAACGGTAGGTGGTGATGCAAGTCACAACATTTACCAGCTGCGTTTTGATGCTGGTAATGCAGTATCGTATGGTATGAGCCAAGAAGGTGCGTTAAAAGCGGTTACATCAAACGTTGCTGATGTATTTGGTATTAATGCAGGTAGCCTTGAAGTAGGTAAAGCTGCTGATGTAGTAATGTGGAGTAATGACCCGTTTGAACTCAGCAGCCACGTGAATAAAATGTTTATTAATGGCGTTGAAGTGTCTACACAATCTCGCCAAGATAAACTGCGTGACCGTTATACGACAGATTCACAAATGCCACGTGCATATACCAAGTAATTAATATACTAAATAATTAATTAAATAAATTTGATTATTTTAAAGGCCGCTATTTATAAAATAGCGGCCTTTTTTATAAAATTTAGACACAAAAAAGCCGCTTACTTTTACAAGTAAGCGGCTTTTTAATTCAAACTAATATTTATACTAATTTAGCAAGAATATCGTTAAATGTAGTGCTTGGACGCATTGCTTTAAACGCTGCATCGTCATTAGGTAGGAAGTATCCGCCTAAATCAACTGCAGGGCCTTGCGCATCGTTAAGCTCACTTACGATTTTATCTTTATTAGACTCAAGGTCGCTAGCGATTTGAGTAAACTGTGCTTTAAGTTCACTGTCGTCATTTTGCTTAGCAAGTTCTTGTGCCCAGAATAAAGATAGGAAGAAATGAGAACCACGGTTATCAATTTCTTTCACTTTACGTGAAGGAGACTTGTTTTCTGCTAAGAAAGTGCCTGTTGCTTTATCTAGTGTATCAGCAAGTACTTGTGCCTTGTTGTTACCCGTCGTTACGCTAAGGTGCTCAAGAGAAGCAGCAAGTGCTAAAAATTCACCTAAAGAATCCCAACGTAAGTGGTTTTCTTTTTCGAATTGTTGAACATGCTTAGGTGCAGAACCACCCGCGCCAGTTTCAAATAAGCCACCACCGTTCATAAGTGGAACAATTGAAAGCATTTTAGCACTTGTACCTAGCTCTAAAATTGGGAATAAATCTGTTAGGTAATCACGTAAAACATTACCTGTTACAGAAATAGTGTCTTTACCTTCTTTAATACGCGCTAATGAGAACAATGTTGCTTCAAGCGGTGCTAAAATTTGAATGTCTAGGCCAGCTGTATCGTGATCTGGTAGGTATTTATTTACTTTTTTGATTAGCTCAGCATCATGTGCACGGTTTTCGTCTAACCAGAAAATAGCTGGAACGCCCGTTGCGCGTGCACGGCTTACTGCAAGTTTAACCCAATCTTGGATTGGTGCATCTTTAGCCTGACACATGCGCCAAATATCGCCTTGCTCAACACTGTGCTCAAGTAATGTAGTACCGTTTGCATCAACAACACGGATAGAACCATCTGCTTTAGCTTCAAACGTTTTATCGTGTGAACCGTATTCTTCAGCTTTTTGAGCCATAAGGCCAACGTTTGGAACGCTACCCATAGTAGTTGGATCAAACGCGCCATTTTCTTTACAAAAGTCGATAGTTGCTTGGTAAATACCTGAGTAACAACGATCTGGAATTACAAAGCTTGTGTCTTGTAATTTACCATCGTTATTCCACATTTGACCGCTTGAACGGATTGCAGCAGGCATAGACGCATCGATGATCACGTCACTTGGTACGTGCAGGTTTGTAACACCCTTATCAGAGTCAACCATAGCAATAGCAGGGCGGTTAGCGTAAACAGCTTGAATGTCTGCTTCAATTTCTTCGCGTTTAGCATCGTCTAATGTTTGAATTTTAGAATATACATCGCCTAAACCATTATTTACATCAACACCTAGCTCTTCAAAAAGCTCACCGTGTTTAGCAAAAACATCTTTGTAGAATACTTTTACAGCGTGACCAAAGATGATTGGATCTGATACTTTCATCATTGTCGCTTTCATGTGAAGCGAGAATAAAACACCCTTTTCTTTAGCAGCATCAATTTCTGCAGCTAAGAAAGCTTGAAGCTTAGAAGCGCTGATGCTTGATGCATCAATAACTTCGCCAGCTAAAAGCGGCGTGCTTTGTTTAAGTACTGTCACGTCGCCGTTAGTTGCAACATGTTCAATACGTACATCAGTGGCTGCATCAACAGTGACTGACTTTTCTGAACCAAAGAAGTCGCCTTCGCTCATGCTTGCAACGTAAGACTCTGAATCTTTGCTCCACGCACCCATTGAATGTGGGTTGTTACGTGCATATTCTTTTACAGAACCTGGTGCGCGACGATCTGAGTTACCTTCACGTAGTACTGGGTTTACTGCACTGCCTTTAATTTTGTCGTAAGCAGCTTGAATTGCTTTTTCTTCATCATTTTTAGGTTCAACAGGGTAATCTGGAAGTGCATAACCTTGTGCTTGAAGCTCTTTAATTACAGCGCGAAGCTGTGGTACAGATGCACTGATGTTTGGTAATTTGATGATGTTTGCTTCTGGTGTTTTAGCAAGCTCGCCAAGTTCAGCTAGTGCATCACCAATGCGTTGTTCTGGTGTTAAATAATCAGGGAAGCTAGCAATTACACGACCTGCTAATGAGATATCGCGAGTTTCAACTTCAACACCGGCCGCATTTGTATATGCTTGGATGATCGGTAGCAACGAATAAGTTGCTAGTGCCGGAGCTTCGTCCGTTTTTGTATAGATAATTTTTGATGTCATCATCATTCCTAGATAGTAGACCGATAAGGTCTTATTCAACAATGCAAAGAAAATCATTACTGATGAGTGAGTACATATTATTAAACGAATTAATGCACACGTACGCTCGTAATGAATAGTTTGTTAGGTGTTGGTACTCAGCGTTGCTCTTTTATAAAAGCAGAATAGTCACACCTGACGAACTGGAATTGTATTTATAGCTAAAAAATTAACAAAAATAAATCAGCCTTTAGCCTAGTACATATATAAGAGGCGACAAATTGGATTAGTTGCTGCGTTAATACGCAATTTTTAGCACCAAGAGTGTAACAAGCTTAAATAAAAAGGGCTAGAGTTTGAGCATGCCCAATAAGCAGTTAAACAATCAACTCTTAGAACATTGGGGTATATAAAATAAATTCAAGGAAAAGGGTTGAATTTGAATGAAAAGAGGCAATAAATAGGGAGGAGAGATAAGTTAGTATGCTTAAGGAATTAAGCGAGGATCTTAAAAGGTCACTCGCTTTAGTCGAACAAAACAATAGTCACTCAATAATGTCACCATCTGGGGCAATATTTTTAGCGTGTAGACCTTTAGGTCCTTGTTCTAATTCGAATGTTACATCTTGACCAGCTTTAAGCGTTTTATAACCGTCCATTACAATTGTTGAGTAATGAGCGAAAATATCATTCTCGCAGCCGTCTTCTACGATGAAACCAAAACCTTTAGCGTTGTTGAACCATTTAACTTTACCGCAAGCCATACTTCTACATCCTTCAATAAGTTGACTAATTTAGTTATTCTAAATTGTATTATTTGCTAGACTGACTAAGGTTTAATCAATCTACGTTTGACTGTAGTTTATTTAGCCAATCAGTCAAGTGTTTTGAGTTATTTTTTTAACATTTTATTTATTTTTTATTCAAGTTTGCTTGAGTTACAAAGACAAGACTATATTTAATTATGAGTGGTATGAAAGATTCAGGTGTTATCGATACAGTTCGCGACAGCGAAAAGCAAAAGCTACAGCCGCCGCGAAAATATAAAGTTGTTTTAAATAACGACGACTACACGCCGATGGACTTTGTAATAGAAGTTTTAACGACGTTTTTTAATATGGATAGCGATAGAGCAACCGACGTGATGCTTCAGGTTCATGAAAAAGGTAAGGGTATATGTGGTGTTTACAGCGCCGACGTAGCCCATACTAAAGCTGAACAAGTTAACCGCTACGCGCGTGATAACGAGCATCCACTGCTTTGTAGTTGTGAGCAGGAATAAATACCAATTTAATACAATTGGTATAAATACCAATTAGGGTGATCAAACATCCGATTGTTGTGGTATAAATTATTATCTCAGTAAGGGGTTGCCAATGCTAAACAAAGACTTAGAACTCACATTAAATGCCGCGTTTCGTGAAGCGCGCACTCGCCGTCATGAGTTTATGACCGTAGAGCACCTTTTACTTGCGCTGTTAGATAATCCTTCTGCAGGAGAAGCCCTAAACGCGTGTGGTGTTAATATTTCTGGTTTAAAAACCGAATTATTAGAATTTATTGACGAAACAACACCCGTCATTCCAGATTTAGAAGAAGAGCGTGAAACTCAGCCAACACTTGGTTTTCAACGTGTACTACAACGTGCTGTTTTCCATGTGCAATCGTCAGGCAAAAATGAAGTTACAGGCGTGAATGTGCTAGTTGCTATTTTTTCTGAGCAAGAAAGCCAAGCTGTATATTTACTTAAAAAGCATGATGTATCGCGTTTAGACATCGTTAACTTTATTTCGCATGGTATTTCTAAAGCAAATGATGAATTAGGCAACGACAGCGACGATATTCATGATGAAGTGCAAGAAGTTCAAAATGAAGAAGCAAGCAAGCTAGACAGCTTTACAACTAATTTAAACGTTCAAGCCCGTGAAGGTAACATTGACCCACTGATCGGTCGCGACAGCGAAGTAGAGCGCACGGTACAAGTATTGTGTCGTCGTAAAAAGAATAACCCATTACTTGTTGGTGAAGCGGGCGTTGGTAAAACAGCTATTGCTGAAGGCTTAGCGTATCGCATTGTTAATAAGCAAGTACCAGAAGTAATTGCAGATGCCGTTGTGTACTCGCTAGATATGGGTGCATTGCTTGCGGGTACTAAATACCGTGGCGACTTTGAAAAGCGTTTTAAAAGCTTACTAAAAGAGCTACAAGCAGAGCCAGGCTCTATTTTATTTATTGATGAAATACATACTATTATTGGTGCCGGCGCGGCGTCTGGTGGTGTTATGGACGCATCAAACTTGCTTAAACCACTCCTTTCAAGTGGTAAGCTACGTTGTATGGGTTCAACAACTTACAACGAGTATAAAAATATTTTTGAGAAAGACCGTGCATTAGTACGTCGCTTTCAAAAAATTGATGTACTTGAGCCAAGTGTTGCCGATACCACTAAAATATTAAATGGATTAAAAGAGCGTTACGAAGAGCACCATGGTATTCGTTACACTCAAAAAGCATTAAAAGCAGCTGCAGAGCTTAGTGCTAAATATATTAATGAGCGCCATTTGCCAGATAAAGCAATTGATGTAATTGATGAAGCGGGTGCAAGTCAGCGCTTGCAACCTAGCTCTAAACGTAAAAAAACCATTGGCGTGGCAGATATAGAACTAATTATATCTAAAATGGCACGTATCCCAGCGCAAAGCGTCTCGTCGACAGATAAAGAAACGCTTAAAAACTTAGACCGTAACCTTAAAATGCTCGTGTTTGGGCAAGATCAATCTATTGATGCGCTTACATCAGCTATTCGCTTATCTCGCTCTGGTTTATCGAGCGAAGAAAAACCAGTAGGTTCGTTCTTGTTTGCAGGGCCTACCGGTGTGGGTAAAACAGAAGTAACTAAGCAACTTGCTAAATGTATGGGTGTTGAGTTTATTCGTTTTGATATGTCGGAATATGTAGAACGCCATGCAATAAGCCGATTAATTGGTGCACCACCAGGGTATGTTGGTTTTGAACAAGGTGGTTTATTAACAGAAGCTGTGATTAAAAATCCACATGCAGTTGTACTACTAGATGAGATTGAAAAAGCGCATCCAGACATTTACAACATTTTGCTACAGGTTATGGATCACGGTACGTTAACCGATAATAACGGTCGTAAAGCTGATTTTAGAAACGTAGTGGTTGTAATGACTACCAATGCGGGCGTACAAGAAACTACGCGTAAGTCGATTGGTTTTACAGAGCAAGATCATACGCACGATGCAATGGGTGCAATTAATAAAGTATTTTCACCAGAATTTAGAAACCGTTTAGATAACATCATTTGGTTTAATCACCTTGAACGTGAAGTTATTCTACTGGTGGTTGATAAATTTATTGTGGAACTGCAAGCGCAGCTCGATAAAAAATCGGTTAATCTTGAGCTTACGTCTAAAGCACGTGAGTGGTTGGCAGATAAAGGCTACGATAAAGCAATGGGTGCACGTCCAATGGCACGTGTTATTCAAGAAGAGCTTAAAAAGCAATTAGCTAACGAAATACTGTTTGGTGAACTTGTTGATGGCGGTACGGTTAAAGTATCAGTTAAAGACAAGAAGATTCGCTTTGATTACGAGAGTAATTTAACACCAGCGTAAAACGTTAATTAAATAATCTAGTTAAATAAAATGGCCCGCTACATAATAGCGGGCCATTTTTTTGCCCTTTTTATAGGCAACAAAAAACCCAGCAAAAACTGGGCTTTTTGTTTATTAAATGTAATTGCTAGTCAATGTCTATCAATTACATTTAATAAACGCTTAAAGCTAGTAAAACACTAGCCAAAAACTAAATCTCGTTTACGCACTTACTTAGCGAGCACGGAATACGATACGACCCTTTGATAAATCGTAAGGAGTCATTTCTACCGTTACTTTATCGCCGGTTAAAATACGGATATAGTTTTTGCGCATTTTGCCTGAAATATGAGCCACAACTACGTGACCATTTTCTAGCTCAACTCGGAACATTGTATTTGGTAAAGTATCAAGGACTGTCCCTTGCATTTCGATTACGTCTTCTTTCGCCATGTTTAGCGTAACACCTCTTTAATAGTTAAACGCTGCAGATTTTGCCCAAAATACTCCAATAAGTAAAGGCGCAGGGGCTATATTTGCAAATTAAATAGCCACCCACTCATCATTGAGCTGTTTTTGAGCAGGTAAAAACTGAGTTTTGTACTTCATTTTGTCGCATTCATCAATTTGATAGCCCAAGTACACGTATTGCTTATTTTGCTCTTTAGCAAACTTTAGCTGCTCTAATATCATCACAGAGCCTAAGCTATAATGTTCAAAGTCGGGATCAAAAAAAGTATAGATTGCTGAAATAGCGCTATTCATACAATCAGTTACGGCAACCGCGACTAAAGTATCTTGGTGCCACAGTTCAATAAATGTGATCTTGAGCCAACTACAAAGCAAAAAACTTTGAAACTGTTCTTTTTCAGGAGGATACATACTTCCGTCTTGATGACGCATCGTTATGTACTTGCTATAAAGTGGATAGTACTCAGGTCGCTCTTGCGTTGAATATTTTACCTCAAACTGTATTTTTGCTTTGTTTAGTTTACGTTTTTGCGATTTTGAGGGCATAAAGTCTTGTGCTAATACACGTACAGAACTACATGCGCTGCATATTGGGCAGTGTGGACGGTATATTTGGTTACCACTGCGACGAAACCCTAAGCCCAATAAAGACTCAAATTTGTCGGTGCTGTAGCAACTGGGATCAAGAATAACTAAAAGTTGCTCTTGTCTGTTGGGTAAATAACTACAGTCAAACTCTTGGGTTAAACCAACACGTGCAGGAAGTTGCTCATTCATAGATTGCGTCAAGTTCTTGTGGCTCCCACATAATAGGGTTAACAGTATAGTTATGTGCAGCTTTTAGTTTAGTCAAAAATGTGGAACGGGGGATTACTTGTGCACCTAGAGTCATTAAATAAGGGTTTTCTAACTGGCAATCAATAAAATGTGCATTATGGCGTTTAAGCCAATTTACCAGTGCCCACATAGCAAGCTTAGAGCAATTGGTTTGATGATGAAACATAGACTCGCCACAAAAAACACCATTTTGCATAATGCCGTATAAGCCACCTGCAAGCTCTCCGTTACTCCACACCTCTAAACTATGTGCAATGCCAGCATTGTGTGCATTAACGTAAGCTTCGAGCATGTCAGAGGTGATCCAGGTGCCATCGGTATCAAGGCGTTGATCGCGACAGGCTTCTATCACCTCTTCAAAGGCATTATTAATGGTTACTCTTACAGGGTGCTTTTTTAAATGCTTACGCAGGCTCTTACTTATATGAAAATCATTAAGCTCAAAAATGCCTCGCTCGCTGGGAGACCACCACATAATAGGCTCATCTTCACTAAACCAAGGGAATACTCCGCTTTTGTAGGCATTACTTAGGCGAGGTAAACTCAAATCTCCGCCAATTGCTAACAAGCCATCAGGGGATTCTAATGCGTATTCCGGATTGGGGAATGCTATATCGTTTTCGCTTAATTGGTATAGCTGATTTCTCATACAGTACTTATTTTATAATTGATCTTAAAAGTGTAACTATATTTTAGGCATAAAAAAAGGGCTGAATAATCAGCCCTATAATAATTTATTTAATTGCTTATAAATTATCTAAGAAACGTTCAGCATCAAGGGCAGCCATACAGCCTGTACCCGCAGATGTGATTGCTTGACGGTAAATGTGGTCTGACACATCACCTGCAGCAAAAACGCCTTCTACGCTTGTTTGAGTCGCGTTACCGTGAAGACCAGACTCTACAACTAAGTAGCCATCTTTCATTTCTAGTTGACCAACAAACATATCAGTATTTGGCTTGTGGCCAATAGCAATAAATACGCCTGCTAAATCTAGCTCTTCAGTTGCATCAGAGTGTGCATCTTTAATACGAACGCCGGTTACGCCCATTTGGTCGCCTAATACTTCGTCAAGCGTGCGGTTGTAATGCATTACAACGTTACCGTTTGCTGCTTTTTCAGCAAGGCGATCAGCAAGTATTTTTTCACTGCGGAAACTATCACGACGATGAATAACATGTACTTCGTCAGCAATGTTAGATAAGTAAAGCGCTTCTTCAACCGCTGTATTACCACCACCAACAACCGCTACTTTTTGACCTTTATAGAAAAAGCCGTCACACGTAGCACATGCCGAAACACCACGGCCTTGGAAGTTAGTTTCAGACTCTAGGCCTAAGTATTTAGCAGAAGCACCCGTTGCAATGATTAATGCATCACATGTGTAAGTACCTTGGTCGCCAGTTAGTGTGAAAGGGCGCTTAGATACATCTACTTTATTGATGTGATCGAATATGATTTCAGTTTCAAAGCGCTCAGCGTGCTCTTTCATACGATCCATTAACGCAGGACCTGTTAAACCGTGTGCATCACCAGGCCAGTTTTCAACTTCAGTTGTGGTTGTTAATTGGCCACCTTGTTGAATGCCTGTAATTAAAACAGGGTTTAAATTTGCACGTGCTGCATATACTGCGGCAGTATAACCAGCTGGGCCAGAGCCTAAAATTAGTAGCTTACAATGTTTTGCTTCAGTCATTATTTTTTCCTAAACGTTTAATACGGTCTTTAATGCGCTCGATTCTAAGAAAAACAAGGCAGATGTAAACAAAATCCGTGATTATTTTTTTTATCAAATCGAAAAGCTGTGCAGTATTGTGTACTAGAGCTCTGTGCTTTTACAGTTAAAATGCCTAAGTAGCTCAATAAATAGACTAACAGGCAACAAAACAGCGTTATTTCATGACCCCTTTGATTTTTTTTGTTATGTTTTACCTAATTTTATTTGTCACTGATAGATTATGTGACCTAAGCAAATAGGCAACTATGTTATTTTGGCAGGAAAAACCCGCATTCGGGTTGACTTCAAAAGACGTTAACGTCTTAACCAATGCGCAAGATTACCGAACGCAATTGCTACGCTTGATAGCGAACGCAAAAAAACGAATTTATATTACGGCGTTGTATTTACAAGATGACGAAGCAGGTCGCGAAATTTTAGAAGCGCTGCATCGTGTGTCATTGGCAAACCCGGCACTTGAGGTAAAAGTGCTGGTGGATTTTCATCGTGCGCAACGTGGTTTAATTGGCGCAGATAAATCAGACGGCAACGCAAGCTTATACTGTGACGATTTAGAAAAGTTTAAATCGAATGTACAAGTGTATGGCGTACCTGTAAAAGCTAAAGAGCTTTTTGGTGTACTGCATTTAAAAGGTTTTGTAATTGACGACACATTACTTTACAGCGGTGCAAGCTTAAACAACGTGTACTTGCAATACAACGAGCGCTACAGGCTCGATCGTTACTTTTTAATAACGCAGAGCGAACTGTGTGACTCAGTGGTTGATTTTATTGAAACAAAGCTGCTTAGTTCAGTGGCTGTGCCGCGTATAGACACGCGACCGCTTAAGCGTTTGCACGACTTTAAGCTTGATCAAAAGCAGTTAATGCGCGATTTAAAAGTCGCAAGTTATAACGCAGCAGAGCAGCTAAATACGCAAGCATTAGGTATTCGCTTATTTTTAGGGCTTGGGCGTCGCAATAACGAGTTAAATCGTTTAATAAAAGCGTTATTTGATACAACAGAGCAAGAACTTGTATTGTATACGCCATACTTTAATTTTCCGGCACCGCTTATGCGATCACTGCGCCGATTATTAAAGCAAGGCAAGCAAGTGACTATTGTTGTAGGCGATAAAACAGCAAATGACTTTTATTTACCGCCAAGCGAGCCGTTTAGTAAAATAGGGGCATTACCTTATTTATACGAAACTATTTTGCATAAGTTTGTAAAAACACAAAAGCGCCATATCGATAACGGTAATTTAAATGTGTATCTGTGGAAAGATGAAAGCAATTCGTTTCATTTAAAAGGTATTTGTTCAGATAGAACAAAACATTTACTGAGCGGGCATAACTTAAATCCGCGTGCATGGGGTCTTGATATTGAAAACGGTATTTTAATAGAAGATCCAGAGCAAACAATTATGGATGCTATTGATAACGAAAAGCAGGAAATTTTACAACACTGCCGACGTTTAACAGGCCCAGATGATTTAGAAACGATGGATGATTACCCGCAGCCAGTTAAAAAACTACTTGGCCAAGCTAAGCGCGTAAAAGTAGATTTTATAATTAAGCGTTTTATCTAAATAAGTTTATATAAATCTGAAATTTAAATACAAAAAAAGCAGCTAATTAGCTGCTTTTTTTATGGGTTGTAGTTAGGTAGCTACATTACTTAATACCAACCTAACTACAAAACGCTAAATTATGCGTTTTCTACCGCTGTGCGTGGGTCAACATATTCCATGTTGAACGCTTCTGCTACTTCTTTGTAAGTTACTTGGCCTTTAATTACGTTTAAGCCTTTTAAGAAGTGAGCGTCATCTAGTAGCGCCTTTTTATAACCTTTGTTTGCAAGGTTAATGATGAAAGGCAATGTTGCATTGTTAAGTGCAAACGTAGATGTGCGTGGAACAGCACCTGGCATGTTAGCAACACAGTAGTGAACAACTTCATCAACGATGAAAGTAGGATCAGCATGCGTAGTTGCTTTAGAAGTAGCAATACAGCCACCTTGGTCGATTGCAACGTCAACAATTGCAGAACCAGGTTTCATTGCTTTAATGTGCTCAGCAGTTACTAGTTTAGGTGCAGCTGCACCTGGGATTAGTACGCCACCAATTACTAAATCAGCTTCTAGTACGTGTTTTTCTAGAGCATCAGCAGTTGAGTAAATAGCTTTAACTTTATTACCAAATTGCGCGTCTAGTGCACGTAATACGTCGATGTTACGGTCAAGAACGACAACTTCAGCACCAAGACCAACAGCCATTTGCGCTGCACTACGACCAACCATGCCGCCGCCAATGATAACAACTTTAGCTGCTTCAACGCCTGGTACGCCACCTAGTAGCATGCCACGACCGTGGTTAGATTTTTCTAGCGCTTGTGCACCAGCTTGAATAGACATACGACCAGCAACTTCGCTCATAGGAGCAAGAAGTGGTAAACCACCGCGAGAGTCAGTTACAGTTTCGTATGCAATACAAATAGCTTTGCTTTTTACAAGGTCTTCAGTTTGTGGAAGATCAGGTGCAAGGTGTAAGTAAGTGAAAAGAATTTGGTCTTCACGTAACATTGCACGTTCAACAGCTTGTGGCTCTTTTACTTTTACAATCATGTCAGCTTTAGCGAAAACGTCAGCAGCAGTTGCTAAAATCTCAGCACCCGCTAGCGTGTAATCTTCGTTAGTAAAACCAATACCCATGCCTGCATCAGTTTCTACAATCACTTGATGACCGTGGTTTACTAATTCACGAACACTCGCAGGAACCATACCTACACGGTATTCATGGTTTTTAATTTCTTTAGGAACACCAATAATCATATCATTTGCCTTATTAAGAACGGATTAACATTTTTCACTATTATATTCATCATAAGCCCGTGTGTCTCACCTTTTTTAAAGTCAAATCTAGTGTTATCATCTATATAACAAAAATAAACAGCACAAAAAACTAGTTGGTACTATGCATCAGTTATTAGATAGAATTGACCGTAAAATTTTAATGGAATTACAGCACGATGGACGCTTGTCAAATGTTGAACTGGCCAGACGAGTTGGCCTAAGCGCCACGCCCTGTCTGGAGCGAGTGAAAAAGCTAGAACGAGAAGGCTACATACTTGGCTATAAAGCAGTGGTCGATCCAGCTAAGCTTGGGCAAGGTTTATCGGTGTATGTAGAAGTAACAATTACTAAAACATCTCCCGACGTATTTGATGAGTTTAGTGCGGCCGTTAAAAAGCACGAAGAAATTATCGAATGTCATTTAGTATCGGGTAATTTTGATTTTTTACTTAAAACGCGCGTAAATGATATGTCAGAATACCGTGGTGTATTAGGTGACATATTATTAAAATTGCCTAACGTTAGTGAAAGCCGAACTTATGTAGTAATGGAAGAAGTAAAAGGTGAAGAAGGCGTAATTATTCGTCCTTATATTACTTAAGGTTATTTATATTAGCTGCGTCATTTGCTTATGTAAGCTCAAATTATAAAAACTTGTTCATAATCAGGCCATCAAGGTTAAGATAAAGTGCAACAAATTGCATTTCCTGCTAAGGTATTTAACTGCTAAGTAAGTGTGAATAAAAATAGAATAATAAAGAGGAATAGGGAACTATGCGCCTAAACGGTGTGCAAAGACTATTAGAAACTGGGCTGATTATCAGCACCTTTACGGCAATATTTATTTTATGTGCCTTGATCAGCTTTGATCCAGCAGATGCTGCATGGTCGCAAACTAGTTTTAGCGAAGTAAGCAATATCACAGGAGCAGCCGGTGCATGGATAGCCGACATTTTATTACTCACCTTTGGTTGGTTGGCTTACTTAGTGCCAGCGGCCATTCAGCTATTTGGCTACTTGCTATTTAAACAACCTCACCGCATTTTACAGCTTGATTACACCACCTTAGCGCTGCGTGTTATTGGTTTTGCTTTGTTTATCACCTCAGCTACCGCTATTAGTAGTATCAATTTTGACGATATTTATAACTTTTCCTCTGGTGGGGTAGTGGGCGATGTTATTGCATCAGCCATGATGCCTGCGTTTAACTTTACCGGCACCTCTATATTATTGCTGTGTTTCTTTTTTGCCGGGCTTACCTTATTAACGGGTGTATCGTGGGTTGATTTTGTAGATTACCTTGGCGATTTAATGGTTAGGTTTTATCGCTTTATAGTATCGTACGCAAAAGGTTGGATGCACCGAGAACACGCTGCGGGCAAAGCAAATAATAACGATGAAGCTGACGCTCACTTTGAAGACGATATTCATGAGCAAATAGAGCTACCTACATCAGCTAAAAAAGCAGATAAACAAAAAGCAATTAATAAACCGCAAACGCCATTTAGCGAGCCACAAATTAGTGACGACTTTATGCCGTTTGATGAGCTTGACGACATACTCGATCAAGAGATTGGCTTTAGCGCCATAGACGACGAGCCAATGGATACAGAAGCTGCATTAAATGCACTCGATCAGAGCCCCGTTATAGAGCCAGAAAAACCAGTTACAACGGTTGTATCGCCAGCTAGGCCAATGCCTAAACCAAAACCTGCGTATCAACCGCCGCCAACGGCTAAAGAAAAGTTTGAGCAATTACTCACGCAAGAGCCACCACCGGGGCCATTACCGTCGCTTGATTTACTCGACAGACCGGATAAAGCTAAAAACCCAATTTCGCAAGAAGAGCTCGATACAGTATCGCGCTTAGTAGAGACAAAACTACTCGACTTTAACGTTCAAGCTAAAGTTGTTGCTGTATACCCAGGGCCAGTTGTTACACGTTTTGAGCTAGATTTAGCACCCGGTATTAAAGTATCTAAAATTACAGGCTTAGCTAAAGATTTAGCGCGTTCGCTTTCGGCAATTAGTGTACGTGTTGTAGAAGTTATACCAGGTAAAACGTATGTAGGTATTGAGCTTCCTAACAAACACCGTGAAATAGTACGTTTGTCAGAAGTAATAAACGCCCCAAAATTTGAACAAAACCCTTCGCCACTTACTATGGTGTTAGGTAAAGACATTGCCGGTCAGCCTGTATGTGCCGACCTTGGTAAAATGCCACACTTATTAGTAGCAGGTACAACCGGTTCAGGTAAATCAGTGGGCGTTAATGTCATGATAGTAAGCTTACTGTACAAATCGGGTCCTGACGATGTACGTATGATCATGATTGACCCTAAAATGCTTGAGCTTTCAGTATACGAAGGTATTCCGCACTTGTTGTGTGAAGTAGTGACCGACATGAAAGAAGCCGCTAACGCACTGCGTTGGTGTGTAGGCGAAATGGAACGCCGTTATAAATTAATGTCAGCATTAGGTGTACGTAACTTAAAAGGTTACAACCAAAAAGTGCTTGAAGCCAAAGAAGCGGGTTACCCAATTCTTGATCCATTATTTAAAGACACAGATGGCATGAAAGAAGGCCCGGACGAACTAGGTAAATTACCAAGTATTGTTGTAGTAATTGACGAATTTGCCGACATGATGATGATTGTTGGTAAAAAAGTAGAAGAGCTGATTGCCCGCATAGCCCAAAAAGCACGTGCGGCTGGTATTCACTTAATACTGGCAACTCAGCGCCCATCGGTTGATGTAATTACAGGTTTAATTAAAGCAAATATACCAACACGTATGGCATTTCAGGTATCGAGCAAAATAGACTCACGTACCATACTTGATCAACAAGGCGCCGAAAACCTGCTGGGTATGGGTGACATGCTTTATTTACCACCAGGTACTAGCGTACCAGAGCGTGTGCATGGCGCGTTTGTAGACGACCATGAAGTACATGCCGTAGTAAACGATTGGAAAGCGCGTGCAAAACCAAATTACGTTGATGAAATACTCAATGGCGATGCAAGCGAGGATATTTTATTACCAGGTGAAGCAAGCGAAAATGCAGACGAAGAAAACGATCCATTATACGACGAAGCCGTGTCGTTTGTAATCGAAACCGGCAAAGTATCGGTGTCGTCAGTACAACGTAAACTACGTGTTGGTTATAACCGAGCAGCACGCTTAGTAGAACAAATGGAAACATCGGGTATCGTGAGTTCACCAGGTCATAACGGCGCTCGCGATGTATTAGTACCTAATGGAGCAAATTTATGAAAAAAGTTAACGCCTTATTATTAGTGTTAGGCAGCGTACTTGCCGCACCAAGCTTTGCTGACGACAGCCAAGCATTACAAGACAGACTTGCCACTTTAAAAAGCTTTAAAGCGCAATTTGCACAAAAAGTAACAGACAAAGAAGGCCAAGCAGTAATGCAAGGCGAGGGCACAATAGCGCTCCAACAGCCTATGATGATTCGCTGGCAGCAAACTAATCCAGACGATACATTATTTGTATCAAACGGTGATAAAACCTATTACTTCGACAGTTTTGCTGAGCAAGTAACGATTATGAAAACCAGCAGCCTAATTGATTCAACACCATTTGTGTTACTTACATCAAAAGACCCAGCACAATGGGAGAAATACAGCGTACTTGCAACAAATACAGGCTTTAGCGTAACACCAAATAAAGGCGTAGAAAGCCAAGTAGAACAACTTGATATAGCGTTTGCAGATAACGAACAAGGCCTTGCTAAACTAGTAGTTACTGACAACTCAGGGCAGCTATCGTCATTTACGTTCAGCGATGCCCAAGTTAATACACAGCTTGATAAGAGCACTTTTGAATTTACGCCTCCTGAAGGTGTTGAAATAGACGATCAGAGTAACGGTGAGTAATTTAGGATTTAATTTTGGGCCCGATGTACGCCCACTCGCCGCGCGTATGCGCCCTACAACGCTTGACGAGTACATTGGCCAACAGCATTTATTAAGTGCTGACAAACCACTGCATCAAGCCATTGTAGCGGGGCGCTGCCATAGTTTAATTTTGTGGGGCCCGCCGGGTGTAGGTAAAACAACACTAGCGCAAATAATTGCCAACCATGCAGATGCCTCACTTATTCAAATGTCGGCGGTAACCGCAGGCGTAAAAGATATACGTGACAGTGTAACGCAAGCGCGCGATAACTTAGAAAGCCGCGGCCAACGCACCCTTATGTTTGTTGACGAGGTACACCGATTTAATAAATCTCAGCAAGATGCGTTTTTACCGCACATAGAAGACGGCACCTTTATATTTGTAGGTGCAACCACCGAAAACCCCTCGTTTGCCCTTAACAACGCTATATTGTCGCGTGCGCGAGTGTATGTTTTAAAGTCGCTTGCCGATGCCGATTTATACACTGTAATAGAGCGCGCACTTAAACAAGACGAGCAGCTAAGCCAAAAACACATCACTATTGCCGACAACGCTAAAAAGGCACTGTGCCAAGCAAGTGGCGGCGATGCGCGTAAAGTACTTAATTTACTTGAACAAGCAGTTGATTTAACTACCGAGAAAAACGGTCAATACAACGTAGATGAGCACGTACTTAGCCAAGTGTTACCTACTCATTTAGCTAAATACGATAAAGGCGGCGATGAGTTTTACGATTTAATCTCAGCCTTTCATAAATCAGTACGTGGCAGCTCTCCTGATGGTGCATTGTATTGGTATTGTCGAATTTTAGCTGGTGGCGGTGACCCTCTATACGTAGCAAGGCGATTACTTGCTATTGCCACAGAAGACATTGGTAACGCCGATCCGCGCGCAATGGAAGTGGCGTTAAACGCATGGGATATATTTCAGCGAGTAGGCCCTGGCGAAGGTGAGCGTGCTATTGCACAAGCCACATTGTATTTAGCCAGCGCCCCCAAAAGTAATGCGGTGTATATGGCGTTTAATCAAGCCAAGCAGGATGCTCAAAACGAGCCAAGTTACCCTGTGCCAGAGCATTTACGCAATGCGCCAACCAACTTAATGAAAGACCTAGGTTACGGCGCCGAGTACCGCTATGCGCATAACGAAGAAGGCGCATTTGCCGCAGGTGAAAAGTACTTACCGCCAGAAATGGAAGGTAAAGAATATTACTTACCGAGCGATCGCGGGCTTGAGCAAAAAATTAAACAAAAACTCGACTACCTAAAAGAGCGCGATGCGCAAAGCCCACTTAAACGGTACGAAAATGATTAAACTTTACATGATGATTGCACTTGGCGGAGCCTCAGGTGCGTGTTTACGGTTTTTTATTAGCGAAAGCATGCTAAAACTCCTCGGTAGGGGATTCCCTTTTGGCACGTTGACGGTTAATATTCTGGGTTCATTGTTAATGGGCATTTTGTACGGTTTGATAGATAAAGAAATTATCACCGCAAGCCCCGCCAAAACCCTTATCGGTATTGGCTTTTTAGGTGCATTAACCACCTTTTCAACATTCTCAATGGACTCGTTGTTGTTATTACAACAAGGTCACTTTATTAAAATGGCCCTCAATATCATCTTAAACGTGATGGTGTGTATTTTTATGGCTTGGCTGGGCCTTCAGCTAGTAATGCAAAAAGGTTAAAAAACTAACATGTTAGATTCTAAATTTTTACGTCAAGACATCGAACAAACTGCAGCACGTTTAGCAGCGCGCGGTTACGAACTCGATGTAGCGACGGTAACGGCACTTGAAGAAAAACGCAAAACATTACAAGTAAAAACGCAAGAACTTCAAAGTCAACGTAATGCAAGCGCAAAAGCAATTGGTCAAGCCAAAGCAAAAGGCGAAGACGCGCAGCCACTACTTGATGCAGTGGCTAACTTAGGTAGCGAGCTAGACGCTGCTAAAACTGAGCAAGATGAAGTATTAGCCGCAATTAACGACATTGCCTTAGCAATTCCTAACTTGCCAGATGAGTCAGTACCTGCGGGTAAAGACGAAGACGACAACGTTGAAATTTTAACGTGGGGCACGCCTAAAAAATTCGATTTTGAAGTTAAAGATCACGTTGATGTAGGGCAAGACCTAAACGGCTTAGACTTTGAAATGGGCGTTAAAATTAGTGGCGCACGCTTTACCGTAATGCGTGGTCAAGTAGCGCGTATGCACCGAGCACTAACGCAATTTATGCTAGATACACACGCTGATAAAAACGGCTACACAGAAATGTATGTACCGTACTTAGTAAATAGCGCTAGCCTTTACGGCACAAGCCAATTACCTAAATTTGCGGGTGATTTGTTCCATACGTTGGGCCTTGTAAACGACGATGGCGAACAACAAGCCGGCTTTAGCTTAATTCCTACAGCTGAAGTACCGCTTACTAACAGCGCGCGCGACGAAATTTACGACGAAAGCGATTTACCAATTCGCTTAGTTGCTCACACTCCATGTTTTAGAAGTGAAGCAGGCAGCTATGGCCGCGATACGCGTGGCTTAATTCGTCAGCACCAGTTTGATAAAGTTGAACTTGTACAGCTTGTAAAACCAGAAGACTCAATGGCAACACTTGAAGAGTTAACAGGTCATGCAGAGCAAATACTACAAGCACTTGACCTACCATACCGTAAAGTGATTTTATGTATGGGCGACATGGGCTTTGGTTCAGCTAAAACATACGATTTAGAAGTATGGTTACCTGCGCAAGACACATACCGCGAAATTTCATCATGTTCAAACATGGCTGATTTTCAGGCTCGCAGAATGCAAGCACGTTTTCGCCGTGAAGGTGTTAAAAAGCCAGAGTTACTACATACACTAAATGGTTCAGGCTTAGCCGTTGGCCGTACACTAGTAGCAATATTAGAAAACTACCAACAAGCCGATGGTACAGTAGTAGTACCAGAAGTATTACGCCCGTACATGGGTGGACTGGAAGTGATTGGTAAACAATAATTCGTAGCAAGTAAAACATTAAAATGCCGCGTTATCTAAATGGAAACGCGGCATTTTTCATTCTAGTTATACACTAAAGTTTAATGACTGTTATTAATCTACTATAACCACTTGAAATACACATTACATTAATTTTAAAATATATTATTAACTCGCAAGGGAAACAACGTTAATGTTAAATAGCCATATTACATTTCATACTAAACACGACACACATAAAGAAACACTACTTAAGTTTGTTGCTTTATTGTGCGTACTTATTGCTTATTTTTCGTATATGAGCTGGAAATATGATGCGTCTACAGGCTTTGGTGTTTCAGTACTTACATGGAGCTTTTTTGTTTTATGTACGCCAATTGCGGATGGTGGGTTTATTTTAGCGTTTCCAATAAGGTTATTATTTAAAATTAAAATGGCCTATACACAAATAGTACTTTGGTTTGTTGCGATCGGTATTAATGTGTATATGTATTTTAAAACCCCTGAAATTTATGACTTAACATTCGTAACTCAGTTATTAAAACATATTTTGTCAGAGCCGTACCCCTATTGGAGTATTTTATTGATTAGTGCGCTTGGTACTTTTTTGTCAATTTATTTTGGTGATGAAATGATGGATGTAGCCTCGCATAAAGACAGGGCCAAAGCGCAACGTCATGGATTTAAATACAAAACATTTATGGTGCTTGGTTTAGGTATTTTAACTGTAACGGCTTACTACTTCTTGTTAAGTAGCTTACATATTGCTTTACCTCAATAAATTTATAGGATATATAAACGCAGGATATTTAAAGCAAGCCATTAGGTTTTTAATTGAATCATGGGTTAATTAAATTTAGCACTCATTTTTTTGTAGTTAAGCGGTGTAATCACCGCTCTATATAAAAATCAGGAATAATATGAGTTGCCTATATCATCGATAATAAAAGACAGCCACTCTAAATTTTGTTGGCACAAAAAGTAAGGTTAGTGGCGCAGTATAATTAGTTTAATTAAAATATCCGTCCGTTTAATAGGCCGTTAATTCAATATAGGTAACAAGGGGGAGTCTGGATATGATTGAGACATTAAAGATAAAATTACTTGAAGGTATGCACGCTTATAATGATTGGGAATGTGCTTTGGAAATCCCAATTGACTATAGTTTGGATGAATTACATCAGGCAATTTTGTGTGCTGTAGACTTTGATAATGATCATATGTATGAGTTTTGTATTGGTAACTCTTATTACTCTAGAAACGCGCAACGTATAGCATGCAATGAAGATAAGGTAACCCAGGAAACAATTGATAGCATATTTCCACAAGCTAAGGGCAAAAAGCTCTATTATATGTTTGATTACGGTGATAGCTGGTTGTTTCAAATAAGTAAAAGCAGAAAAAAACGCTTTAGTGAAAAGCCTGATATACTTTATCCTCAAGTGGTACTCGAAAGCGGTATAAAACCGGAACAATACCCTGATTGGGATTGATGGTTTTATCTAATCAGGTAGTTGTAGAGCGTTGTGCTCAACTCGTTTTGACCACCGCTTGTATTCATTAGTATACCTTTCGTTTAACTCATATTATGTTAGTCCACGGTTAAAACTACGTGCTCTAACCTAATATTAATAACGCCAATTACCTTGATGTCGGAAAATTAATTAGACACCCATCCTAAAATTACTGTTAATAAAGACATGAATAAACTGACCTTATGGGGTCAAACGAAAGTGAATATCTTTGGTTTACGGTGGGGCAACTGTATTACCTTGTTCATAATATAGAAAAGCTGCAAAACACGATGCATTAAGAAGGGTAAGCCCTCTTACTCTAAATAAAAGCCACTCAAACACCCGTAATCCCTTCCAAAACGCCAATTAAAACAATATCAAACACTTCTATATTCTGCGTAAAAATACAGTAATCGATTGAACCAAAATAGGAACTCAGCTATGGTTTGTTTATCAATAAAAACAAATAAAAACAAATAAAAAACGAGTTAATCTACAGGCTCGTTAGCTGGTAAAAGACTCTGGAGTATGAAAGTTGTTCAATAAAATAATTAAGCATCCATTGACAGGAATAATTATAGGCATAAGTGTTGCGGTGGTTCTTTACTTTGCAGCCAAAGCTGAAGTTGAACCTAAATATGCTGTACAGAATTCAAGATTATTGGCTGAAGTTACAGATAAAACAGGTGATTTAACTCTCCTTTGGAAAAAAAACAAAATAGATAATCTGTACTCTACAGATATCTTAATGTGGAATGCGGGAGGAAATTACCTTGATAAATCTATGTTCTCAGAAACAGATAGGTTGCGGTTATGCCCCAATGAAAATACTCGTATTTTACAAGCAAGATTCATAAATTCATCTAGAGAAAATTTACAATTTTCTCTAGATGAAAATGGAGAAAAAGATTGCTTATATATAAATATAGTTGGAGATGAAGCAATAGAGTCCGGAGATGGTGGTCTGATTAATGTGTTATTTAGTGGAAATCAAGATAGTGAGTTTACTATTAATGGGCGCATAAAAGGTTATAAAAATGGTTTTCAGGTTGTTGAGTGGGATGAAGTAGTATTAAAAATGGATAATACAGCTAAATTTTTATTCCCTGTTATTGTTATTTTACAGTTATTAATGTGTGGTTATCTTTTCATTAGCATTACTAAGCGGCTAATAAATGATGATGATAACTCTAAGTTTGATTATGTAATGTCAGGATCGTGTTTTATCATGATTTTATCTATTTTGTATGTTATCTATGACAGGTATGGAGCACTTGTCTTTGGTGTTCCGTGGGTAACCAGCTAACAAGCGTTTCAAACGGAAAAATACAGTTGGTTGTTTTAACTCCGTTCAACATTTTAGCCAACTATATTTTTCCGCTTAAGCGGGCGTTGAGGCTGTAGAATTACTCTTTTTAGGAACGTATTCTACTATTGTACCCAGATAAAAACCCGGCTATGGTTTGTTTATCAAGATAAATAAACCAGCTAATTTACAGGTTCGTTATGTCTCACAGAGGTTTTATCGCTCTATGAATGTTTTTCTAATAATTGCAGGTACATTAAGTGCTGTTGTAGCAACTTTGCATTTAGGTTGTATTTATTTTGGAGGTTCTTGGTATCGGTTCTTCGGTGCAGGAGAGCAAATGGCATTACTTTCTGAGCAAGGAAGTATTAAACCAACTCTTATTACTAGTGTAATTGTTCTGATTCTATCAACTTGGTCATTGTATGCATTTTCAGCCGCAGGTGTGATTTTTAAACTTCCATTCATCCGACTTGCTCTTGTATTAATAACTTTTATTTATTTAGCCCGCGGTGTTGCTGGATTCTTTCTGATAAATAACCCTATGGGGCGTTCGCCTGAGTTTTGGATTTGGAGTTCTATTATTTGTTTATCTTTTGGTATTGTTCACCTTGTTGGTTTAAAACAACAATGGGCAAGCTTGTGAGTAAAGTGTAATCTAATAAAGAATCAAACAAGGGCTATTACAATTGGCTTTTGGTAAAGCATTATATTTATAGTTAACTACTTCTCGCCAATAATTGAAGGAACAAGGAATATTAAAATGGATAAAATGTCAGTTCACATAACCTCTAAACCTTTAGAAACTTACCCGCAAAATTACCCGCAAAAACAAACTTTAAAGGTGGTAGCTGATGAAGTAACCGAAAAAGCGACTATTCACAAAGCAGCGGATCAAAGTGACCAAGTGGATATATCTGAAGAAGGAAAATAAAAAAGCCTGGAAGATCAAAATAGAGAGGCGTTACGCAAATTATCAGGCAATGAAGATGTAAGTCAGGCATCACAATCAGAAGGTGACCCACTTGATGAACAGATTGCTGAAATACAAGAAAAGCTTGAAAAGCTACTACAAGAAGCTGCATTATTACGCAGTAAAGATGATGAAGAGTCGCAGGCTAAAGTGAAGGTGCTAGAAGCCGAAATTACAGGGCTTAACACTCAACTTATTGAGTTATTGAGACAGCAATTAGAATCGGGTAAATAACAAGCACAGTAAGTATTCGCAGAGGCAGTTGGAGACAAGAACGTTATTAAGAACATAATAAAGACGATCACCTTAATCTTAAAGATAAAGGGGTTAAACCCTGATCTTACTAATCAAATTACTTAATTAACCAAAGTGGCTTATTTAAAGCCGCTACGTTACTTTTAAAGCGCAGCGGCTCTTACGCCCCTTGTGAATTAATTTGATGTCATCAACATTAGCTTTGCATCTTTCCCATCGGTTAATACCGCTACGTTACCTTTATCAGTTATAAATACATCTCTTAGTCTTCCTGCGGCCTCAGGGAAGACGTGAGACTGAGTAAACTCACCGTTGGCCAGATTAACGCTGTAGAGTTTTTTATCGACGAGTGTAGTTATGAGTACATGTTGTTGCAGTGAAGGGAAAGCGGTATGTTTAGAACCATAATACGCCATGCCTGATGGGGCTATTGATGGCGTCCAATTAACACTTGGTTTTTGCATGCCTTTATATTCGGTAAATGGTGAAATACGCGCTTGCGAATAATCCTTACCATAAGTGATTACAGGCCAGCCATAATTAGTGCCAGCGGTTAAATAGTTTAGCTCGTCACCGCCTGCAGGGCCGTGTTCGTGGCTAACAATTTGCTGTGTATCATAATCATAAACTAAGCCTTGTGGGTTACGGTGACCAAGTGAGTAAACAGCATGTGCATTTAGGTTTTCGTTATTAATAAATGGGTTGTCTGTTGGAATGGTGCCATCTAGGTTTATACGTAATATTTTACCAAGTTGGCTGGTGATAACTTGTGCTTGCTCTCTAAAGTCAAACCCATCGCCCGTTGAAACTAATAACGTATTATCGGGTAGTACAAGGGCGCGTCCAGCGTAATGTTGCGGTGTGTTTTTATCAGTTGCCACTTTATAAATAACGTTAGGCTTTGAAAAGTGAGTGCCGTTAAATGTGGCTTTGGCAACAACCAGCCTGTTTGCGCTTGCATCACCTTGGGCATAAGTAAAAATAATTTCTTTGGAGTCGTTATAATCTGGTGATAATACAATGTCGAGTAAACCACCTTGGCCTGCAACGTATAAGCCCTCAAGGTTTAATTTTACTCTTGATTGCGCGTTGTTTTTAACTATCACTACGTGACCATCACGCTCTGTAATTAACCAGGTGCCGTTTTGTAGTTCAACCATGCTCCACGGAGATTGTAATTGAGTAGCCAGTATTTTTGTACTGTATTGCTCCTTTGGGAGCGCAACGCCTGCATTAACAGAAAACGAAAAAAGCGAAAGCAGTGTAAAAAAAGAGATACATTGTTTACGGGGCAAGCCTTTGCTAGCATGACTAGTATAAGAGAAAAGCTTTATTTTAAGTTGATATAACCATGTCGTTTTTAACACGTATATTGCCTTCATTTTTAATTTCTTGGTTACTTACATTCACACTTGCTAGCTTGTTTCATAGCCAATACGTTGTCAATCAATTAGTTAAAGTAGGTGTAGTGGTGGGCTTTAGTGATCGTGCTAGTTTAACGCTTGATGATTGGTTAGGTCTATTACCTACCTACGGCGCTATTATTGCCGTAGCACTTGCCATCGCTTTTTTTGTTACCGTAAAGCTCAATAAAAAGGCTCAAAAATACAGTACTCAGCTATTTGTTATTGCGGGCATTGTGGCGTTTGCTATTGTGTTAATTGCCATTGAATCAATTATGAATATTCATATTATAGCGGGAGCAAGAGGCTGGGGTTTTTATTTGCAGCTGCTTGCAGGCGCGGTAGGTGGTTATGCGTTTTCACAATTAATAAAGGTAACTAACAACCAAAAAGAGTGTTAGATGTATGAATGTGAATACGGCTTATACATTATTTTGATGATTAACAAATAAAAGCCGCTGTTTATTATAAACAGCGGCTTTAAATATGATTTTTTTAGAATTTAACTAAAAATCAAACTAATTAGTTTGTAGCTACTTAGCCCAAAAATTAGGATTAAAACGGGTAGGGTGACTAGGTTTAAAACCACAGAGTTTGTGTAGTTGCCCATAACGCCTTTTTGATTAACCAGCCATACTAGGTAAGTACTAACAATAGGGAGTAATAACCCGTTAGCTGCTTGCGCAAATATAATTACCGCTACAGGGTCTAAACCGAGTGAGGCAACCGCAGCACCAAACAATAAAATAACAATAGCAACGCCTTTGAAGCGTGCGTTACTCATATCGTTTGACCAACCTAACATGCCACACACAGCATAAGCACCCGCAAGTGGCGCTGTAATGGCGCTTGTTAAACCAGCTGCAAACAAGCCAATAGCAAAAAAGTAATGAGCGGCATCGCCAAGTAATGGCTCTAGCTGTACGGCCATGTTAGCAGCACTAATTTGCCCCGCATCTGTACCATAAAATGCAACCGATGCAGTAGATAAAATAGCGAGCGTGATCACACCGCCTAAGGTAATTGATAGGCCTGTATCAACATTTGTTTGTTTGATCACTTTTTCCATATCGCTGTTACTGTCGTGCCTAGCAGCGAGCACGCCGGAGTGTAAAAATAAGTTGTACGGCACAATGGTAGTGCCAACTAAAGCGAGTATGGTTGTAATAGAACCCTCAGGCATACTAGGGATAAAACCTGAAAATACATCACTGAGCGAGGGAGCAGCCATTACAAGTGTTGAGATAAACACTAAGCTCATTAAAATAACGAGTAAAATTAGCGCGTTTTCAACCACTTTATGTTTGCCGCTATACAATAAAGCAGCACTTAAAAAAGCAATAAGTGGTGTCCATATTTGAGAGCTAACTTGAGGGAATATTTCAATTAAGCCCATGCTAGCGCCACTTAAGTTACCCGCTTCATAAGCTGCACTGCCCACGCCAATGGCGCTAATAACTAAAAATATAGCCAAAGATTTAAATAAGGGCGTTTGAATATGTGCTCTGAGCGCTTGAGCTAAATCTTGCCCGGTAGCAACGCCAAGGCGCGCCGCCATAGATTGTAATAATATAGTGGCAATTACTGAAAACAGTAATGTCCATATAAGTGCAAAACCAAAGTTTGCACCTGCCACGCTGGCAGTAGTAATGGTCCCTGGTCCAATGAAGGCAGCGGTGACGAGAAGTCCTGGTCCTAATCGCATAATTGACCTTAATAGTGCTATTGCACGTTTTTATTTAAAGTTACATCCAACGTTTAAAAACGATATTTATACGCGATGCCTGTTGTGTCATTGCTGCCACTTACAGTAAGTGCCTTGCAGCGATTATCGCCCCTTGGCTGGTTCTCATTTAACAAGCATATGTTAAAAAAGGTCGCGTAGGATACCAATTTATATATATATTTAAAGGGGATAAAGTGCGTTTGAATAAAGTTTAAGCTAAAAGTGGGTATGAGTAAGTGTTACAAGCTAAGGTTCAAAGTTAAAATAACGCTTACTGCACAAATAAGCAGAGTATTAAATGCAGTAAATTTTAAACGAATATATAAGCCAATCGAGTTAAATAGGTGATGCCGATATTAATATCAGCATCAGTGTATTTACTTTATTAGCGATTTAATCACTTCTAAGCCTTTTTTTAGAGTATTGGCATCAGTAGCATAGTTAATACGAATACACTCGTGCTTGTGCGCCCAACTGTCGTCAATGCCAATAAAAAAGTTGTGACCTGGGATCACATACACGCCTTGCTCTTTAAGCTTTTGATACAACACTTCGCTGGTTATTTTTGCATCTTTAAACCATAGCCACATAAAAAATGCGCCTTCAACTTTGTGCAAATAAACAGGCAGTTCGGCAAATACTTCATCAAACAACTCAATCGCTATGTGTGCTTTATTACGATAAAAAGGCAACACAACATTACGGCACAGTGGGAGTAGTTCGTTGTCGTTAATTAATCGAGTCACTAAGCTTGGGCCAATACTGTTTGGCGATAACACCATACTGCCATTTACGCGCCCGATGGCTTTAATAATCTCATTATTGGCAACTACAATACCGCTGCGTAAACCAGGTAGGCCAAGTTTTGAAAGTGACATACATAAAATAATGTTTGAGTTCCACGTTAGGTTTGCATCGGTGTAAATACAACCAGGGAACGGATCGCCATATGCATTATCAATAATAAGCGGTATAGCGTACTTATGTGCAAGCGCATCCAAATGGCGTACTTCTTCATCGGTAATTACGTTGCCGGTAGGGTTTGTAGGGCGTGATACACAAAGTGCACTAATACTACTGTCGGTTGCTAATACGTTTTCAACTGCGTCAAAATCAATCACATATTTAAATTGTTTTGAGCCATTTTCAGTATTTAGAATTTCGATATCTGGTTTTATGGCAACAAACATATCATCCGATAAACCTTGGTCGGCATAACCTACGTATTCTGGCGCAAGGGGAAATAAAATCTTTTTATGGCTGCCATCAGGCATTTCACCTGCCAGCATATTAAACAACACAAAAAAGTTAGCTTGGCTGCCATTACCTAGTGCTACGTTATCGGCGCTAATATCCCATGCATATTCTTTACTTAGCTGGCCCGCCAATGCAGCTCTAAACTCGTCGTTACCGGTAGGGCCATCGTAAAGGCCAAATACTTGCGATACTTTATTACTAGCAACTAGCTTTTGTAACTCGGCTAAAAACACATCATTTACTTGTGGCACTAATGCGGGGTTACCGCCACCCAGCATAACAATATTAGGATTGTTGCTGTTTTTAGCACCGCCTAAGTCTTCCATTAACTGAGTAATGCCGTTGGGCTGTGTAAATTTAGTGCCAAAGTTTGAGTAGTTCATAATACCTGTTTTACGCTAGTAAAGGGGAGGGCAGTATAGCGTAAATTATGTGCTTAAATTGCATGTTGAGAATAATTCACGGCATTGTTTTATTGTGTACAAGGCCATTTATTTTAAGCATTACAAATACAGTTATTTAAAATACAATTGCGCACAAGTAGTAAATTTATATTAGAAGAAATTAGCTAATTATGGCATTTGATCGCGGTTTAGAAGAAAGGCTTTACGAGTACTTTGAGAGTCGTGACGATTTAAAGGTCAAAAAAATGTTTGGCGGTTTATGCTTTTTACTCTCAGATCATATGTGCTGCGCTATTATCGACGATAAATTAATGGTGCGTACGGGCGCTGATAATTATGAGCATTGTTTAGCTAAACCTCATGCAACCAAAATGGACTTTACGGGTAGGGCCATAAAAACCATGGTATATGTAATGCCTGAGGGGTTTGAGTCAGATACAGATTTAGCTCAGTGGCTTACCATTGTTAGTGACTTTGTTGATTCACTACCGCCAAAAAAGGCGAAACTAAAAAAGGTTAAAGTCGCAAAGCAAATTTCTGTTTAAACAAAAAGTTACTTTTTATTTTTAACGCCGTATAAAAATTCTTCGCCGCAGTCCATATACAAATCAAATTTGGTCATTACTTTGGTAAACATCGGGGCGTGCAAAAATTCGTTTAACCATGCGCGTATGTGTGCATATTCGCTTTGTAAGTACCAGTGTTTATCTACGCGGGCAAACTGCCTAATAAAAGGAAGTAGGGCATAATCGGCTAGGCTTTTTTCATCGCCCATTAAGTATTTATGCGTGGTTAGTTTTGCTTCAAATTGCTTAATAAACCCTTCGCAGGCTTTTTGGTAATAAATTTGCGCCATGTCTTTTGTACGAGCATAAAATTTGTATTTTTCGAGGACTGGCTTAAATTGCGTGTCGTTTAGCTTAATTAACTCAAGCATACGCTCAAGTGCTAGCGGGTCCTGAGTATGCAGTAAATTATGCGGATCGTTTTGTTTAAGCGCCCAGAGCATAATGTCTAGGCTTTCATCTATTACGTGGCCATTAGGTAATAACAAAACTGGCACCGTGCCTTTTGGCGATATTTGCAAAAGATGCGGTGGTTTGTTTTTAGTTTTAATAGCGCGTAGTAGCACTTGTTGCTCTGCCATTAAAATACCCATTCGTGCACGCATTGCGTATGGGCAGTGTTGTAATGAATATAATAATGGCAATGTCATGTTATTACTTACCTTAACTGTTTAAGCCTTCAACATATTGCTGACGTGTTTTTACTTTTACCATCTGATTTAACTGATCAGCTGCTTGTGTTTGCCCGCTAATTAAATTTTGAAAATGGGTGAGTAACACAGTTTTATCTAGTTTTTCTTTATCGCCTGAGCCAATGTCGGTTAAATCAATCATGAACTCGTCAAACTTATCGGCGTAATCGGTCACAATATCCATATTTAAAAATTGCTCATGATTATAAATGCTCGGATAGCCGCCTTTTTGTTTATCAATGGCAAAGCTAATGCCTTTAACATTGGTAACGGTTGTTTCTTTTTTACAGCTCAGCATACAGCTGGCATCAATACGTGGTTTTTTACAGCCAACGGTTTGCTGGAAAAAACACTGGCGGCTGGTCATCATTAGTATTGGGTGATAAATGCTGTACATCATTTTAAAGTTGTTAGGGCGTTTAATACTGCGCATTTGCTGCTTGTTTATTTCGTTTGAAATAAACGCGCCTTTAGCATTTAAATCCTCTTGTAGCGTTAATAACGCATAAGAGTTTGTGGTGTTTAATAACGGGCCTGCAATCCAGTCAATGCCCATTTGCACTGCTTTGTATGCCACGCCGGTGTTATTACTAATAATAAGTTTAGGTTTCGCCACTTCTAGTAAACGCACGGCTTCGTCAAAGTCTTTACCAATTAACACCGCCGGGAACCACGGAATTAACTGCGGGTGCTCTAAAAATACGTTGATGTATTTATCGTTATCGGTTCTAAAGCTCTCAGGTAATTTAAAGTAAACATCGCCATCTGTTAAATCACATAGGTGAACGTCTTTTATGTCCGATATTAAAATAGAGAGTGTTGTTTTGTTTTTATCTGCTTTTTCGTGGCTTACTAGTTTTGGTAATTCAACAGGGGCGAGTACGTCTTTGCCTTCGTTTAATAAAAACGCGACTTGCTTTTTAATACGGGCGAGCTCTTTAAACGGAATGCTTAAGTTGTTGCCTAAGTTTGAGTAATCCATATTTTTAATTTCAAAATTGGCATTACTAAAGCTTTTAAAGCGTTTATCAATAGCAGCAATATCAACAACCGATTTATCGGCGGTTTGCATAGGCATTTGCGATTGAACTTCAAAGCGTAGAGGCTCTTTTTCGTTTTTATTCGAAAGCGTAATATCGTTTTTATCTTCAATAATTATGTTTACAGTGAATGGCTGATTTAATTGCCCTGAAAATTCTAATGTAAGCTCGCGCTTTGAAATATCTAAAAATTCAATTTTCTTTTTAACTAACGAATCAATTTCACTTTTTTGAGTAGAAAGCTCTTGCTGTGCATCGTAAATTTGCACGACCGAAATTGCGTTGTTTTTTTCATTTGCGTGATCAAAGCTATGGTCGCGCGGGTTATCGGTAAACATGTTTTTGGTCATGTCGCCGGTTAAAAACTTATTAGTAAAGTTACGGTTAAATACTTTGTATAAGCTTGAATCGTCTTCAATTAGGTTACCGGTTTGCACAAACGTGTCTATTTGTTTGCGCCAGCTATCAATAACCGTATGTACGTAGTTAGCGCCTTTAATACGGCCTTCTACCTTTAACGAATCAACACCTGCGGCTACGAGCTCTGGTAAATCAAAATAGGCTGAATTGTCTTTTAAGTTTAACGGATGCTTGTTACCCATAGCCGTAGGCTCGTATTCGTCACGACATGCTTGTGAGCAACGACCACGGTTGCCCGAGTTACCCACACTTACCGAGCTTGAGTAACATTGCCCTGAAAACGCGATACATAAAGCACCATGTACAAACACTTCGGTTAATACATCGCATTTGTGCGCTACGTCGGTCAATATTTTAATTTCAGTTAAGTTAAGCTCGCGTGATAAATTTACCCGTGTAGCGCCAATGCGCGCTAAAAATTCAACTTGTGATTCGTTATGCGTAGTTAACTGAGTTGATGCGTGAATATGCAAAGTAGGAAAGTGCTTTTTAACAATATTGAACAGCCCTAAATCTTGCACAATAATGCCATCGAGCGTGGTATTTACTAGCTGATTTAATAGCTTAAATAGCGCACCCATTTCATGCTCTAATATAACTACGTTTAGCGTTAAAAATATTTCACAGCCGTATTCATGCGCTAAGCGCAGTGCGCCGCTAAGCTCATCAAACGAAAGATTAGACGCTCGGTTACGTGCATTAAAGGTATCTAACCCACAATAAACCGCATTAGCACCGGCTACAATGGCGGCTTTTACCGCGTTTACATCACCGCCTGGGGCTAATAGTTCAATCTTTCTACTCATTACAACTTCACTTTGCTCATATTTAATTGTCGCGAATTTTATCTGTTTAGGCGCGTTAATGCTATTTATTGAGGGATATAATAAATACATAATTAAAAGACTGTATAAAATTGTAATCAAGCTGACTGATTTATTACGTAAACATGTAATAAAATGATAGTTTATAAGCAAGCTAGACTTTCAACTTTACTTAGGCGATACCCATCAGTAATCAAAATATTAAACAGTTAAATACAGATTTAAACGCTCAAGAAGCTGTAATTACCAACACTCACCTAAAAATAGCCACATTTAACCTGTTTAACTACCTTGAGCCACCCAACGCGTATTATGAGTTTGAGAAAATTTATACCGCGCAGCAGTGGGCTAAAAAGCAGCGTTGGATTGTTGATTACTTAATAGAGCATACCCCTGACGTGATTGGTTTTCAGGAAGTGTTTAGTATTGATTCGTTAAAAGAGTTAGTGGGTGAGCAAGGTTATGATTACTTTGCAGTAGTTGATGAGCCTGAGGTGATTGACGACTTTATTTATAAGCGGCCTGTAGTGGCAATAGCCTCTAAATACCCGATAGTTGAAGTGGCGTCGGTTGAGCATGATAGCGAGCTTGCAAGTGCGCTTGGCCTTAATAGTGAGTTTACTTTTAGTCGCAAGGTATTAAGAGCGACCGTTACTTTGCCGCACATAGGCAATACTGATTGTTATGTGGTGCATTTTAAATCTAAGCGCCCAATGATTAATGTTGATGAGCACAATAAAGAGCTAACAGCCGAGAAAAACATAATAGAGATATTAAAGGCGAATGTAGCGGGCGGCTGGGGCTCAACTATTCAGCGTGGCAGTGAAGCTACATTGCTAATGACACAAATGATTGCTCGACGCGAAGCGACGCAGCAACCGATGGTATTAATGGGAGACTTTAACAATGAACTTGCGGATGGTGTATTAAGTCATTTACTGACAAATACGCTGCGTTTTGCTCCCGCGTTTGATGCTAAAACCTACTTAGCTAAATATTGTTTAAATGACTCGTGGGATTTATTTGTAAAGTCGCAGCTAAGCAATGATAAGGTTACTAGCGACGATCTAATAACAAACGATGAACAAAGTGATTGTGATAGTAATAATAGTGAGATTGTTGATTTAGCAGATAAAAGCCAAGTAAAAAATACAAAAATAACAAAGCCAGCACCGTTGAGGCCGCCAACACATTACTATGGCGCGAGCAGCTCTGTGCTTGATTACATTTTATTATCGTGTGAGTTTGACGCTAGTTACGATGACAGCTTTTTTGAAGTTAGTGAATACAGCACGTACGACAGGCACTTAATAAATCCGGAGTATGAGCGTGATGATTTAACTACCGACCATGGTGTTGTGTTAGTTACGCTTAAATTGAGATCATGAACGGTCTTTTATGTATGAATTAACACTAATTGCATAAATTTCTTTTATCTTGTTTATGGTTGATTACTCTGCAGCAGAAATCACGTGCTAGTGCACGTTCTGAAAAAGCCATATCAATAGTTCAACCAGCATTAAAAGAGCAGCCTTTTTATTAAAGGGCTTAAATACGGAGCCCCTGTATTTATTCGGATATTTAAAGAACCTGATACTCTTTTTGGCTTAATCTTATATTTTTGGAGACTAAAAAAATAAGCCGTTTTTGATAGGGCGTACCTTATTTGTAATCTTTATTATTGCGTTGAATGTTTTTTGATCTAAATCATATTTATAAACGCCAGTAATGATAGATTATTAATAGGGGTACTGACATTTAAAATTCATTAAAACCATCTACTATCGTGAAGTAACAAAGTAGAGTCACTCCTATACTACAATTAACTAGTGCATTGATAGTTAACACCTAAGATAGTTAGTATTAGCCTAATCTTATTAAATACGCCAATACTAACTATATTTACCCACTTTTATATACATGGAGCTTTACCGCATGACGATTAAATCGACACTCAAATCTATCAGTACAATCGCTGCTGTGATTATATTGGGTGGGGGTGGTTGGTATGTTTGGCAAACTCAGCAATCTGCACTGCTATCTGAGCAATTGCCAGAGAGCGTAGCCTATGGGAATGGTCGTATTGAAGCGACCGAGTACGATATTGCAACAAAATTGCCGGGTCGCTTAATTGAGGTTTTAGCACAAGAAGGCGATATGGTCGAAGCCGGTCAAACCTTGGCAGTTATTGATACTGAAGATTTAAATGCACAATTACGTGAGGCTAATGCAGGGTTACGTGTTGCTACTGAGTCACGCAAATATGCTTTGGCAATTGTAGAACAACATAAAAGTGAACTTACTTTTGCAGAAACCGAGTTACGTCGCTCAGTAACACTGCTTAAACAGGGGCATATTTCTAAAGAAGTGGTTGATCAAAAGCGGACAGCTTCAGCAACAGCGCAAGCAGCTTTAAAAGCGGCAAATGTAAAAGTGGTGCAGTCGGATGCAGAAATAGATGCGGCACAAGCGCGTATTGAACGATTACAAAGCAATATTGCCGATAGCACACTTAAAGCGCCGATTAGTGGCCGAATATTATATAGATTAGCAGAGCCCGGTGAAGTGCTTGGCAGTGGTGGTAAGGTTTTTTCTTTGCTTGATTTAACCGATGTGTATATGAGTATTTATTTGCCAACAGCGCAAGCTGGCAAAGTAACCATAGGCTCTGAGGCACGCATTGTAATAGATGCAATAGCACAATATACGTTACCCGCCAAAGTTACTTTTGTATCAGCGCAAGCACAATTTACGCCTAAGTCAGTAGAAACGCGTAACGAACGTGACAAACTGATGTTTAGAGTAAAAGTGAAGCTAGACTCAAAGTTATTAAACGATCATATTGAACAAGTTAAAACAGGTGTGCCTGGGCTTGCTTATGTTTTATTAGCACCAGAGCAAAATTGGCCTATACAATTACAGGTTAGAGTGCCTGAATAATGGCTGATGCAAACAATAGCGAAAAGCAGAGTAATAAAGCTAAAAAATCTTTTAGTGTAGTAAAACTGACTCAGGTTACGCATTGCTATGGCAATAATTTAGCGTTGGATAATATTAACCTAGAGTTACCTGCAGGCAGTATGGTAGGTTTTATAGGCCCAGATGGCGTAGGTAAGTCGAGTTTGCTCGCGCTTATTGCGGGAGCACGTGCCGTTCAAAAAGGTGACATTGAAGTGTTAGGGGGCGATATGCGTAGTAGCCGTTTTCGTACCTCAACTTCGCCACGTATTGCTTATATGCCACAAGGATTAGGCAAAAACTTATATCCCACCTTGTCTGTTTTTGAAAATATTGATTTTTTTGGCTGTCTTTTTGGACAAGAAAAAAAAGAGCGCCAGCATCGAATTAAAAACTTATTAAAAAGCACTGGACTCACTGAGTTTGCCGATCGCCCTGCTGAAAAACTCTCAGGCGGGATGAAACAAAAACTCGGTTTGTGCTGTGCGCTAATTCATGACCCTGAGTTATTAATTTTGGATGAGCCAACAACGGGGGTCGATCCGCTTTCTCGTCGTCAATTTTGGCAATTGATTAACCATATACGCGCTCAGCACACTGACATGAGTGTACTCGTTGCTACCGCTTACATGGAAGAGGCAGATGATTTTGATTGGCTAATAGCCATGGACGATGGCAAAGTTATAGGCACTGGTAGCCCAGAAGACATTAAAGCACAAACAGGGAAAAAATCGCTTGATGAAGCATTTATATCATTATTACCTGAAGAAAAACGTCATGATCATCATGTACTTGTAGTTCCTCCTCGCCAGAAAAATCTAAATACAACAGAAGCCGCTATTCAGGCTACAGCGCTTAGTAAAATATATGGCGATTTTACGGCGGTTAATAATGTTAGTTTGCGTATTGAACAAGGCGAAATTTTTGGCTTTTTGGGGTCAAATGGTTGTGGCAAAACCACAACCATGAAAATGCTAACAGGCCTGCAACCGGCATCTAGTGGCGAAGCTAAGTTATTTGGTCAAGTTGTTGATGCTAACAATATAGAAACCCGTAAACGCGTTGGTTTTATGTCGCAAGCATTTTCACTTTATAATGAATTAACCGTTGAGCAAAATATGGTGTTGCATGCGCGCTTATTTCATTTGCCTGCAGAGCAAATAGCGCCGCGTGTTAATGAATTAATTATACGGTTTAACCTTAAAAAATACCGTGATGATTTTCCTGTCGATTTACCATTAGGTATTCGCCAGCGTTTATCACTTGCAGTTGCGGTAGTGCATAGCCCTGAAATGCTAATACTTGACGAACCTACCTCAGGCGTAGACCCTGTTGCACGTGATGACTTTTGGGAATTACTTATTGAGTTATCGCGGGATCAGGGCGTTACTATTTTTATTTCGACCCACTTTATGGATGAAGCCGCACGCTGCGATAGAATATCGTTAATGCACGCAGGAAAAATACTCGCCAGCGATACACCCGCTGCACTTTGCAAAGCGCGTAGTGCTGATACTCTCGAAGATGCCTTTATTACTTACTTAGAAGAAGCGGTACTTGAATCTACTGCTTCAAGTTTGCCAATTTCAGCAGTTGACGAGTCTGATACATTATCAGATGAGTTACTTACAACATCGACCACTCATAAAAAGAAAGGGAATGCCGCTTTTAGTTTATTACGATTATTTGGTTACGCACATCGCGAAACGCTAGAGTTATGGCGTGATCCTATCCGTTTAACCTTTGCGTTGTTGGGCTCAATTATTTTAATGTTTATTTTGGGTTACGGTATTACCTTTGATGTTGAAGATTTAAGCTTTGCGGTGATGGATCAAGATCAAACCCCTGAGAGTCGAGATTACATTCAAAATATTGCAGGATCGCGTTACTTCATACAAAAAGCCGATATTAAAAGCCCTTCAGAGCTAGATAAACGAATGCGCAGCGGCGAGTTAAGTGTGGCAGTTGAAATTCCGCCTAATTTTGGTCAGCAATTGAAACGCGAGCGAAAACCAGAAATTGTAGTTTGGATTGATGGTTCAATGCCTTTTAGGGCGGAAACTATATCGGGTTATATGACGAGCTCGTATTACACTTACCTCACTGATTTATCATTGCGTACTTATGGGGTAATACCCAATTTAGTACCTGCGAATATTGAATCACGCTATCGTTATAATCAAGACTTTAAAAGCATTGAGGCTATGGTGCCTGCTGTTATTCCACTTTTATTAGTGTTTATCCCTGCGATATTAATGGCGCTGGGTGTTGTACGTGAAAAAGAATTAGGTTCAATTACAAATTTATATGTTACACCGGTTACGCGACTCGAATTTATTATTGGTAAACAACTGCCTTACATTTTAGTTAGTATGGTGAGTTTTTTTGGTTTAGTTGCCCTTGCTGTCACTGTGTTTGGCGTTCCGCTAAAAGGAAGTTTATGGGCGTTGAGCGTGGCTGCATTATTGTATGTAACAGCAACAACGGGGGTAGGGCTGTTAATTTCGGCTTTTACTAAGACACAAATATCGGCATTAGCAGCATCAACTGTGGTTGTATTGATGATTGCAGTTAACTTTTGCGGGTTGATTGACCCTGTTTCATCGCTAGAAGGCTTTCCTGCAATAATCGGAAAACTGTTTCCAACTACCTACTTTTTAGAAGCATGTCGTGGTGTATTTAATAAAGCACTTAACTTTTCTGATTTATCGGCGCAGCTTTTACCTTTACTTGCTTTTATACCGGTACTGACTCTAGCCAGTGTATTTTTACTTCCAAAGCAGGATAAATAGCCATGCAACATCGCGGGAATATTCTTAATCTAGGTATTAAAGAACTGCGTAGCTTATGGCGCGATAAAGTGCTGCTATTATTTGTATTTTTTGCCTTTACAGGATTAATTTATGTAGTCTCTTCGGCAACTTCTATCGAATTAAATAATGCACCTATTGCGGTTGTTGACGACGATCAATCACAATTATCTAAGCGTATAATTAATGCATTTTACGACCCTTACTTTAAAACGCCTGACGTTATTGCATTAAGTGAAGTGGATCCTTCACTTGATAACGGAAGCTATACCTTCGTGCTAAATATTCCGCCACACTTTGAGCGTGACGTACTTGCGGGTAAGCAACCGACATTACAAGTGAATATAGACGCCACTCGTATGTCGCAATCATTTATTGGTGATAATTATATTCAAACAATTATCAGTGCTGAAATAAATGAATTTGTGAAAGGTTATCGAGCGGTATACACGCTACCTATTAAGCAATCGGCGCACATAATGTTTAATCCAAATATGACCAGTGTGTGGTTTGGTAGTGTAATGGAATTAATGAATGTTATTACCATGATTTCGATTATTTTAACAGGAGCCGCAGTAATACGTGAGCGTGAACACGGTACGCTAGAGCATTTATTAGTAATGCCATTAACGCCGTTTGAAATTGTAATGGCTAAAATTTGGGCTAATGGTTTGGTCATTTTATTACTGACCACTTTTTCACTCTTTATTGTGATTGAAGGTTTTTTACAAGTACCGATTCATGGATCAGCAGCGCTATTTTTGGTGGGTGCGGCAATTCATTTATTTGCTACAACATCATTGGGTATATTATTAGGCACTCAAGCACGGACTATGCCGCAATTAGGCTTATTGATGATCCTTATATTATTGCCATTACAAATGTTGTCAGGCGGCGTCACACCGCGTGAAAGTATGCCTGATATAGTACAAAATATTATGCTATTTGCACCTACTACTCATTTTGTGAAATTTGCTCAAGCTATTTTGTACAGAGGAGCAGGCTGGGATGTAGTTTGGCCTTACTTTTTGGCTTTATTTGCTATCGGCAGTGTATTTTTTATATTTGCGTTATCGCGGTTTCGTAAATCAGTCGCGTTGGGCTAATAGGGATCTTGTACCAGGTAATTTTTATAAATAGATGGAAGTACTTACATTTATAAATAACTTTACTAAATTAAGTTTATATTTATCAATTAATTAAGTGCGGCCTAAAACTTGCTCTACAATACCAATTAAAAACACAACAAGGGATTTAATAATGACTGAAGTTGTACTTTCGGCCTATCTGGCTTTTTACCTTTACTTAATCATGTTACTTGTACAATGGGCGGTAGCTACATTTAGTAAAGCAAAAGAGCCTAATGCAGTACCAGGTAAAATAAGCGATGATTTATCGCACGACAGTTTTATATTTAGAGCGCATCGCACGTTTCATAATACGCTTGAAAACAGCGCGTTATTTATAGGTACTGTTTTATTTGCCTTTGTAATTAATTTACAGAGCCCTATTTTTGCAATGTGTGTTTGGGTGTATTTAATAGCGCGCTTAATTCACATGGTGCTGTACTACGCGATTGCTACTGAGAAAAACCCAAGCCCGCGCTCATACTTCTTTTTAATAGGTGTGCTTGCTAATGTGGTTATGCTGGTATTGATAGGGCTAAGATTAATAGCTTAATTTATAAAATGTATTTATAAACTATAAACATAAAAGCGAAGAGCCTAGTGGCATCTTCGCTTTTATGTTTAAAGAGCAGCGCGATGTAAAATCACGCCTACAGTAGGGTAATATTAATGGCTAATCCATTCCTATAAACCCACCCGTTTGGTGAGTCCATAGGGCTGCGTAAATGCCGCCTTTAGCTATTAACTCTTCGTGAGTGCCTTGCTCCACTACGCCGCCGTCATCAAGTACAATTAATCTGTCCATTTGTGCAATGGTTGAGAGCCTATGCGCTATGGCAATTACTGTTTTGCCTGTCATTAAATCATCAAGGCTTGCTTGAATAGCCGCTTCTACTTCTGAGTCGAGTGCGCTGGTGGCTTCGTCGAGTATAAGTATGGGTGCATTTTTAAGTAGCACTCGTGCAATAGCAATACGCTGGCGCTGACCGCCCGAAAGCGTAACGCCGCGTTCACCCACTTGCGCATCAAAACCTTTGTTGCCTTTGCTATCTACCAAGTCGTTTATAAACTCAAGCGCCTTAGCTTGTTTGGTCGCGTTGATCATCTCAGAATGCGTTGCATCGGGGCGACCGTACAAAATGTTGTCTTTTACTGAGCGGTGAAGCAGGGAGGTGTCTTGCGTTACCATGGCTATATATCGGCGTAGGCTTTCTTGGCTTACGTCTGTGATGTTTTGGCCATCAATTTTTATGCTGCCAGAATCGGTGTCGTAAAAGCGTAGTAACAGGTTAACGAGCGTTGATTTACCTGCGCCAGAGCGACCGACTAAGCCAATTTTTTCACCGGGTTTAATATTTAAGTTTAAACCGTTCATTACAGGGCTTCGACTAGTTTCGTTTGCTGCTTTACCATAGTTAAAATGTACGTTGTTAAACTCAATGGCACCTTGGCTTACGTTAAGCGTATCTGCGTTTGGTTTATCGGCTACTTCAATAGGGTTTGACAGTGTTTTCATGCCATCAGCTACGGTGCCGATGTTTTCAAATAAGCTGCTTATTTCCCACATGATCCACTGCGCCATGCCGTTTAATCTAAGCGCTAAGCTAACGGCTACCGCAATAGCGCCTGCGCTAATTGCGCTAAGTGACCATAAATAAAGTGATACGGCAGCAACAGAGAACACTAATAGGTAATTTAGGGTTTGAATAACAAAGTTTAAGCTGGTTACCAAGCGCATTTGCTTGTACACAGGCTGCAAAAATACATCCATGCTTTGTTTTGCGTATTGCTCTTCACGTTGGGTATACGAAAACAGCTTAATTGTAGAAATATTTGTGTAACTATCAACAATGCGGCCAGTCATTTCTGAGCGAGCATCGGCTTGTGAGCTGGCAATTCTTTTAAGGCGCGGTACAAAATAAAGCTGCACGCAAATGTATAAAGCTAACCAAACGAGTAATGGGATCATTAAGCGCCAATCGGCTTCAGCCACTAAAAACACCATAGAGCCAAAGTAAACCACGATATACATTAATACATCGAGTAACTTGGTAACAGTTTCGCGAACAGCTAACGAGGTTTGCAATACCTTGGTGGCGATTCTTCCTGCAAATTCATTTTGATAAAAACTAACACTTTGGCGCAATAAATAACGATGCGCTAGCCAGCGAATCGACATGGGATAATTACCCAGTAGGGCTTGGTGTAAAATAGCGGAGTGAAAAAATACAACAACGGGCAGCACAACTAACAGCATGACAGCCATTTTGATAAGTTCTGATTTTTGCTCTACAAACAAGGTTTGAGGTGTGTAGGCTGTTAACCAATCAACAAGCTGTCCCATGTAGCTAAATAAAGAAACTTCTAAAATAGCGAGCATGGCGGCACTAATTGACATAAGCAACAGTGACAGTTCCATTCCTTTGGTGTAGTGGCGACAAAAAGCAAACAAAGTAGAAGGCGGCTGAGTAGGTTGGTCCTCAGGAAATGCTTTTGTCATTTTTTCAAATAATCGATACATTTTAAAAACTTAAATGGCAAATAATGGCGGCTATCATACCAGTTAAGTATTTTAAAATGCAGGTTTGTAGGGCATTAATTATGAATATGGTAGAGCATTATTAATATAAACTTATATCTAACAGAAAATCTAAAAGAACACCTAAAAAGCGCTCTACTCATATTTATAATGTTGGGTAATTTAGATTTATTCCTTTGCTCATGTATAAATCATCATACCTTAGACCACCGTTGCCGTAAGGCTTTTTAATAGGGCCTGTATTACAGTTTGCTAAAAAATATATAAGCGGTTGCTCGCGCTTCATTCTAAATTGTGCATTTTTGTAGACCAGTGTTTGCTTTTTAAATTCACCGCCTTTTACGTAAACATTGTATTGCTGACCTTGCTCTGAGGCTGCTGAATTATTAACAACGTACCATACGTCGTACCAGGTATTTGTTTGCAGAGGTTTAGCCGATTGCTTAGTGGTGTAGTTTTGAATATTGCTATAACCGCTGTCGGTTTTAACCATTAACGCACCATCGTTAACAAAACCATTTGACTCTGTTTTATCGGTTATGCGAAGTGTAGGCTCAAACGCATCGTACGCATGTTTATTAATGAGCTCTGGGGTGAGGTTACTCAAGCCAAAAGCATGGTTATTAGGAAACGCTGCTACGTTTATACGTATATAAAAAGTGTAGATTTGACCAACTTCAACCGCTTGTGGAAGCTTTGTATAAGAAAGCGCTTTACGATTGCCAACAATACCATCGCGTGCGGGCTTTTTTAATAAATAATGATTTGTGGATGTAGTTGCTTGTTCTGATTGTATAACTGTTATTTGTGGATTTTTGACCTGTGGTTTAGTTTCATTTTGGGTATCGACACTTTGCCACTTGCTAAGTGAATTTTCAAAGTTATCAATAAGTAGCCAATCGCTCGATGTATTTTTGTGAATGTTTGAACATGCTGATAGCGTGCTAAACAAACATAGAATTAAAATGTGTTTGGAAGGCATAATTGGCTCTCGTAATATTATTTATATTTGGTTAACCAATATAAATTTTGGCTATATTTATTTTTAATATTTATATAACCAATTTAACTTTTTTATGTCAATCATTAAAAAGCAGGTATAGCAGTGGGAACTGTGAAGATACAAAAATTATTATTCCATTCAGAAAATTAACCAGTAAACTTATCCATTAAATCAACTCAGTAAATTTCAGCTGAATTTAAAATAACTTAATAGTTAGGATGTTATATGTATACGGGTTCGTGTTTGTGCGGTGAGGTAAGCGTTGAAGTGTCGGGCAGTATAACCAGCATTATTCATTGTCATTGTTCACTGTGCAGAAAAAACAGCGGGACTGCATTTGCAACCAATGGCTATGTAAATACAGATGACTTTACAATAATCAAAGGACAAGCACTACTTAGTGAATTTAGTTTTAAACCAGGGCGTAAACGCTACTTTTGTAAATGCTGTGGCTCGCCTGTTTATAGCAGCAACAGCGATGATAAAAGTAGAATACGAATTCGTTTAGGAATATTCGATACCGATATTACAGAGCAAGTATTATCGCATAATTTTGTTACGTCTAAAGCTAACTGGGAGCAGCTAGAAACAAGCTTACCTTGTTATGAAAAACATGAACCTGGAAGGTAACACGTTTTATTCTATGTGATAAATACTGTTAATATTTTTATAAAGGTCAGGTGCAAAATTCATAAACACAGGTGAGTTTTGTATTTCATCAACGTTTATGTGCATTAATGTTTGTTGGCTTAGCATGATCACTATATTTTTGTATTCGTTAAACTCTATTATTGCTAAACACTTAAAATGTTGCCTCAATAGAACTAAAAGCATTTGCAGCTCTTGGCCAGTTTGTGGATTTAAATTTATGATTACTTGCGTATTTTGCTCACTGCAGCGATTTATATTTTGCCAAAAGCTATCGCTGGTTAAAAAAGGCTGGTGATATTCACCACTAAAAATATCGATAGTGATTACGTTAAAGAGATCAGAACATTGTGTAATATATTGCTCGGCGCATTGTAAATAGGTGCGGTGCTTAATGGGTAACTTAAAGTACTGGGCAGCAATTAAGGCAATGCTTGGGTTTATTTCTACTGTGTTAAATGTATTTATAGTTTTTATGTGAGGTGTATTATTTTGTAAGTGGTACATAATTCGCTCAAACCCTGCCGTGCCTAAGCCTAAATTTAATATTTTTAGTGTATCTACTGGTTTAAGTAAAAATAACATCATACACTGGTTTACAGGCACAATTACTTGCTCAGGGTGTGTAAGATTCATAACGCCTTGAATTGTTATGTCTTCATCAGTTTTTTGTGCAAGCGTTAACCAACGGTATTCTTTATTTTGATACACGCATACGGGGCCGTATTCACTTTGCTGTGATTCGATAAGGTTACTTTTAATTGTATCTTCTTTTAGCTGACGCATAACTTAAACTATTAATATATACACAATGCTAGTTTGCCACGAAAAGCACATTTTTTAATAGTTATTGTGTAACAAGGTTTGTAATTTAACCTCTAAATATAATAGTGTATTAGCAATTAACAAGTTAAACGTCATTCAAGGATTGAAAATGAGAACATTTATTTGTGCAGTACATTTTGTATGCGCTCAGTGGATGAAAAAGTTAGATTCAAGAAATAAAAATACAGCCATTAATGCGGCAACATTGTTAGCGATGATATCAACGTTATATATTTTTCTTTTAGCGATGACCTTCAACGTTCGCTACTTAGATAAAATAATCAGTATTTTTAAGCAAAATCCTTTACTTATTGGTGCTTTATTTTACGCAGTAGTACTTGGAATCGTATTTTCAATTTTGGGTAATTTTAACGGTTATAGAAGTAGAGTTAGATCACGTATAAATAAAGGGAGCTTTAAAAAATATATTTTAGGAATAAAACTTTGGATGTTTGGTTTAATCCCTATGACCGGCATTATGTTAATTGTACGACTCAATTAATTATCTAACTATTGTTATAACTGCGCTTTAGCGTGCTCCTTTCTACATCTACCTCAAATGTATTGCCATAAAATTTTAGTTAAGTAATGGTTACACTATAATAATTAGGAGCTAATAGATGCTTAAATCACCTTTTAAAATATCAACAAGATTACTTAAATTTAGCGTACTCGCTAGTGCATGTAGCATTGCTATGTCAGCAAATGGTGAAACGCAATTACAATATACCGACCAACAAAAGTTACATGTTATAGCTAGCGAAGTATCGGCTGAACGTATTGGCAGTGACATTCAAACGCTGGTGGATTTTGGTACTCGCCATACTCTTTCAGAGACTAAGTCGGATACTCGAGGCATAGGCGCGGCAAGGCGTTGGATAAAAAAAGAATTTGAAACAATATCAGCCCAATGTGGAGGCTGCCTGGAAATAATAGAAGTAAAAGAGACTATATCGGGCGAAAAACGCATTCCGAATCCTGTTGAAGTGGTGAATATTGTCGCTATTCAACGCGGGTCAAGTGAGCCTAATCGCATGGTGATGATGTCGGGTGACATAGATTCGCGTGTAAGTGATGTTATGGATTTTACCAGCGATTCGCCTGGAGCAAACGATAACGCGTCGGGTGTTGCTGGTGTAATTGAAGCTGCGCGAGTACTGAGTAAGTATAAATTTAATGGCTCAGTAGTGTATGCGGCGCTTTCGGGCGAAGAGCAAGGGTTGTTTGGCGGAAAAATACTCACCGCGTATGCGCAAAAGCATAACTGGCAAGTTCATGGTGTTTTAAATAACGATATGATTGGTAACATTACCGGAATTAATGGCGTAATCGATAACACCACTGCACGTATATTCTCTGAAGGCACCCGTGTTGTAGAAACCAAGGCGCAAGCTAATACTCGTCGCTTTACAGGTGGTGAAGTTGATTCGGCGAGTCGCAATTTAGCACGTTATATTGATACCGTTGCCGACAGATACATCCCTAATCTAGATACGATGCTTGTATATCGATTAGATAGATTTGGCCGTGGTGGGCATCATCGTCCATTTAACGATGCAGGTTTTGCAGCGGTGCGTATTATGGAAACTAACGAGCACTACGATCGTCAGCATCAAGATCTACGCACTGAGAATGGTGTTGAGTATGGCGATACAATTGAAGGCGTTGATTTTGATTACACGGCAAAGCTAACCTCACTTAATGCGGTAACTATGGCGTCTATGGCATGGGCACCTGCACCACCAAAAAAGGTTAAAATAACGGGGGCTGTTACAGCTAATACTTCGTTTTCATGGGCGAAAAATGATGACGAGAACATTGCTGGATATAAAATTTATTGGCGTTACACGAGTGAGCCGCAATGGCAATTTAGTAAATACGTGGGTAATGTTTCAAAGTATACGCTTGAAAATGTAGTGATTGATAATTATTACTTTGGTGTTGCCTCTGTTAGTAAAGAGGGCATTGAGTCACCAGTGGTTTTTCCGGGTGATGTAGGATCGTTTGATCACAATATAAAATAGCAATTTGTCTAAAAACACAGCAAACAGAAGGCTTTAAGGTGCAAACGACTGTTTTATACTTGCACCTTATTTACTAAGCCCTTAGAGTGTAAAAAAAGAAGTAAAAAGGTTATTAAAATGGAACAACAAGAAAAAAAACAGTTAACAGCACAAGAGCAAGCTTTAGCAGAACAGCAAGGTATTGCATGGCAGCGTGAATGCTTTCAAGCTGCACAAAAGCATTTAGCCGAAAAAGGTATTATGCCAAAGTCAGTAGTTGATAAAGACAGCCGATTTTTAGCACCTCTTTGTGCAATGTGGAAGTTTAAAGCACAGAACGGTAAAACTTATTGGGTTGTTACAGGGCGCTTACCTACTGATCATGCTGAAGTAAGTGCAGCAACAGATGCACGCGATGCAATGCGTTACTTTTCATTGCAGTGGCAATTAAAAGCGGATCAAATTATGAGTACAGGCGCGCGAGATAAAACGCAGGTAGATTTTGCTAACTTACTTATAAATAGAGCACATGGCTTGTACGAAATATATGAGAATGAACCACTGTGGGCTAATGAATCAAAGTAGCTATGGTGCGTATTAAGCAATAACGTAGAGGGTAATAGCTTATTTATTACCCTTTTCTTTATCTAATGAACAAGCGTGAAAGGGGCTGTATTAAAGTGCTCAACTTTACACTGCATACGCTGTCTTGCAATTCCAGCTTCCATAAAAACATTTCCGTGTTCTGCAAAGCCATTTAGCTTAAAACGTCCTACTTCATTTAAAATACAATTAATGCTGATTTCTTCTATGCCTTGGCTAGATGCTAGCTTAACAATAAAATTGAGAAGTGATTTATATACACTGCGATTTCGGTGGGCGGGTAATACTGCTATTCTGCTAATTAAGCCATCAGTACATAATCTACCTGTTGCAACAGGGTGGTGCGCGTCATCTGTAACAAGTACATGTAACGCAATTTTATCTAGGCTATCAAACTCAATGTGTTTTGGAATATGTAATTCGTAGACAAAAACCCGCTCACGAATTTTTTGTAATATGTCTTTTTGTAAATCCCATTCAACTTTATTAACCAAATAGCCCATTGCATACTCCTATTGATACCAAATTAAAATGAGTGAGCAATCGCAGCAAAATTATTTAAGCCAAGATCAGGTAAAAATTAAAATTTTTAACTGACCTGTACACACAATATTTTACGCTGCAAAATGCTCATCATTATTAATAAAATTGGTATTATTACTCTTGGTCTATATTAAACCAGATCCCCTCATTAACAAGTGTAGTAAAGGTTTGAGTAAAAACTAAACTTGGGTTTGCTAAATTTAATGCTGAACTTTCAAACTCAGTATTATCGGTAAGTAGTTTTACCGCCGGTAAGTCAGTTAACGGTATAGCGTAATTTTCGCCATTTACACTTAGTAACACCTCGGTTTCGAGCTGCTGGTAAATAGCACGCGTACCACCTAAACGTTCAAACACAGCTTCTTCATTGTTTAAGTCATCAGCTATTTGTTCTGATGTAAATGGAGGCTCTATAGGTGCTAAATCCATCTCATGTTTAGGCTGACTAAGCGTTGACCCCAACCATTGTTTAAACAAGTCGTCGTTTTCTAAAAGGGCAGCCATTAATGTTTTAACTTTTTCCACTTCAAGATTAGTAAGCTCACCTTTAGATTTTCTGAGCGTTATGTTGTGATCGGTATAACGTTTTTGGCCGCTTTCGGTATCAATAATATGATCGGCAAAGCTCGATAATAAATCTTGCTGATTTGGCGCTCTAAAACCAACTGAATAGTTTAGTGCATTTTCTACAGCGTAACCTTCGTGAGGGCACCCTGGTGGAATATATAAAATGTCGCCAGGCTCTAATATGCAATCGATTACGGCTTCAAATGCTTCTACTTGCAGTAACTTTTTGTTTTGAGCAAACTGTTTAAGTGTTGGATCAGGCAGGCCTACACGCCAATGGCGTTTACCTTCGCCTTGAATAATAAATACGTCGTACTGATCTAAATGCGGGCCAACACCACCGCCAGGCGTTGAATAGCTGATCATTAAGTCATCTATACGCCAGTTAGGAATAAATCTAAATGGTTCCAGTAGCTGTGCAGCATCTGGATGCCAGTGATCAACCGCTTGTACGAGTAAAGTAGATTGCTCGTCTGTTAATTGCTCAAAGTCTTCAAATGGACCTTGGTATGTTTGCCAATCGTTTTTATGATTCGTAATAATACGTGACTCTATGCTTTCTTCCATTGCTAGGCCGGCCAATTCATTAGCATCAAGCGGGTCTTGAAAATCAGCAAAACCTTGTTTGATTAAAAGCGGTTTTTTTTGCCAAAAATGGGTGAGAAATTCTTGCTCGGAGAGGTTATTTATTTTTAGTTGGTACATACAAAGGCTCATAAATTAGTGCTAAAACAAAAAAAGCGAAAGGGCTAACCTTTCGCTTTTTAAAAGAATAATTTAGTTTTAAACTAAATCATCAATAAACTCAACAGCACGGCCAATATAGTTAGCTGGAGTAAGTTTTTTCATTTCTACTTTAGCGTCTTCAGGAAGGTCTAAACCATCAATGAAGTCAGCCATTATTTCTTGATTTACACGTTTGCCGCGTGTTAAATCTTTAAGTTTTTCGTACGGCTTTTCAATACCATATTTACGCATAACTGTTTGAATCGGCTCGGCTAGCAATTCCCAGTTTTGATCAAGCTCGTCAGCTAAACGTTGCTCGTTAACTTCAAGTTTGCTCACACCTTTTAGTGTTGATTGGTATGCAATAAGTGCATAACCCATACCTACACCTAAGTTACGTAATACCGTTGAATCGGTAAGGTCACGCTGCCAGCGAGAAACTGGTAATTTTTGTGCAAGATGAGCAAAAATAGCGTTTGCTAAACCTAAGTTACCTTCTGAGTTTTCAAAATCAATTGGGTTAACTTTATGTGGCATTGTGGATGAGCCAATTTCACCAGCAATTGTTTTTTGCTTAAAGTGATTAAGGGCGATGTAACCCCACATGTCACGGTCAAAATCTAATAATATAGTGTTAAAACGTGCAATAGCGTCAAACAACTCTGCAATGTAGTCATGCGGTTCAATTTGTGTAGTAAATGGGTTTAGTGTTAAACCTAAGCTTGATACAAATTTATCTGCATGTGTATGCCAGTCGTAATCTGGGTACGCGCTAAGGTGAGCGTTGTAGTTACCAACAGCACCATTAACTTTACCTAGCATCTCTACTTGTGCAATTTGCCCGCGTTGACGTTTTAAACGCATATATACGTTAGCAAACTCTTTGCCCATAGTTGATGGTGTAGCAGGTTGTCCGTGCGTACGCGTCATCATTGGGATTGTTTTGTATTCAATTGCTTTCGCTTTAATTGCGCTTAAAAGTTCATCGCAATAAGGAAGTAAAACATTTTTACGCGCTTCACTTAGCATTAAACCATGAGATAGATTGTTAATATCTTCTGAGGTACAAGCAAAGTGAATAAATTCGTTAATTGCATGAAGTTCACTGTTATCGGCTACTTTTTCTTTTAGTAGGTATTCAACCGCTTTAACATCGTGGTTTGTAGTGCGTTCAATATCTTTAACGCGCTGTGCATCAGCTTCACTGAAGTTATCTACAATGGCATTTAGTAGTGCATTAGCTTGTTCGCTAAATGCAGGTACTTCTTTAATATCGCTTGCTGCAGCTAACGCTTGCAACCAACGCACTTCAACGGTTACGCGGTATTTGATTAAGCCAAATTCGCTGAAAATACTGCGTAGTTCAGTGGTTTTGCTGCCGTAGCGACCATCCACTGGAGAGATAGCCGTTAACGCTGAAAGCTCCATAATAACTCCTAAATTTTAGTTTGAACGATAATTAAATCTTAGTTTTAGCAATGGCGAGTATTTTTCTTTTTGCAAAGAAAAAGTGACGGCGTTTACCGCCCATTTGTCGCCATAACACCGCACTTCTAATGCCGGCTAATAATAATGCACGGATTTTATTTTGAGTGAGCTGCTGTTTTAATAACTCGGGTTTACCATAAACCTGTATTCGGTGCCCAAGGGGGCTCAGCACCGACGAGTATATATCTGCTAAACCGGCGACAACGCTCTCGTCGGTAATAGCAAAATGATCTAAACGACGATGAATATCATCTATTCGTTTACCTAATTCGTTTAAGCTTTTGTCGTTTGCACTGAGTGCGCGCTCAAGTTGCATTAAACCACCTACGTATTTAACTATTTCAACATCTTTTTGAGCGCCAGCAGTTAGCTGCGCCATTAATGTTTTGTAACCGTCACGTAAGTTGTCAGTGCCTTGATAAACATCTTCTGGCGATGCAGGCGATGTTTGGATAATACTTGAAAGTAAGATTTCTAAATCATGTTCATTATTGTTGCCGTATTGGGCAGTTTTTTGAACTTGTTTAGCAGCCTGGCACATGGCGGCAAGCGCCATGACTTGGTGTTCATTCATTACTTGATCACCGAATCAATAATACCACCGCCTAAACACACATCTTCTGCATAAAATACAGCTGATTGACCAGGTGTTACTGCTTTTTGCGGCTCGTCAAATAATACACGTGCCATACCGTCTTCACCTACAAGTAAAGTACAGCTTAAGTCTTCTTGGCGGTAACGTGTTTTTACTGTGCAGCGAGTTGTGCCTTTAGGACCAATTCGGTCTACCCAATGCAGTTGATTAGCGTTAAGACCGTTGCTGTATAGACGAGGGTGATCTTTACCTTGGCCTACAATAAGTACGTTACGTTCTAAGTCTTTATCAACAACATACCATGGCTCACCAGAGCCTTCTTTCATACCGCCAATTAACAAGCCTTTGCGTTGTCCAAGCGTATGGTACATTAAGCCTTCGTGCTCACCTACGTTGTTACCGTCAGTGTCTTCGATAACACCTGGCTGTGCTGGTAAGAACTTTTGTAAAAAGTCTTTAAATTTACGCTCACCGATAAAGCAAATGCCAGTGCTATCTTTTTTATCGTGAGTGATTAGGTCTTGCTCTTCTGCTATGCGGCGTACTTCAGGTTTTTCGATATCACCTACAGGGAATAAAGTTTGGCTGAGGTGCTCGTGGCTTAGCGTATATAAAAAGTAGCTTTGATCTTTATTGTTATCAAGTCCGCGACACATTACGTATTTGTCATCGCGAAGCTCACGGCGAACATAGTGACCCGTTGCAATAAAGTCTGCGCCGAGTGCTTGAGCTGCAAATTCTAAAAAAGCTTTAAATTTAATTTCTTTGTTACACATTATATCTGGGTTAGGTGTACGGCCTGCTTTGTACTCTGCTAAAAAGTACTCAAATACGTTGTCCCAGTATTCTGCTGCAAAGTTAACAGTGTGAAGCTCAATGCCTAATTTGTCGCACACTGCTTGCGCATCTTTTAAGTCATCAGCTGCAGCACAGTATTCATCATTGTCATCTTCTTCCCAGTTCTTCATAAACAGGCCTTCTACTTGGTAGCCCTGTTGTTGTAATAAATACGCAGATACAGAAGAATCAACACCGCCGGACATGCCAACAATGACTTTAATGTGACTATTTTCGCTCATGAATAATTTCGCTTATACAGATTGCTGTTAACTTGGAAAGGCCGCGATTATAGCATGTATTTTGTTTGTGCTTAAAGAGACTAAGGGCGCAAAGAGGGGAATTAGTCAGTATTTTATTTATATAACAAATAGCAAACTAGACTTAAGCGCGTTATCAGGCTGTAACTTTAGTAATATTAAAGTGATCTTTACTAATAAATTAAGACTATAGAATAATTCATGTAGTTATTGAGTTTTATTAATAGTATTTTCTTTTAAAACTACTAGAGTAAATATACACTTAATAAAATAAAAATAGTGGTGAGTATATGAATGTAAACCACTTTAAGTCGCTTGATATATAGTCAATGGAATGAATATATGAATTACGCCTATCAAATAGACAAGATAAATTCTTTAGTTGAACACTACACAAACGAATCTGATTTTGTGGATAGTGAATTACTCTTCAGTAAAACGACAGAGTTTAAAAAGTCAGCCTATCACCTTTTTTATGAGTTAATAAAACTCAAAAACCCCCACATTTTCCAAGAACCAAACCATGTACATGAGTTATTTAGTTTAATTAAGGGCTCAACCGCTAAAAAGAACATTGAGCTAAAGGTGCTTGAGCGTGTAGAGCATTGGTGGCTTGAATGGTATTTTGCTTTAGAAATGGACGAAAAGCTTAGTATTGAAAAAAGTGATATGCCAATGAGTTACTTACCTAAAAGTACACTCAACCCTATGCGCAAACATGAGATAAGTCATTACGCTAGGTTATTTACCGTTTTGCCAATGCCGGTATGTAATGTGTGTGCCAAAACGGGTGATATTTTAAAAGTTAATCAACGCTTTGTAGATGTTTTTGGTTATACGGTAGAGGATGTACCTAATCTTAAATCGTGGTGGGAAAAAGCGTATCCAGATCCACAATACAGAGCACTTGTAAAAGATCTTTGGCAAGACTCACTTGAAAAGGCGCTAAATAATAACAACGATATACCCGCAAATAACTATCGAGTTTCATGTCGTGATGGTTCACAAGTGATGATGGAAATTTCAGGAATTGATATAGGTGAAGAGTTTTTAGCTGTTTTTAAGGATGCTACAGAGCGTTTAGAAGCAGAGGATATACTTAGGGATATGGCCTTTTTGGATGCATTAACCAAAATAGCAAATAGGCGTCGGTTTGATGAAAAACTAACGCATGAGTACGAACGAGCAAAAGAATGCGAAGGCATGCTATCGATGATTATTATCGATATTGACCATTTTAAACAATTTAATGACCGGTATGGGCATGTAGCGGGCGATACGTGTTTATATGATGTGGCTCAAACAATTGCTTCAACGGTTAGTCGCTCAGAAGATTTTGTTGCTCGCTATGGGGGAGAGGAGTTTGTTGTTTTATTACCTCAAACCGATAGGCAAGGGGCGTTGTTTATAGCTGAGCAAATACAAAAATCTGTAGAGAACTTAGCTATTGCACACCAGGATAGCTTTACCGGATTTTTATCTATAAGTATGGGTATTAATACCATCAGTGACTATACAAATAGTGATGAAATCAGCTTTGTAAAAGCCGCTGATAACGCCCTGTATTATGCTAAAAAACAAGGGCGTAACTGTATAGCGCTAAGCTCAGAGTAAATAAAATAGAGTTAATTATTTTATTTAAGCTACTCCCCAATATAGCTAATTATAAATAGTTTCTAGGCTTAATACTGGTCGATTCAGGTTGTCGTTAATACACTTCAATACTAAAGGGCTTCTAAGCGTTAGTGATTTTATTTGCTCTAACGTGTACCAATTGGCGCTGATTATATCGGTATCTATTGGCACTGGAGTTTGTATGTTATCGGGCGCTTCAAATAAAAAGCAGAACCGTAAATAGTGCACTCCATTTTCGGCATGCAAATTATACACACCTAAAAAGCCGACTGGCTCAAGCGCTAAGCCTGTTTCTTCAAGTAATTCTCTGCTTGCGGCTTGTGCAAGCGTTTCGTTTTGTTCTAAATGACCAGCAGGTTGATTGTAGCAAACCTGCTGTGTAAATTTATCGCGCTCTTTGACGAGCAAAAACTCATTTTGCTTTTTTACTATTGCTGCAACCGTGACATGCGGTTTATGCATCAACTACACCCTTAATTACTTTGTATTCACCACAATTAATATCATCTAACGTATAGTTACCAATGCTATAGCGAATAAGGCGAAGTGTAGGATGGCCAATATGTGCGGTCATTCGACGAACTTGTCTATTTTTACCTTCGTTAATGGTGATACTTAGCCACGTAGTTGGGATTGCTTTTCGCTCGCGTACAGGGGGATTACGCGCCCAAATTGTAGGCTCATCTATTATTTTAACGTTAGCAGGGAGTGTCAGCCCGTCTTTAAGTTTTACGCCATTACATAAATCATTAATTGATTCACTTGTTGGTTCACCTTCAACTTGTGCCCAGTAGGTTTTATTGGTTTTTTTATCAGGTGCAGTTAAGGTGTTTTGTAATTTACCGCAGTTTGTTAAAAGCAATAAACCTTCACTGTCTCTGTCTAATCTTCCTGCTGCGTAAACTTCTTTAATAGGGATAAACTCTGCAAGCGTTTGTCTGTCGGCGTCATCTGTAAATTGGCATAGCACATCAAATGGTTTGTTGAATAATACAATTTTTCTGTCTTTAGATGCTATTTGCGGCTTTATTTCTCTTTTACCTGAAGGCGTTTTGTTAAGTGCACTGCGAGAATAAGTTCGGCCAGTACTTCTTTTAGGTTTGGCTTGTGTTACTTGATTATTGCTTGATTTACTTCTCATTAGATACACCTAGCTGGTTTTGGTAATCCGGCAATTTTGGTCGCTTGCTTTGCAGGGCCTTTAGGAAATAATTTATATAAATAAAGGCTATTCCCTTTGTCTTCACCGAGTGCTTTAGCCATAGCTTTTACAAGCATTCTAATGGCTGGGCTGGTGTTATATTCAATGTAAAAATCACGAACAAAGTTAATGACTTCCCAGTGTTGAGGGCTGAGGGTAATGTTTTCTTGGGTAGCAATTACAGGTGCAAGTTCCTTTGACCATAAAGTATGGTCAAGCAAGTAGCCTTGTTTGTCGGTTTCAATCTGTTGGTTATTAAATTCAAGCATGAGTTACCACGTAATTGATTGATTAGTTGATAAAGTCAGTGCTACAAAGTCTTCATAGCTAATTGCTTTATCGTTATCTGTTAATTTTATTGCACGTACTTGCGCATCTTGATCAAGCATTAACAGTGTATCTGCAAATTGCCTAAATTGTTTTTTTGCAAAGCAGGCATCACCAACAAGTAGCACGTTATCGGTTGATAAAATTAAGTTCTCTAGCTGATTTGCGCAGTAATAGTTAAGCGGCTTAGAAAAAATATGTAATGTACTCATAAATTCACCACATGTTGCTGCGCTTTAATTAATGTTTGTTGTTGGCTAAAGTTGAGTGCTTTTGCCTCTATGAGTAAATCATGCTTATTTAAACCATAATCAAGCAATGACTTTTCACACACGTAGATGTTTTCAACATCATAGATTTCGAGTGTTTTAATGTTTTTAAAAAAATCTTTTAAGCCAATATTGTTTGGTTGTTGATGCTTTTTTAAAGCCAAAACAGCGGGGCCGCTAAACAACCAACTTACATTTTGGTCAACGGCAGCAAATATCAATGTCATATCAAGTGCATCACGAATATTTAAATCGTCAAATGGACTGCACTGACTCATTACTAATACGTTTATCATTTAAATTGCACCCATTTATCTGCGTCGCTTGCAAGCATTGCAAATTCAGCCAACCCTGCGACTTTAAATACACCTGTGTTTTTAATATCTAACCCGCGTTTTTCAGCGGCGGTAACACACAGCATTAGATTTAGTTTTTGATCGGCGAGTTGCTGCCAAAGTGCTGAAATTTGAAGTTCGTCTGAGGATAAATCAAAGTGGGTAGATGCATGATAAATACCTTGCTGGTATAAAAAAATAGCATCAATGGTGTGCCCTTGGACTAAACATGCATTCGCAAACTTAACTAACCTTTGCGTTGTATCGTGATCGGATGGTGGTGTATGTAATGAAAGAACAAAACGTGACAAAACAATTCCAATAAAAAAGCCCCAATTAAGGGGCTATTTTAACAGAACTATTTAATTAGTCATCACTTGCGCCAAGTAGAGCAAGTAAAGACGTAAATAAGTTATATACGCTTAGGTATAAAGACACTGTTGCGCGAATGTAGTTGGTTTCGCCGCCATTAATGATTCGGCTTGTATCGAATAAAATCAAACCAGACATGATCAATACAACTGCCGCATTAAGCACCATAAACATAAGTGAACTGCCAACAAAAATATTAACAATGCTAGCTACAATCACAACGATTAAGCCAACCGTTAAAAAGCCACCCATGAATGAGAAGTCTTTTTTAGTGTTCAGTGCATAAGCAGATAAACCAAAAAAGATTAGCGCAGTAGAGCCCAACGCTTGCATAATAAGCATTGGACCATTAGGCATTGCAGCATAATGGTTAAGCAACGGGCCTAAACCTGCGCCCATTAAACCAGTAAAAGCAAATACCCAAAATACGCCTGATGCAGTTTCTGCTTTTTTGTTTACAACAAATAATAAACCGAACGAAACAAGTGTAAATACAATTCCCATAAAGTAAGGCAATTGTAGTGCCATTGAAATACCGGCTGTAACTGCACTAAATGCAAGTGTCATCGCTAGTAAAAAATAGGTGTTTTTAAGTACCTTGTTTGTTTCAATGGTAGACATTACCGGTTTAGCGGTATTGTACGATTGATTGAACGCCATTGTAGAGCTCCTTTAAGTGAAACGTGTGTGTTTCGATAATTTAACTAAAATTAGATTAACAACTCTTATATGTTTGGGCAAACCTTTGTAGATCAATAGAGTTAAATATTTAAATAAATGTGCATTAGAGACTAAATTAAAAACATTTCGCTCTAACTTTAGACAAATTAATTGTTTTTTAAGCACTTAAACAATTAATTAAAAAAAAAGCTTCACAAAAGCGATGGGGTTCCCTATTATGCAGGCCGTGCGGAGAGATGGCAGAGTGGTCGAATGCACCGGTCTTGAAAACCGGCATGGGTTTATAGCCCATCTAGGGTTCAAATCCCTATCTCTCCACCACTTATTTAATAAGTGTGTGGTAATTAAAGTATCATTCATTTAAATAGTTATTAGTACACTCTTACTTTTAACTTAGCAGTATCGGAGAGATGGCAGAGTGGTCGAATGCACCGGTCTTGAAAACCGGCATGGGTTTATAGCCCATCTAGGGTTCAAATCCCTATCTCTCCACCATATAACAAAAAAGCCCGCTAATTTAGCGGGCTTTTTTGTGCCTATAGAAAACTAAAATGCATTATTGTTAAATAGACTTCATATAACTGAGAAAATGAAACCAGTAATTAGCGATGAATTTGTGGTATTTTATTAGCAAGCGTGTTTTTAAAGGTATATAAAATATGACGTTGTGGCTTAAAGATGATTTAGCGTCAAGAAAGTTGGTTGTATACAGGGCAATTTTATTTTCGATAGTAACTCTATTTATTCTATTCGTATTCCAACCTTTTGGTACAACCAACGATACTGAACCTTATAAATTACTCCGCCTTTCAGGTTACGGCTTAGTCACGTTTTGCGCTTTATTGCTTTCGGGTTTTATTGAGATATTTTTAATTCGGTTAAACCTTAGCAATAAACTTCGAATAATAGTGACCCCCAGCCTTTATATTTTAATTACTGCTTTGTTTAACCACGGATATTTTGTTGTTGCTATGTTAGGGGCTTGGCATTGGCAAAACCAAATACTCTTCATTGTATATACATTAGCAGTTGGATTATTCCCGATTAGTTTCATATTTGTTGTCAATCGTCATGCAAAGCATATGGTCTTAACTACTGAAATAATACCGGTTGTTAAGACTAAACAACGTTCTTGTGAAGAGGTAGAAAAAAATAACGTCCTCCCGCATCGCTTAATAACACTTATTGGCGATAATAAAGGTGACAAGCTAATAATTGCGCTATCGGATATATTGTTTATTAAGTCAGCCGATAATTACTGTGAGCTCGCAACGATAGAAAACAATGTTGTTTCTCATAAATTGCTGCGCATAACGTTAACTGGTTTATTAAAGCAATTACCCCAAAATACATTTTTATATCGCTGTCATCGGTCTTATGCAGTTAATTTACAATTAGTCGCAGTAAGTAAAGGGAATGCCGGAGGGTTACAGTTATCGATGAGCTCATTTGATTTCACAATTCCAGTTTCGCGAACTTATGTTGATGCCATTAAACAAGCCTTGTTGTTAACCCCTGATGTTTGTTAATGGCCCCAAAAACGTGTAGTTAGCACCTAAAAGTGAAATTTAGCCCTAATTGATCGATTTCATGATTAGTGATTGCCATGATTAAGTTGAATTTAAAATTGTAACTTAAGAAGGTACGTATGAAACATACAATTAAAGCACTGCTACTAATCATCACATTTATATTTTGTCATTACATGATGAAAGAGTTTTGGGGGGATAACTGGGTAAGTGTCCTATCTGATCTTGATCAACAATCAGCCCTTTTGTTATTTCCCGCTAAATACTTATTCATTTATGGGCCATTGCTAGTTGTGGCAACATTATTATTTAAACATGAGAGTTTGTACAACGTTTTAGGTATCGACATTGAAGGTTTTCAACGTTATTTACTCGCAGCGGTGATCTGTTGCACACCTATGGTGATAGGTTACGCTTATTTAAGTAACGCGCTAAACCTTTCAATTACGGGAATAATTACAGGTTCAATATACGCGGGGATTTTTGAAGAAATAATTTTTAGGGCTGCTTTGTTCGGCGTGTTATTTCGTTTTTGTCGTTGGGGGTTTATTCCCGCCGCATTAATTAGCTCAACGATATTTGGTTTGGGTCATATTTATCAAGGACACGATGCTATTTCAGCTGTGATGGCTGTTGCAATTACAACAATAGCAGGAACTTGGTTTGCGTGGTTATTTTGCGAATGTGGATACCGTATTTGGTTTCCACTATGGATGCATATATTTATGAATGCGGCTTATGGCATATTTAACATGTCAGGTGGTGCAGCAGGGGACTTAAAAGGCAATTTGTTCAAGGCGACTGCAATAATTTTAAGCATACTCTACGTAAACTTACTTATCCGTCGTGGTAAGCCGCGTCAAATAACACTTCCTACATTGTTCAAAAAACGCCCAGGTTTTTCGTCTCAACATTACAAATTAGCAACACAAAATACTTAAAGGAGATAATAATGTTTGAATTATTTTTAATTATAATGATTTTTTTGTCGCCTTTTTTACTTTTAGTGCTAATTAAAGATTACTTTACCAATAAAGCGACTGCTAAAGAGACGTTACTTTTATTACAAGATAAAAATCAGAAAAATACGATTGTTACGATGCAAAAAAAATTAGACTTTTTAGTTGAAAGAGTCATAGTGCTTGAAGAGTTGGCGATAAATAAAAATATCGATTTATCACAAAAAATAGCTCAGTTGTAACTGCTGAGCTATTTGTTATTTCTTTTAAAAACTGGGCTTTATTAAATTACCTAGCTTATATGTTGTATGTTTTATCATCATAAGTTACGACCATAGTCTCTATTTCTAAGCTTTAGATCTTGGTGCATGCTTAATACATTAAATTTTATATGCTGTATTAAGGATTATTAGATGAAACATCAACTTGCAAAAAGCGTCGCGCTTTCATTATTGTCCCCAGTAATTATTGGCAGCTTGCTAGGTTTGTATTATGCGTTAACGCTACAGGGTGATTTCTTATCTGTATTTTTTCAACTGTTGATGACGGCTATATCAAATGCGCATATTGTAGGTTTAACAATGGCGGCCTTTGTTGTGCCAGGATACTTACTGATGTTTAAGTATTCTAAAGTTAATTATTCGGGAGTTTTAACACTCGGTTTATTAGGTGGCGCTATATTTAGTTACTTATTAAGTGCCTCAACTGGCGAGATATTTTTGATTAATAGTGTTATGTCAGCATTTGCTGCTGGACTGTTTTTATTTGGTCTTCGTAAATCGGTAAAAAAATAATCGCAGCATTATTAACCAAGCACGCTGATAAACGGTGCGATTTCCTTTTTTTTACCTCCAAAAGGTTCCAATTTTTCACGACAAAGAGTACCTTTAGCTACTGTATGTTTAATAAGAAGTAGTTTGGTATGCAAAAGCAAGATTTTTACCAGTCATTAGTTAAGCAAACGCAATCGCTGATAGCTGGTGAATCTAATGTAATTGCCAATTTGGCAAATATAAGCGCGCTATTATTTACCTCTTTAGAAGATGTAAATTGGGCGGGCTTTTACTTTATGGATTCTCCTACTGAATTAGTACTTGGTCCGTTTCAAGGCAACCCTGCATGCATCCGTATTCCAGTAGGAAAAGGGGTATGTGGAACTGCTGCGGCAACCGCAGAAACACAATTGATTGAAGATGTTCACGCTTTTGACGGGCATATAGCCTGCGATGCAGCGTCTAACTCTGAAGTGGTTGTACCTATCATGAAACATGGTAAAGTATTTGCAGTACTAGACATTGATAGTCCAAGTATTGGCCGATTTGATGCTGATGACAAAGCTGGCCTTGAAGCATTAGTGAAATGCTTAGAGGCGAGCCTGTAATGAAAGATTTGCTAAATGTTCAAGACTACCTATTTGCTGTGCAAGATGTTGGCGACTGGGAAGGCGAAGAAGAACATGTAGCGGAAACGCTCAATGATTTAATTCATATTGCATGGGATCGTCTTCCAGATGATTCAGAATGTGAATTTATTGATGAAACAATTAATGGTATTTGGGAACACCTTCGAGGTGATATGGCTGTTATAGAAGCCGATTTCGAAGAGTTGGTCGACTGGGTAATACACTACGTCGATTCGTCCCTTGATGAAAAGATGTGAAAAATAGGTTCTAAAATGGAAACCACAAACAAGCTAAAAGATATTAATGAAGTGTTGGAATTTTTATATCAAGAATTCCCACAATGTTTTAAACAAAAAGATGGCATCAAGCCGCTTAAAGTCGGTATTTTTAAAGATATTGCTGAGCGTATTGAAGGGTCTGAAAAAGTAAGCAAGACTCAAATTCGTCAAGCGCTTAGAAAATACACGTCTAACTGGCGTTACTTAGAAGCTGTGACTAAGTCAGAGTTTCGTATTGATCTTGATGGCAATCAAGGTGAAAAAGTTGAGCAAGAGCATATCGACCATGCACAAAAAGCATTGGAAGAAAGCCGCGCTAAAATGGCAAAACGCAAAAAACAACAGCGTCCACGTCAAGATTCTGATTCTAAATCTTTCAAGAAAAAACCAGCTCATGCTAGCAAAGCAGGCGATAAAAACGCACCTGCTGCTAACAAACCTGCTAAAGCAGCGCCGGCTAAACGTTCAGGAAAAATTGAACCTTTACCAGCAACTGAGGTCAAGGTTAATAATAAGGTTAAGGTTAAACTTGGCCAAGCACTTGTAAATGCAGTAATCACTGAAGTGAACAAAGATGACGTTCATGTTGAATTAGTGACAGGTATGCAAGTTAAAACCAAAGCTGACAGCTTATACATCGTTTAAGTTGTCAATAAATTAAGGAGTTGTGTATGAGTAAAAAGTTTACGCTCATTCCGTTAGTTGCTGCCCTGTTTTCAGGTTCATTATTTGCTGCTGTAGAAGCCGTCACAATTGACGATTTACCCCAGCTTAAGCAAGAGAGTCAACATGGTACTGCTAGCAAACGAGTGGCTAGCTTATTTGCTCGTTCACACTATACACCGGTTCGATTTAACGATGAGCTTTCTAGTAAAGTGTACGATCGTTATATCGAATCCCTTGATTTTAATAAAAGCGTTTTCTTAGCCAGCGATATTGCTTCTTTTGAGCAATATCGTGATGACTTTGATAACGCTATTACTACCGGTAAATTAGACTTTACATTTGATATTTTTAACTTAAGTCTTAAACGCCGTTTTGAACGTTACGAGTATTCACTTACTTTACTTGAAAAAGAAATGACGTTTGATAAAGAAGATGAATACTTTTTTGACCGTGAAGATTCAGCATGGCCGGTGTCTCAAGCTGAGCTAGATGAAATTTGGCGTGAACGTGTAAAGTACGATGCACTGCGTTTAAAAATGACAGGTAAAGATTGGGAAGGCATTAAAGAAGTGCTGACCAAACGCTATAAAAATGCAGAAAAACGTTTAGTACAATCTAATTCAGAAGATGCTTTTCAAATTGTTATGAACTCACTGGCACGCAGTATTGAGGCGCATACGTCTTATTTATCGCCGCGTCGTGCAGAGCAGTTCAAAATGGATATGGACTTAGAGCTTGAGGGCATTGGTGCCGTATTAAGCCCTGATGAAGATTACACAGTTATTCGCAGTTTAGTGCCGGGAGGCCCTGCAGATAAAACAGATCAGATCAAAGCTGATGATCGCATTATTGGTGTTGCCCAAGATGGTGAAGAATTTGTAGATGTAATTGGCTGGCGTTTAGATGACGTAGTTGATTTAATTAAAGGTCCTAAAGGGACTAAAGTACGTTTGCAGTATTTAAAGGGTGTTGACGCTCATGGTGCACCTAAAGTTGTTGAAATCACGCGTGATAAAATTCGACTTGAAGATAGAGCGGCTAAATCAGAAGTATTTGAAGCAAAATACTCTGATTTAACAAGCAAAGTAGGCGTGATTGAAATTCCTGGCTTTTACAATAACCTTTCGAAAGATGTAAAAGTTGAATTAGCGAAACTTAAAGAAGAAAAAGTTGATGGTATTATTATCGACTTACGCCAAAATGGCGGTGGTTCTTTATATGAAGCAACACAGTTATCTGGTTTGTTTTTCGATCAAGGTCCTGTTGTTCAAATTCATACCTTAAATAATCGTATTGAAGAGCAGAAAGACCGTGACGGTATCACTTATTACGATGGTCCTTTAACTGTTTTAGTTGATCGTTACAGTGCCTCTGCTTCTGAAATATTTGCAGCAGCAATGCAAGATTACGGTCGTGCGGTTATAATTGGCGAGCAAACATTTGGTAAAGGTACTGTACAGCAGCACAAAGGCTTAGGCCGCGCTTACGACCTATACGATAATGAGCTGGGTAGCGTGCAATATACAATTGCTAAGTTCTACCGTATTAACGGTGGTAGTACGCAACATAAAGGTGTTATCCCTGATATTTCGTTTCCATCAGCAATTGATCCTGCAGAGTGGGGCGAAAGTAAGCAAGATAATGCACTTCCATGGGATAGCATTGTTAAAGCGAAATACAAAAAACTAGGTAATTTAACACCTATTATTACGTACCTAGAGAAACAGCACGAAGTACGAATTAAATCAGAACCAGAATTTGGTTATGTATTTAATGACATTACCTTATACAACGAAGAGAAAGACCGTAAAACTATCTCTTTAGTTGAAGCAGACCGTATTAAAGAAAAGGACGAAGGTGAAGCACGTGCACTTGTACGTACTAACGAACGTCTTAAGCGCTTAGGTAAAGAGCCGGTAGAAAACTTAGACGATTTACCAGAAGTAATTGAAGAGCTTGACCCATTTTTGGAAGAAGCTGCATTAATTACTCAAGATTATATTAATTATGGTCGTATAGCTAAGAAGTAACAACTGGTTTTACCTCTATAAAAAAGGCGCTTTAGCGCCTTTTTTACTACCTAAAATTTACTAAATTGTTATAATCTCTGATTACATAAAGTTGAGCTAGAACAATCATGCTCAATTAATGCGCTTTACGTGCTAAAAATAATAATTAAACACACAGCAAGTGTGCAGGAGTCTCTACTTTGAAGCTATTGGATGATAAACCAATCAAGCCCGCCTCGTTTTTTGATGCATTAATTCCTATCACTGTATTAATTTGTTTGCTTGGTGCAGCCGTATACTTATTTGGTGATAACTCTTCTTCAGGTCCGAACCAAATTGCACTTTTATTTGCTACTTTTGCAGCGGCTTTAATTGGTCTTAAAAATGGTTATACGTGGAAAAAGTTAGAACAAGCTATGATCGAAGGCATAACGCTTTCGCTCGGTGCTATCTTAATTTTACTTATGGTAGGTGCGTTAATTGGCACTTGGCTACTTTCTGGAACTGTACCAACTTTAATTTATTATGGCTTACAAGTTATAAACCCTAGCTGGTTTTATGCAGCGAGCTGTTTAATTTGTGGCATTGTAGCTATGAGCATTGGTAGCTCTTGGACTACGGCCGCTACGATAGGTGTTGCCTTATTAGGTGTTGCAACGGGTCTTGGGCTTGAGCAAACAGTTACAGCAGGCGCTGTTATATCTGGTGCGTACTTTGGTGATAAGCTAAGCCCGCTGTCTGAAACAACCAATTTAGCGCCAGCAGTTGTAGGCGCTGATTTATTTGAGCATATTCAACACATGCTATGGACGACAGTACCGAGCTTTGTAATTGCACTTATTATATTTATATTCATGGGATTTAATGCAACGGCTTCAAGCGAAGCAGGGCGTATTGATGAAATAACAGCTATTTTGCAGCAAAATTTTAATATTGGTTTTGAAATGCTGATCCCGCTAATTGTATTATTAGTTTTAGCGATTAAAAAAATGCCAGCGTTTCCTGCTATCTCTATTGGTGCTGTTGTGGGCGCTATTTGGGCTATGTTATTTCAGTCAGATTTAATTGCTAGCCAAATTGATATGTCTCAAGGACAGTTAGTAGGTTACTTTAAGCTTGTTTGGACGACGTTTTTTGATGGTTTTAGTATAAGTACAGGCGATGATAAAATGGACTCGCTACTTAGTGGTGGCGGTATGTCAGGAATGCTTACAACTACGTGGTTGATTATGACAGCACTGATGTTTGGTGCAATCATGGAAAAAACGGGCCTTCTGGACATTTTTGTTAAAAGCATACTTAAAATAGCTAAAAGTACGGGCTCATTAATTGCAGCAACAATTGCAACCTGTATTGGTACAAACATTATAGCAGCCGATCAGTATATCGCGATTGTTGTCCCTGGTCGTATGTTTAAAGATGAATATGAAAAACGTGGTTTGAAGCCTGTTAATTTATCTCGTACATTAGAAGATGGCGGTACAATTACTAGCCCACTTATTCCCTGGAATACTTGTGGTGCTTACATGCAAAGCGTTTTACTAATAAACCCTTTCGATTATGCACTCTACGCTTTCTTTAATTTAATTAACCCTGTTTTAGCAGTTGTTTATGCCTACTTAGGTATTAAAATTTTACGTATTAAACCAAAACAATCTGCCTAATTTTAATAGCGCCTTTTAACTTTAAAGGCGCTATTTTGGAGTATCTATGACTGAATCAAGCAAACCTCAAGCACAATACCTTAAAGACTATAAAGCCCCAGACTTCCTAATTGACCACACAGAGCTAACTTTTGACTTACAGCCATTATCAACCAAAGTCAGCTCTTTACTAACACTTACGCGTGTTGGTGATAAAAAAACACCTTTAGTACTTGATGGCATTGACTTACGTTTACTGTCTTTATCTATAGATACGGTTGATATAACTGATTACGAAATTATTGGTGAGCAACTAATAATTAATAATCTGCCAGATAATTGCCAATTAAGCATTGTTACTGAGATATCACCTGAGACGAATACCTCTCTAGAAGGTTTGTATTTATCAGGCGGGGCGTACTGCACGCAGTGTGAAGCGCAGGGTTTTAGAAAAATAACCTATTATATGGACCGCCCCGATGTACTAGCCACGTTTGATGTAACTATTATTGCCGATAAAAAGTATCTACAACTTCTTTCTAATGGTAATCAAGTAGACAGTGGTGAAACACAAGATGGTCGTCATTTTGTGAAATGGCAAGACCCATTCAAAAAGCCAAGTTATTTGTTCGCACTTGTAGCAGGCGATTTTGATGTTTTAAAAGATACGTACACGACTAAAAGCGGCAGAGATGTAGAATTAGCATTGTTTGTTGATAAAGGTAATTTATCTAAAACCCCCCATGCTATTGCCTCACTCAAAAAGGCAATGCAGTGGGATGAAGAACGCTTTAATTTAGAGTATGACCTTGATATTTATATGATTGTAGCCGTCGATTTTTTCAACATGGGCGCGATGGAAAATAAAGGGCTAAACGTTTTTAATAGTAAATGCGTATTAGCCAATCAAGAAACAGCGACAGACAAAGACTATCATACGATTGAATCCATTGTAGGGCATGAGTACTTTCATAACTGGACTGGTAATCGAGTTACTTGCAGAGATTGGTTTCAGTTATCGCTAAAAGAAGGCTTAACTGTATTTAGAGACCAAGAGTTTAGTAGTGATTTAGGTTCTCGTGCACTTAACCGTATTGATGCGGTTAAAGTAATGCGTACACATCAGTTTAGTGAAGATGCAGGCCCTATGGCTCATCCAATTCGTCCTGAGAAAGTTATTGAAATGAATAACTTTTATACTGTCACTGTATACGATAAAGGTGCTGAAGTTATCCGTATGATGCACACATTATTGGGTGAAACTAACTTTCAAAAAGGTATGACTCTTTATTTTGAGCGCCACGATGGGCAAGCAGTTACATGTGATGACTTTGTAAGTGCGATGAGCGATGCATCAGGCGTTAATTTAGGGCAATTTAAGCAATGGTACAGCCAATCAGGTACACCGCGTTTAAATGCGGTTCAAAACTTTGATAGCAGCTCTAATACATACACTTTGACAATAGATCAAACAGCACCGGCTAATCAGCCAGATAATAAACCACTTCATATTCCATTTGCTATTGAATTACTTGATGCCCATGGAAAAAGTATTGCTCTACAATATAAAGGTAAAAAGCTAGATCATGTGCTTGATGTAACAAATACGACTCAAACATTTACCTTTGATAATATAGTAGAGAAACCAGTTGCCGTTTTACTCGAAGATTTTTCTGCGCCTTGTATTTTAAATCAGCAAACAACAGAGCCAGAACTATTACATATTATGCGTTTTGCGCGCAGTGATTTTTCACGTTGGGATGCACAACAGCAACTATTTATTAAAGCCGTTAAAGCACAAATCACCGATGCAACGAATAGTGTATTAAGCAGCGAAATTATAAATGCGCTACGTGTACTTATAAACACTAAAGAGGGCGATTTAGCTTTAATTGCAGAGCTGTTTAAATTACCAAGTTTTGACACGTTAGCTGCTGAATTTGATGTAATACCTGTAGATGACATTATTGAAATAACAGAAAAGTTTGAGCAACAAATTGCTGATGAACTTGCTGATGAGCTGCTTAGTTGTTACGAATCTCTTGAAGATGATGGCAGTATAAGTGCAAGCGCTGTTGCGAATCGTGCTTTAAAGCAAATATGTCTGCACTACCTTGCTAAAACACAAAGTCCAGAAGCTGTAACCTTTATTCAAGAAGCTGCAAGCTCGACTAATATGACTAATGTACTTGGTGCCTTAAGCGCTGTGGTAAAAGCTTCACACCCTGTTAGAGATGAGCTTTTGAGTCATTTTGATAGTCAGTGGCGTCATGATGTTTTAGTCATGGATAAGTGGTTTGCACTACAAGCTATGCAATCAGGCAGTACTGCTATAGATGATATTAAGGCACTTTACGAACACCCGTGTTTTGATTTTTCAAATCCTAACCGTGTACGTGCACTTGTAGGAAGTTTTAGCCACTTTAATACAGCACAATTTCATCGAGCAGATGCTCAAGGCTATGCGTTATTAGGTGATTTATTAATAAAACTTAATGCAATTAATCCACAAAATGCATCTCGTATGTTAACACCGTTTATGTCGTGGAAGCGTTACGATGATGTACGCTCACAAGCAATGAAGCTGCAATTACAACGCTTAGCCAACTTAGATGGCCTAAGTGCTGACTTGTATGAAAAGGTTGAAAAAGCGCTCGCATAAATGATTGAGTATTATTTTACCTTAAGATTGAGCTATAACGAGTGCATGGATTACTACCATGGCCGTTTTAGCTCTTTACAAGTTGTAGAGGATGGCGGTAAAACAATTCGTTTTGCTGCTACGCATTTGAGGCCCTTCATTTCGAGCTTGGGTGTACGTGGCCGTTTTAGACTCTTATTAACCCCCGAAAACAAGTTCATCCGCCTAGAGCGAGTGGCCTGACACTCGGTTTTTATGTTATATATACATAAAAATATTGTATTTTTGTTAATTTCAATTTGTCCTATTGTTAAATTACGTGTATAAATTATCTGGTACGACGTCTTACCAATACGTAAGCGTTAACCAGAATAAGAAGTATATGACAGATTAGAGCGAGTATTTGTAATTTTACTGATTCGCTTCTATCGTTATGATTACACTAAAAACAATAACTTGATCACACAAAATGACCCGCGACAGGGGGGAACCAAAATGATAAGAAGATCGCTTTTTGTTAAAAATAGAATCGCTATAGGTTTAGCAGCCGCTAGTTTAGGTTTATCTGCAGCAAGTACTCAAGCTGTAACATTTGAAGCTGGAGGTTTTGATATTACCTTCGATTCAACCTTTTCATATGGGCAAAGTGTTCGTGTAGAAGACAGAGACTTTAACCTAATTGGCAAAAGTAATAACCCAGCATTTGATTGGACAGGATACAACCCTGCGCTAAGTAACACTATTTACTCATCACAAGATGTATGGGCACAACCGGGCTCTTACTCAAACAATGGTGATGCGGGTAATTTAAATTTTGACAGTGGTGACTCATTCTCAAAACTATTGAAGGGAACACACGACCTTTCAATAAATAAAGATAACTACGGTTTGTTCACTCGCTTTATGTATTTTTATGACTTTGCATTAATGGATGGCAATCATGCATACTCAAATCCTACATCAGGGCAGGGTGTTGATCCATGTGACGATAAAGACACCAAAGCACAAAGTTGTGCCGACATACGTTTACTAGATGCGTTTGTATGGGCCGATTTTGATTTAAACGACGGAAATAATCCTTTATCTGTTCGTTTAGGTCAGCAAGTAGTTAACTGGGGGGAAAGTACGCTTATATCTCATGGCATTAACGTAAACCCGGTTGATATTGACAGATTAAAAGCACCAGGCGCTGAGCTTAAAGAAGCATTTATACCAATCGGTATGCTTTGGGCATCGCTTGGTATTACTGAAAACATCACGCTTGAAGGTTTCTACCAATATCAATGGCAAGAAACGCGTTTACCAGCAGCCGGCACGTATTTTTCTACTAATGACTTTGCAGCAGAAAATGGTTACCAACAAAATGTTCAATTAGGCTTTACGTCTAACCCTGATATTGATGTTGCTTTTTTAACGGATAGTTTAAATAACTTAACATCTGACTTTGCATTAGCAGCAGCTGCACGAGGCATAGATCCTTCAAGTGCCGAAGGGAGTGCTTTATTAGCTCAAATGTACCTTGCATATCCAACTAAGGTCGCGCTTAAAGGTAAAGGGGATAATGGTAAAACAGAACCTGAAGATGGCGGTCAGTATGGTCTTCGCTTAGGTGTGTTTTTACCTGAGTTTAATGATACTGAAATTGCGTTATACCACGTGAACTACCACAGTCGTCGTCCGCTTATCTCTGGTCGCGTATCAAACTTTTCTCAGGCTGCTATAGCTCAAGATTTAGCAATGATTATGACTACAGAGATTACCTCTGATAATGTGGCTGATTTAACTGCTTTTTCTAAAGCTGAAAACGACTACCCTGAAGATATTAAACTATACGGTTTAAGCTTTAACACCACTATTGGTGAAACAGCTTTTGCGGGTGAATTTGCTTTTCGTCAAGACGAGCCTCTGCAAATTGATGACGTAGAGTTACTTTATACAGCTATGCCAGAGCAGTTAGCGCTTGCCGGTATTCGTCCTGATTTTGCGGGTATTTCGCAAATGAGTTTTGGCGATGCTATAAGCTCTGTTGGAGCGGGTGAAGTTGCCAAGGGCTATATTGAACGTGATACATCTCAAATTCAATTTACGGCTACTCATTTATTTGGCCCTTCATTAGGGGCTGATAGTTGGGCTGTTGTTGGTGAAGTGGGTGCTGTAAAAATTCATAACATGCCAGAATATGACGAAATGCGTTTGAATGTATCTGGTACTGGCCGTAGTGGCGTTATTACTGGCCCAGGCACTACTGATTACTCAACATTACAGCTTGGTTTATCAAACGGTGCTGAAGAAAAATCATTTGCTACTGCATCTTCTTGGGGTTACCGCTTAATTGCTAAAGGTGATTATTATGACCTTTACGATGGTATTAACTTCTCTCCACGTTTTGTATTTTCTCATGACGTAAATGGTAATACACCAGATCCTATGTTCTTATTTATTGAAGACCGTAAATCTTTAGGTGCGACCATGAACTTTAACTACCAAAATGCGTGGTCACTTGATGTGAGCTACAACTCGTTTTGGGGCGGCGGCGGTATTAATACCTTCTCAGACCGCGATTACGTTTCTTTTAACTTAAAATATTCTATTTAGGGGTAACATTACTATGATTATAAAACCTACCCTCATTGCTACTGCTTTTTGTAGCTTGTTTGCAAGCAGCGCAGCCTTAGCTAAATTAAGCACTGACGAAGTTGCTCAATTAGGTCAAAATTTAACGCCATTGGGCGCAGAAAAAGCAGCGAATGCTGATGGTTCTATTCCAGCATGGAATAATGGCATTACATCTGCACCAGCAGGTTATGAACCGGGTATGCATCACCTTGACCCATATACCACTGACAAAGTGCTTTTCACTATTGATAAAAGTAATATCGAAAAGTACAAAGCCAATTTAAGTCCGGGTCAAATTGCTTTATTTGAAGCATACCCAGACACATTTAAAATGCCAGTGTATGAAACACGTCGCTCAGCGTCTTATCCACAGTTTGTTTATGACGCAACTAAAAAGTTTGCACCAACAGCTGAATTAGTTGAAGGCGGAAATGGTATTAAAAATACAGCAATTGGTATTCCTTTTCCTATTCCTAAAACGGGTTTAGAGGCAATTTGGAATCACTTATTACGTTACCGTGGGCAATCTATTGAACGTTTTGGTGGTCAAGCAGCACCAACGGCGTCAGGCTCTTATAACTATGTTGGCTTTGATGAACAGCTATTAGTTAAATATTCAGATCCGAGTGCAACACCCGCAGAGCTGCAAGACTCAAACATTTTGTTTAAGTTTAAACAAAGTGTTACAGAGCCTGCACGCTTAGCAGGTACAGCACTGCTTGTTCATGAAACGATGGACCAAATATTAACGCCACGCCAAGCATGGACTTACAACTCGGGACAACGCCGCGTTCGTCGTGCACCTAATGTTGCATATGATGCACCAGGAACAGCAGCGGATAGCTTACGTACTACTGATGACTTTGACATGTTCAATGGCTCACCTAATCGTTACAACTGGACGTTGAAAGGTAAGCAAGAATTATACATTCCTTACAACAGCTATAAGCTTCATAGTGATAAGTTAGAATACGATGACATTTTAATGCCTGGCCACATAAACCCAGAGCATACACGCTACGAAAAACACCGTGTTTGGGTTGTTGAAGCTAACTTAAAAGACGATACACGCCATATCTATAAAAAACGTGTGTTTTACATTGATGAAGATAGCTGGCAAGTACAGGTTACGGATATTTATGATAACCGCGACCAACTTTACCGTGTAGCAATGGCTTATGGCCTTAACTACTACGAAGTACCTACTCAGTGGAGTACGCTTGAGGTTTATCATGATTTAAATTCACGTCGTTATTTAGCAATTGGTTTAGATAACCAAGAAAAAATGTACGATTTTTCACAATCGTTTAACGATAACGAGTTTACGTCAAGCGCATTACGTCGCGCAGGTAGATAGTTAGAAGTTAGGCACTTAACGTATGTTAAGTGCCTTTTCCTTTCACATCGCGTTTGTCTTATACCAAATCGCGCAACGCTTTCCTCAGTATATAAAGACAAACAATTCTCTCGTTCAAGGCGATTAAAATTTATGAAGTATTTAGTATATGCCAGCCTGATCATAAGTGGTGCGAGTGTTGCTCAGGATGTCCCTGAAAATGCAATCAGTGCAATTAAAGCAGATAAAACCCTACTTACTGATATAACAAACACAGGTAACGGGCTAATTGCAGTAGGCAAGCATGGTACCGTTATTAAAAGTGACACTGGTAATAAATGGCAACAAGCTGAACTTGTACCGACTCAAGTGCTATTAACAGCTGTTGACTTTAGCGATGAAAATAATGGCTGGGCATGTGGACACGATGCCACCATTATCAATACTACCGATGGTGGTATTAATTGGCAGTTACAACAAGTTAAACCAGAACTAGATAAACCCTGCCTTGATATCCTATTTGAAGATGATTTAAAAGGTTTTGCAGTGGGCGCCTATGGTATGTTTTATCAAACCACCGACGGTGGTAAACATTGGCAAAAGCGCTTTTTAGATTCGTTACTGTTTAGTGATGACAGAGATTACTTAAACGATTTAAAAGAAAACGATCCCGAAGGGTATGAAGCAGAAACAGCTTCAATTTTACCGCACTTTAATCGAATCGAAAAAACAGATAACGGATTAATGTTGGTTGGTGAAATGGGTTTAATGGCCAGAAGCATTGATGATGGCGAAACTTGGCAAAGGATTGAGGAAATTTATCCTGGATCATTCTTTGCAGTTGCCTCTGATAGTACGCAAGAAATTGTAGCGGGGCTTCGAGGTAATGTTTTTGCTAAGCAAAATGGCGAACAAGAGTGGCAGCATTTCGAAAATGTAAAAACTGCGACGATCAACAACATCATTAATTACAATAACAAACAATGGCTCATGCTCGCCAATAGTGGCGTTATTTTTCATCTTCAAGATGGGTTACTCACCCATGAGCAGTTAGCCGATGGTAAAGCAATTTTAGATGGCGTGATTTTAAATAACAAACTAATCATGGCGACAGAAGATGGCATTAAAGTGAAGGAGTTAACCCCTTAATGCATAAGTTACTCGATTTTATTGAAAAGGCGATTTTTAGACATCGCTTAATTATGCTTATAAGTTTTGCGCTTATAAGCTGTTTACTGGTATTCAAAGCAACTCAAATTCAATTAGATGCCTCGTTTAATAAAAACATCCCGTTAAATCACGACTATATGAAAGTATACACTAAGCATGAAAAACAGTTTGGTGGTGCAAACAGTATTTTGATTTCAGTGTGTGATGACAGCGGCAATATATTTAATCCAGAGTTCTTTACTCAATTAAAAGCGGTTCACGATCAGCTTTATTTTATTCCTGGCGTAAATCGTCCATTAGTTAACTCTATATTTTCACCCAGTGCTCGTTTTGTTGAAGTAGTCGAGGATGGCTTTGCAGGCGGTCCAATTATTCCTGCTAACTTTAAAGCGGATACGCGTGGTTTAGGTGTTGTAAAAGAAAACATCGAAAAAGCAAAAGTGGTAGGACGTATGATTGCCAGCGATTACTCGTGTGCAATGGTAACGGCCCAGCTTTTAGAAACAGATCCTCAAACTCAACAAAAATTAGACACTTTAGCTTTTGCACAAAAGCTAGAAAGTGATTTAAGAGAACCTTTAAGTACAGATAAAGTAAGTATTCATATTATTGGTTTTGCAAAAATGGCAGGTGATATAGCTGAAGGCGCAAAAGGCGTGGTTGTATTTTTTGCCATTGCTATCGCCTTTACATTTATTATGGTTTGGCTATTTTGTGGTAGTTTGAAGTTAACCATTTTACCTATTGCCTGTTCTATTATTGCAGTTGTTTGGCAACTTGGCCTGCTTTCAAGTTTAGGCTTTGGCCTTGACCCTATGTCTATTTTGGTACCGTTTTTAGTATTTGCGATTGGTGTAAGCCATGGTGTGCAGATGATAAATGCGATTGGTAAAAAAGTAGGTGAAGGAAAAAGTACCCGTATCTGTTGTCAGTCAAGTTTTAGGGCTCTATTAATACCCGGTGGTATTGCACTACTTTCAGACACTGTCGGCTTTTTAACATTACTTACTATTGATATTGGTATTATCCGCGAACTTGCTATTACAGCGAGTTTAGGTGTAGCCGTCATTATATTTACTAATTTAATTTTACTGCCAGTTTGGGCATCGTACATGAACTTTGAAAACAGTGTACATATTCAATCTGGCGACGCTGCAAAGCCTAACATGCTTGATAAAATTAGAGACCTTCTTGTAAAAGCTACAGATCCTAAAGTAGCTAAAATGATTATTGGTTTTACCCTTGTTTTATTTGCACTAGGTTACTGGCAAGCAGATAAAATGCGTATAGGCGACTTACACGCAGGCGCGCCATCTCTGCATCAAGATGCGCGTTATAATCAAGATACATTTTTAATATCAGACAAGTACACTATTTCGTCAGATATCTTAAAGGTAATAGTAGAGGCATATCCTGCAGCATGTACTGAACATGATGTGATGCAGAGGATTAGCCGTTTCCAATATAAAGTAGAAAATGTGACCGGTGTGCAGTCTGCTGTTAGTTTGAGTTCTGTAGCTCAATCGGTTAACGCAGGGTACAACGAAGGCAATCTGAAATGGCAGAGTTTGCCACGAAATTCAGCAAGCTTAGTACAGTCAACATCTCGAGTAGAAACGAGTACAGGCCTACTTAACGGGGATTGTTCTGTTATGCCTGTGATTATATTTTTAGATGATCACAAAGCACAAACTATCGATACTGTGATTAAAAGTGTTAAGCAATTTGCTAAAGAAGAGGGCACTGATAAATTAGCATTTAAATTAGCGTCTGGCCCTGTTGGTGTAATGGCAGCGACTAATGAGTCGGTTGCAGAGGCGCAAATACCAATGATGCTTTACGTTTATGGTGCCGTTATTATTTTATGCCTAATGAGCTTTAGAAGCGTAAAAGCAACAATAGCCGTAGTATTGCCGCTTTATATTGTATCAACACTTGCACAAGCACTTATGGTTCAATTAGAAATAGGCTTAACCGTTTCTACACTGCCTGTAATTGCGTTAGGTGTTGGTATTGGGGTTGATTATGGTATTTATATACTGTCGTCAATGATGGGGCAGCTTAAGCAAAACGTACCACTGAGTATTGCTTATCGTAATGCACTTGTTGAGCGTGGTAGTGCTGTATTGTTTACAGGGATTACATTAGCTATTGGTGTGAGTACGTGGATATTCTCAGATCTTAAATTCCAAGTTGATATGGGTATATTGCTAACCTTCATGTTTTTAGTAAATATGTTAGGTGCGGTATTGTTATTACCCGCTATTGGAAGTCTTCTCTGGACTGACCAGAAAAAATAATGTGAATAATTTTGCTCCTAAATGGCCTGTAAAGGCCATTTATATCTACAATTTGTGAATAGATGACCAAATAGCTGAAATGCTTAAAATGTTTTCATCGAAAAGGCTGTTTATTAGCTGCAAAAGGGTTAGAATTTGATTGACTCCACGCTAATGAATAGCTGTACAAATTTCTGCTCCTGAGCAGTAATAGATTAAGGAACATACAATGACACGAAATGAAGGCCAAGCCTCGGTTATCCTAGATAATGTCTGTAAGCTGATCCAGAAAAAAGTTCGCGCTGATAATGTGTTACTCGTTGAGAAATTCGCCAAAGCCTTGTACAGCAACATGTCTAAAGAGGATTTGGCAAATCGCAACGATAGTGACCTATATGGCGCAGCATTAAGCCTTTGGAACGCACTAGAAAAAAATACTACCGACGACGCTGTTATCCGCGTTTTCAACCCTGAAGTGGCAAAAGATGGCTGGCAGTCATCGCATACAATTGTAGAAATTATTACTAAAGACATGCCGTTTTTAGTTGATTCTGTTCGTATGGCCATGACTCGTGAAAATATCGCCTCTCACTTATTACTTCATTGCCCATTAAAAATTAAGCGCGATACAAACGCTAAAATTTCTGGATTATCAAATTTAAAAGCAGAGCAAGAATCTTCATCTACTAAAACAGTATTCTTTATTGAAATCGACCGTCAGACAGATTCTTCTGTGATTGAGTCTTTCAAAAAAGAGTTAGAATCGGTTCTTGTTGATGTGTCAGTTGCTGTTGATGATTGGCAACCAATCCGTAAAAAATTGATGGCAGTGACCAAAGAGTTACCTAAGCGTCATCATAATAAAACAAAAGAAGAAGTGTCAGAAACAACTGAGTTTTTAGATTGGTTAGCTAAAGATAACTTTACCCTAATGGGTTACCGTGAATATGAGCTAAGCCCAGTTCAAGGTGATTACCAATTAAAAGGTAAAATGGAATCAAGCCTTGGCTTGATGAAAAATTCTACTGAAGAACACACACGATTATTATCAGAATTACCAGAAGTTGCTCGCCAAGAAGCACGTAGCAGCAACTTATTGATCTTAACTAAAACTAACTCTGTTTCTCGCGTTCACCGCCCAGCTTACATTGATTATGTAGGTATTAAGCGTTTCGACGATGAAGGTAATGTAATTGGAGAAGACCGCTTTATTGGTTTGTTCTCATCAAGCTTTTACAATAACAGCGCTACTGATGTACCCGTATTAAAAAGTAAAATTAATCGCATTATGGAAATGTGTGACTTTGCTAAAGGCACGCACGCTTACAAAGCTGTTTTAAATATTTTAGAAACCTACCCACGTGATGAGCTTGTTCAAGCGCGCGAAAGTGAGCTACTTGAAGTTGCTATGGGTGTTTTACAAGTACAAGAGCGTGATATGTGTCGCTTGTTTGTACGTAAAGATGCGTATGGTCGCTTTTTATCTTGCATGGTTTATGTACCTCGCGAGCGTTACAACACAGCGCTGCGCCGTGAAACGCAAGATATATTAGCTAATGCATTTAATTCTGACGATAAAGTCGAATTTACTACTTATTTCTCTGAGTCAACACTGGCGCGTACACATTACACCGTTCGTGTGACCGACAACAAGATCGAATATAACGTGAAAGACATCGAAAACAATTTAGTAGAAGCTGCGCGCACGTGGGAAGATAAACTTCAGTCTGCACTTTTAGAGTCAGCGGGCGAAGCACGTGGTAACGATTTAAATCGTAAATATTGTAATGCGTTTGCACGCTCATACAAAGATGAAGTACTGCCAAGTGCTGCGGTTGTTGATATCGAAAAGTTAGAATTACTTAGCGATGAAAACAAGCTGGAAATGCTTTTCTACCGTCCGCAAGAAGAAGCTAATAGCAATATTGTACGATTAAGCTTATTCCATAAAGACGAGCCAATTCACTTATCTGACGTTATGCCAATGCTTGAAAACTTTGGTCTGCGTGTTGTTGGTGAAACGCCATATTCAGTTAAAACAAGCGATGGGCGTATTAATTGGATAATGGACTTCTCTATGCTTATTGACAGCAAAGGGATGGCAGACTTTGATAAGATTTCAGCACGTTTTCGCGCTGCATTAACCAATGTTTGGGGCAATCGCCTTGAAAATGATGGTTTTAACCGTTTAGTGTTAATGGGTGGCTTAACTGGCCGTGAAGCCTCTATTTTACGTGCTTATGCTAAGTATATGCGCCAAATTGGTGTTACGTTCTCTCAAACTTACATTGAGAGCACATTTGCTAACTACCCAAATATTGCTGCGCAAATTGTTAACTTATTTGCTAAAAAGTTCTCAGTTAAGAGCCCAGCAAGTGCTAAGACACTTGAGAAGCTAAGCACGCAAATTTACTTAGAACTTGAAAATGTAGCAAACCTTGATGATGACCGCATTATACGTTTATACGTGGATATGATTGTTGCAACGCTGCGTACTAACTATTTCCAAAAAGATGATGCAGGTCAGTTTAAGTCGTATGTATCATTTAAAATACAACCTAGCTTAATTCCGGATGTACCGCTTCCTCTTCCAGCGTTTGAGATTTTTGTTTATTCTCCTCGCGTAGAGGGTGTGCATTTACGTTACGGTAAAGTAGCACGTGGTGGCTTACGTTGGTCTGACCGTCGTGAAGATTTCCGTACTGAAGTACTTGGCTTAGTTAAAGCACAACAAGTTAAAAATACAGTAATTGTACCTGTTGGTTCTAAAGGTGGCTTTGTATGTAAACAACTACCTAGTGAGCGCGAAGCGTTTATTAAAGAAGGCCAAGAGTGTTACAAAATCTTTATCCGTGGTCTTTTAGATATTACTGATAATATTGAGCGTGGTGAAGTAGTGCCAGCGCGCGACGTTGTTCGTCATGATGAAGATGATGCATACCTAGTAGTTGCAGCCGACAAAGGTACAGCTACGTTCTCTGATATCGCAAACGGCATAGCTAATGAATACAATTTCTGGCTAGGCGATGCATTTGCATCTGGTGGCTCAGTGGGCTACGACCATAAGAAAATGGGTATAACGGCTAAAGGCGCATGGGAGTCAGTTAAACGTCATTTCCGTGAAATGGATATCGATTGTCAAACTACCGACTTTACAGTTGTGGCAATTGGCGATATGGCGGGTGATGTATTTGGTAATGGTATGCTGTTATCTAAGCATATTCGCTTACAAGTTGCCTTTAACCATATGCACATTTTTGTTGATCCTAACCCTGATGCTGCTACATCTTACCCAGAGCGTGAACGTTTATTTAATATGCCGCGTTCATCTTGGGAAGATTACAACAAAGAGTTAATTTCTGCTGGTGGTGGTGTTTTCTCTCGTGCTGCAAAATCAATTACGCTTAGCCCTGAAATGAAAAAAATGTTGGGCACTAAAAAAGCAACTATGACTCCAAATGAGTTAATGAAAGCCTCATTAATGATGGAGTTTGATTTACTGTGGAATGGCGGTATTGGTACATACATTAAAAACTCTAAAGAAACTGATGCAGATGTAGGGGATCGTGCAAACGATGCACTACGTATCAACGGTAGAGACTTGGGCGCTAAAATAATTGGTGAAGGGGGTAACTTAGGCGCAACTCAATTAGGTCGTGTTGAATTTGCAGCTAAAGGCGGTCGTGTAAATACTGACTTTATTGATAACGTAGGGGGTGTTGCCTGTTCAGATAACGAAGTTAACATTAAGATTTTACTTAATGGCTTGGTTGCTGAAGGTGACTTAACGCGTAAACAACGTGACGAGCTACTTTATTCAATGACTGACGAAGTATCTGAATTAGTATTAAAAGACTGTTACCGTCAAACGCATACTATTTCAATTACGCAGTCTAAAGGTACTTCAACACTAAAAGAAAAGATTCGCTTTATTCATGCGCTTGAAAAAGATGGCAAGTTAAACCGTGCTATCGAGTTCATTCCAAGCGATGAAGAATTAGCAGAACGTGCAGCAGCGGGTAAAGATTTAACTCGCCCTGAGCTTTCAGTGCTAGTGTCATACGCAAAAATGGTATTAAAAGAGTCGTTAGTAAGTGATGAAATTACTGAAAACCCTTATTACCGTCAGTTGCTTGTTAAGTCATTCCCGCGTCCACTACGTGAGAAGTTTAACGATGCGATGGATAATCATCCGCTTCGTAAAGAAATTATTGCGACTAAACTCGCTAACAGTATCGTTAACGATATGGGTTTAAACTTCATGGTACGTATGCATGAAGAAACCGGTGCTAATGAAGCTGAAATTGCTATGTGTTACTCAATTGCTAGCGAAATATTTGAAATGCGTGATACATGGTCTTCTATCAGCGCACTTGATAATAAAATACCAGCAGCGGTTCAAACTGAAATGCTTTACCAACTTCGTCGTACTGTTCGCCGTACAACGCGTTGGTTCTTACGTCATCGTAATAAGGCACAAACGATTGAACAAGGAATTGAATTCTTTGCTCCAACATTTAAAGATTTAAGCGATAACTTAAATACGTACATGATTGAAAAAGAGAATGACCGCATTGTAATTGAAGCTAATAAGTTAATTGATGCGGGTGTTCCAGCAGATATAGCTAAGCGCATTGTTTCTTTATCAAGCTTGTTTTCTGTGATGGATTTAGCTGAAGTTGCTAATAGTTCAGGTAAGAGTATTTCGATGGTATCGAATACTTACTTTAAACTAGGCGCAAGAATGGGTCTGCATTGGTTCTTAGAGCAAATTACTAAGCAACCAGTCGCAAATCATTGGCAAGCGCTTGCTCGTTCATCTTATCGTGAAGAGCTAGATTGGCAACAACGTACATTATCTGAAGTTGTATTAAATAGCTTTGAAGGTGATGAAAGCGATGTTGATAGTCAAATAGATGAGTGGATGGATAGCCAAGATTTATTACTTCAACGTTGGAAACAAATGTTGGCTGAGTTCAAAACATCACAAAGCCATGACTTTGCTAAGTTCTCAGTTGCACTGCGTGAACTAATGCTACTAAGTCATAACTGTGATACATCAGGAAAATAATTTAGCTTTAATCAGCTATTTGTTTAGTAAATAAATAACTGATTGTTAAAATTGTTATACAATACCTCAGCCTTGTCTGAGGTGTTTTTTTGTCTGGAATTTAAAAAGAGGATTATATTGATGTTTTATGATTTAGCTCGCCGTTTTATGTTTACCCGTGATGCGGAGTGGGCGCATGAGTTTGCACTTAATAATCTTCGTCGTTTTGCTAATACGCCTCTAAATTTAGCTTGGTCACAAAATGTTTCAGATAAACCCGTAAACTTTTTGGGCCTTGAATTTAAAAATCCTGTAGGGCTTGCTGCTGGCCTTGATAAAAATGCAGAATGTATTGATGCTTTTAGCCAAATGGGATTTGGTTTTATCGAAGTAGGTACAGTGACGCCACGTCCTCAAATAGGTAATGACAAGCCACGTATTTTTAGGCTGCCAGAGTCAAACGCAATTATTAACCGTATGGGTTTTAATAACAAAGGCGTTGATAACTTAATTGAAAATGTAAAAGCAGCTAAATATAGCGGTGTACTGGGTATTAATATAGGTAAAAACAAAGATACGCCGAATGAGCAAGGTAAAGATGATTACATTCACTGTATGCGTAAAGTATTTGAGCACGCCTCATACATTACAGTAAATATTTCATCGCCAAATACACCAGGGCTTCGTGATTTACAGTACGGTGCAGCGCTTGATAATTTACTACAAAGTCTTAAAAATGAACAGTTAGATTTAATTGCAAAGCATAACAAACAGGTTCCAATGCTGGTAAAAATTGCACCGGATCTCGATCAAATACAAATACAGCAAGTAAGTGAGTCACTTTTAAATAATAAAATTGATGGTGTAATTGCCACAAACACAACGCTTGAACGAGCCGCAGTCATCGGGCAGCAATATGCACAAGAGGCGGGCGGTTTATCAGGTCACCCTGTTAGAATGCGCTCTACAGAGATAGTAAGTGAGTTAAAGCGCTTAACACAAGGTAAGTTACCAATCATTGGAGTCGGTGGTATTGACGATGCTACATCTGCAAAAGAAAAGTTAGATGCAGGCGCAAATTTAGTCCAGGTTTATACTGGGTTCATCTACAAAGGTCCACAATTGGTAAAGTCGATCGTTAACGGCTTATAAGGATCAGTTATCTAAGCTTTTGATCGTTCAATAAATGTTCTAAGCAAACGTTTTATAAATGGTCAAAAGCGGTTATACTCTAAACAATAATAATTATTAAACATTCCCAAGGAGGAGCAAATGTTACAAGCATCAAAGCAATGGCAGTGGATTGCTTGTCCTGATAAAAATCGTTTGTTACTTGATTTAAATGACGACATGCAATTATGCACGCCTTATAAATTAAGACAACTTACCGATTCTGTTTTTAACAATCCACGTTTTAGCCTTGAAGATGCTGCATTTTACGAACAAGTTTATAATTATTTAGATGGTTTTGAATTGTGGTCAGCAGCTCAAATTTGTCAAATATCATTAAATGCAACCGCCGTTAAGTACCACTTAAAACCTGTACTAGCTAAAAGTTGGTTTTTTAAAGAATACACTGGCACAGAGCCAAGTGTAGAAGCGATAGTTAAATTAACGTCTAAGGCGCAATCGGGTGATTTTTTAATTGTAGAGCATTGCCCTGATGCATCTATTTGTTTAAATTTAAGCGAAACCTTTAAATTAGACGAAAACTTATCTTTAGCGCAATTTGAAGTAATCCGTATTTTGAATAATCGAGTCCACCCCATCCTAAATCAGCAATATCAAAGTCAAACCGCGTAGGGTCTGTTGATCTTTGCGGATTAAAATTTGTTCAAACTAGGGGCTATTTAATCGCAGCGCGAGATTTGTAACCTAGTGGGCTAAGTAAAAACCGAGCAAAGCTTCCGCGTCCTGCTCACGCCCCTTACCTACATCCATTTAGGCAACAAAGAGTAAATAGCCCCTAGGAAGAACCCTTTGGGCAGCGCCTGTTTGGCATTAATGCTACGTTCTCGCCCATTTATGGGGAATAACCACACTGCATAGGCTCTGCCTTGCCTAAATGCCAAACAGACTGCTGCAAATTTAACCTTGAAAGTTCAACAGACCCTTATCAAAATTAAGCTTTAAGCGTGTCTTTATGGCGTGTTTGTCGCCCAACCTATGTTATAATCCTGCGCAATTAGCTATTAAGGGTTATTACTTTGCAATTTATCGCACTTACTTCTATCGGAATCGAAAATTTATTGGTTGATGAACTAACAGAACTTGGCGCAACCGTGTCTAAGCAAACTGTTGGTTCTGTTCGTTTTGAGGCTGACTCATTACTTGCGCAAAAGGTTTGTTTATCAACTCGTTTTGCAACGCGTGTGCTTATGCTTATTGAAGAAAAAGAAGGCGTAGATGACAAAAATAGCCTGTATAATTTTGCGCGCTCGCAACCTTGGCAAGAATGGTTTGGACCTACGCAAACATTCGCTGTCGACTTCAACGGTACCAATGACTCATTAAAAAACACGCAATTTTCGGGTCTTGTAATCAAAGATGCGATTGTTGACTATTTTAATGATTTATACGAGCAACGTCCTAACGTTGATAAGCAAGATGCCAACGTGCGCGTAGTTGCACGATTAAATCGTTACGGCGTATCGATGTATATTGACTATTCAGGCCCTCGTTTGTCTGAACGTGGTTACCGCCAAGGTCAAGGTAAAGCGCCAATTAAAGAGCATTTAGCTGCCGCGTTAATTAAGCGCAGTGGCTGGCTTGATAATGTTAAACAGCCTTTATTTGATCCATGTTGTGGTGCAGGTACTATTTTAATAGAAGCCGCCGGTATGGCACGAAACGAAGCACCGGGATTATTCCGTGAAGGCTTTGCTTTTGAGCGCTTACCAAGCTTTAGAGCCGCAAAGTTTAAAGAACTTAAAGAAGAGTTACTTGCTAACATTACCGATCCTAAATTGTGGTTAATTGGTCACGATTACGATGAGCAAGTATTAAGCAAAGCGATTGATAATGCCAAACGTGCTGAGCTTGATGATGTAATTAAATTTAAGCAAAGTGATGCAACTAAACTTACCGCTGTTGCAAAACTACCGGGTGTTGTAATTTCAAACTTACCGTATGGTGAGCGTATTGGTTCTATGGCCGAACTTGTTGATTTACATCGTAATTTAGGTATTGGCTTTAAAAAGCATTTTAATCACTGGAAACTTGCCTTACTAGGTATGGACGAGAGCTTATTTAAACTTTTAAAACTTGTGCGCCTTAAGCGTTATAAATTTAAAAATGGCCCGCTTGATGTAGAACTTAACTTATATCAATTAGATGATAAGCAAGTAAGCCTAACGACAGATGACAAAAAAGCGCTTAACTTTGAAGGCTCAACGTCATTTGCAAATCGTTTAAAAAAGAATAAGCAAGGTTTGAAAAACTGGCTTAAGCAAAATGAAATTACGGCTTATCGTGTTTACGAGGCTGATATTCCCGAGTATAACGTTGCAGTTGATATTTATGGTGATTCTGCGGTTATTTTCGAATACGCAGCGCCTAAAGAAATTGATGAAAAAACATCAGAAAAACGCCTGCAAGACGTAATCAGTTTAACAGCTCAACAGCTTGAAATTTCACCTGAAAACATTGCTGTAAAAGTACGTAAAAAGCAAAAGGGCGAAGATCAATATACAGCCATGGCCAAACAAAACCGAACTATGGTTGTTGAAGAGTTTGGTGCTAAGTTTAAAGTTAACTTATTTGACTACTTAGATACGGGCTTGTTTTTAGATCACCGTTTAATGCGCCGTTATATTCAAGAAAATGCTAAAGATAAACGTTTCTTAAACTTATTCGCATACACAGGTACGGCCTCTGTACACGCTGCACTTGGTGGCGCTAAAGCGATTACAACAGTTGATTTATCAAAGACCTATTTAAAATGGGGTCAAGATAACTTTGACTTAAATGGTATTAGTAATACACGTTACCGCTTTGAACAAGCAGATTGTTTAAAATGGTTAGAGCATGCAACGGCGCAATACGATTTGATATTTTTAGATCCTCCAACGTTTTCAAATTCAAAACGTATGAAAGATGCATTTGATGTGCAGAGCGATCATATTAAATTATTAACCTGGGTTAAAAAGATTTTAAGCCCTTCAGGTACGTTGATTTTCTCTAATAACAAACGTGGCTTTGTGATGGATGAAGTAGGCTTGATTGGTTTAGGTTTAAAAGCCGTTAATATTTCAGATAAAACATTATCACCAGACTTTAAACGTAATAAAAAAATCCATAATAGCTGGCTAATTACGCATGGCTAAATGGGTTTTATATCACACTGATGGTTGCCACTTGTGCGAACACGCTGAGCAACTTATCACTGAGGTACTTAGTGATACTAGTGAGTTATTACTAATCGATATTATGACTGATGAGCGGCTTATAGCTGAGTATCAAATTACTATTCCTGTATTAAAAAGTGAAAAAGGCGAGCAATTATTTTGGCCTTTTACTTTATACACTGTGCGCGAATTTTTAGCACAAGCAGAATAAGAGCAAATAAGAACTATGGATTTAATTAGAATTTTAAAAGCACAACTTGCTTTTGGTACACATGCTTTGCTTAACAAAGCAGATGCCGTTATAGAAAGTGGCGAAAGGGTGTGTGTTGTTGGTCGAAATGGCGCGGGTAAGTCAACTCTATTAAAAGTGCTTGATGGCGAAGTTGTATTAGATGATGGTGAAATAAATCAGCTAGGCGGGATTAGAATTTCTCGTTTAGAACAAGATCCACCAAAAGGCGCAAATGGCACTGTATTTGATTATGTTGCGCAGGGTATGCCTGAGATTGCAAACTTACTAATTGATTTTCATCATGTAAGTAATGAGTTGCAAACAGTGTGTACTGATAAGCTATTAAACAAACTTGAGCGTTTATCAACTCAATTAGAAGCAGTAGATGGTTGGCGTTTTGATAGCCGCATTCAACTGGTTTTAACACAATTAGAACTAACACCAGACGCTAAACTTGAATCGCTTTCGGGTGGTTGGCTACGTAAAGTGGCACTTGCACGTGCACTTGTTAGTGAGCCTGATTTATTACTGCTTGATGAGCCAACAAACCATTTAGACATGGCAAGTGTTATGTGGCTTGAGCAGTTTTTAAAAGAATTTAAAGGCGGTATTGTATTTATATCGCATGACCGTGCGTTTATTCGCGCTGTTGCAACGCGTATTTTAGATTTAGATCGCGGTAAGCTAATATCCTACCCTGGTGATTATGCGACTTATTTAGAACAAAAAGCGCATGACTTAAAAGTTGAAGAAGCTCAAAATGCATTATTTGATAAGCGTTTAGCTGAAGAAGAAACGTGGATCCGCCAAGGCGTTAAAGCACGTAGAACGCGTAACGAAGGACGTGTTAGAGAGTTAAAGCAGCTTCGTACCGAACGTAAGCAACGTGTTGATCAAGTAGGTAAAACTGACTTTAATATTGAAACAGCAGATCGCTCTGGTAAATTGGTGTTTGAGGCTAAGCACCTTTCTCATGCATTTAAAGACAAAGTAATTGCAGATGACTTTTCAACACTGGTAATGCGTGGTGACAGAATCGGCCTAGTAGGTCCAAATGGTATTGGTAAAACAACACTATTGAAATTAATGTTTGGTAATCTAGCCCCCGATAGCGGCGAGACTAAACAAGGTGTTAATTTAGAGTTTGCTTATTTTGACCAATACCGTGAAAAGCTTGATGAAGAAGCAACTGTTCAAGATAACGTAGCAGAAGGCAAACAAGAAGTGATGATGGGCGGCCGTTCACGTCATGTACTTGGTTACTTGCAAGACTTTTTATTCCCGCCTGCACGAGCTCGTACACCGGTAAAAGCACTCTCTGGTGGTGAAAAAAATAGACTATTGTTAGCTAAACTGTTTTTAAAACCATCTAATATACTTGTTCTCGATGAGCCAACGAATGACTTGGACATTGAAACCTTAGAGTTACTTGAGGACATTATTAATCAATATCAAGGTACAGTGCTTATTGTAAGCCATGACCGTGAATTTATTGATAATACATGTTCAAGCGTGTGGGCGTTTGAAGGTAATGGTAAAGTTACAGATATCGTAGGTGGTTATAGCGACTATGAAGCTTATGTTAGCTACTTAGCTGAACAAGAAAAAAAAACGCAGCAGCAACCAGTAAAAAAAGTTGAAAAAGTAGTCGCTCCAGTTGCTAAACCTTCAGCTAAGACTAATAAACTCTCTTACAAATTAAAACTTGAATTAGAGCAACTTCCGAATAAAATGGAAAAGCTAGAAGCTGAAATAGAAGCTCAACAAGCTGTAGTTAGTGACTCAGATTTTTTTAAACAAGAGAGTGATGTTACAACTAAAGCATTGAACCATTTAGCACAACTTGAGTCTGACCTTGAAGCTGCCCTTGAGCGCTGGGAAGAACTTGAAGAATTACAGAATCAGTAGTAAGGACTAAAATGAAATATAAATTACTCGCTGCCAGTATTTTAGCGACATTAAGCACTTCAGCAACAAGTGCGACGTACCAGTTAAGTGAATTAGGGACTCTTGAAGACGCTAAATATTCTTATGTAAAAGATGTAAGCGAAAGCGGGCATATTATTGGTTTCGCAAATGGTTTATACAATTTACCTATTGATACCAGCTATATAGATTTTTCAGAGAATATTATCGAGAATAGTTACGATAATACAAAGGCTGCATTTGAGTTAAGTGATAAAGAGATAACCTTTACACTTGACGATATTGAAAATAATGATGCAGTACTTACTAATGCTGATGCACATACTTTTATGGTTAGTTTTTTATCTTCAATTTCTACAAATTTTGAATATCAAAAACTAAGTTCGTTAGTTGGTGTAAAGTACAACGATACACAAGTAACAGAGCAATCATTATTCGATGTTGCATCGGTTGATTATGATGGATTAACTCGCTCAACAAGTAATATTTTTAATGCTGTCAGTGAAGATGGCGTTACGGTTGGTTGGGGTAGTGCACCTTATGATAAAGTGTCTTTTATACCCGATGGCGATGATGAAGCAGAAACATGGTTTACTCATGAATTTATTGAACGTGGTATGGTCATAAGTGCCGACGGTCTGAAAGTTCCATTAGAACCAGAGTTTAATGAATACGGCGGCACAAGTCGTGCTAACGATATTGTTAAAACAAACAGTGGATATACTGTTGTAGGTAATATGTCTACAAGTATTCCAGATGACAGACAAGATAATATTGATGATAACTGTGATAATGAAGACGAACCAACGTCAGTATGTATCAACTTATTAAATACTAATATTTCACGAGGTTTATTTAATAAACGTGCTGTTAAATGGGAACTTGACGAATCACTGAATATTACTTCAGTTGAAGAGCTTGGTTTAGCACTTACACCTGATGAAGGTGAAACGGAAGATGATGCTTTTACAAGTACTGCTTTAGCAGTAAATAGTAATGGTATAATTGTAGGTTCATCGAATACGCGTTATTACAAAAATGACGATACGATTCTTACAATGCCAGTGTACTTTAAAGACGGTGCAGTTATTGATTTTATTGATCAAGAAGATGACTGGCAGGCTGGTAAATCAATTGCTATAAATGATAATGATGTAATTACAGGTTATGCAACTAAGCGTATTGAAGGTACGCTTCGTAACAAGTTCTTTTATCATGATATAGCAACCGGTAATACTGTTTTCCCAACTGATTATTTTTCAAGTTCAAGCTCTTATAGCAATGACATAAATAATCAAGGTTATATTGTTGGTGAAGGCGAAGTTGGGGTTTCTGATAATACGCGTCGTAAAGAAGCGTTTATTTATAAAATTGGTGAAGATAAAATCACTAATTTAAACGATTTACTGCCTTGTTTTGATACCGATGGCGAAACTAATTACGCTTATACAATGGCCGAAGCCACATCTATTAACGAGAATAATGAAATATTTGGAACTGCAACTAAAACAGTTGAAAAGCTTGATTCTTTAGGTGGTGTAGTAACTGATGTTAATGGTGAAATTGAATATGAGAGTATTGCAGTTGCAGTTAAACTAACGCCAATCGCAAATGGTGAAGTAGATGACTGTGCTCCGCCAGACGCAGAAGTCTATGAGCGTAACTCTGCTAGCTTCCCTTGGTATACACTATTGTTATTACCATTAGTTGGCTTAAGACGTATATTTCGCTTTTAAAGTTTATTAATATTGATTATAAAAAAACCAACTTAATAAAGTTGGTTTTTTTTCGTCTATAATATTTTATAAGATCAGGATTGCCATGAATCTTATAGTAATTATTTAGCTTTAACGCTACTAGTTATTACGTGCTAACCATGCTTTTTTAACAGAGCGGCGCCAAATAATATCAATAGCAAAATAGCCGATAATAGATGCAATAGAAGCACACACTAATGAGCCAAGTAAAAACGCAGGGCCAATAGTTTCTATGCTTTCTAAAAACCAAGACCAACTTGCTTCAAATACAAAATGCTGTTCGGGTTGATTAAGTATTAGCGTACCGACTAAGTACGAGCCATAAAAAATAGGCGGCATAGTTAAAGGATTTGTAAGCCATACTAAAGCAACTGAAATAGGTAAGTTAACTCTAAAAATAATAGCGCCTGCTGCGGCTAAAACCATTTGAAAAGGAACAGGGATGAAAGCAAAGAATAACCCGACTGCAAATGCACCTCGAGCAGAACGTCTATTTAAATGCCAAAGATTTGCATCTTGTAAAAGGCGCCCAAATATTCTTAGTGATTTATGATGTCTAATTTTATTTGGATCAGGTAAAAATCTTTGGATCGTTTTTTTAGCCATTTAAAGCAACCATTTACATCAGTGTGGATAAGTCTTGGGTTTGTAATTGGCTCTATAGCAACCGTATTTTATTATCAAACTCTCGAATTTACAGTATTCACAATTTTCATTGTAATAATGAGCGCTTATTTTAAGCCGTTTTCAAACGTATTGTTAGGCTTTATTTGCGCAATTTGCTTTGTCGGACTGCATTTTTACGTTTTTTATAGTTTTGAAATACCAAAACCGGATGAAAAGTATGCACTAGAATCGACTTTGGTAATTGAAGAGGTTATTTCTGATAAAAAACCACAATATATCAAAGTTAAAATAGTAGCATTAGAAGGGAGCCATTTTTCAAACTTTAGAGCACCTAAAGCAATGCTCAGCATTAATTCAGTGCAGCCATTAATAGTCGGTGATGAGTTTTCTGCGTTAATTCATTTAAAACCTTTTCGTAGTAATAAAAATTTTAATGTATTTGATAATGAACGTTATGCTTTTATAAATAGGGTATTATTTAAAGGCAAAGTACTTAATAAAAACCTTGATATTATAAATGGCGACGACCAAAGTATCATTTTAGATTACCAACACTTTCTTAAAAACATCTATGCGGATACAAAGCTACAGTGGCTTTATTACGCATTGCTCAGTGGTGATAAGTCTTTGATGAGCTATGCAGATAAGCAATTAATGCAGTCTCTGGGATTAAGCCATTTACTCGCTATTTCAGGTCTACATATTGGCTTGATTTTTAGTTTTGGTTATCTATTTACTCGATTCATATTTTTAAGAGTTAATTTATCAATTGGACAATCATCTAACCTTACTCTTTATTACAGTTCACTCGGTTTTTTAGCTGCCTTTATTTATGTATTCTTAAGTGAATTTATAGTATCGGCAACGCGAGCGCTCATTATGCTCGGATGTTATCTATTACTGTACTTTTTAGCTAAGCAGCCATTGCGTTGGCGTAGTATTTTATTTTCCTTAGTTATTGTTCTTATTGTTAACCCATTTAATTTACTCAACCCAGGACTCTATTTTTCATTTTTAGCAGTCGCTATCATTTTTACAGTTATTAATAAATTACCAATACTAAATACACGAGTAAAAAATAAAGTTATTGCACTGTTTGTAATACAAATTGCGTTATTTATTGGCTTATTACCACTTTCACTCTATTTTTTTAATGGCGTCAGTATTGCGGGATTAATAATAAACTTAATTGCTATACCGCTGCTTTCAATCATTATTTTGCCATTTTTAATAGTTTTTACATTACTGAGTATGCTTTTAGATATAGGCATTTTAATAAATCTATTTGATACTGGTTTATATAAGTTATTTCAGTTGCTTAACGAAATTCCTGAATCGTTAAGATGGATAACAACAGGGAGGATTGAGCCAATATTTGTCGTTTTTACTTATATTATTATGTTGATGATTTATTTCCTTCCTTATAAATGGCTCGCTTTTATTCCAGCAATAACGCTTTTATTAAATTATTGGTTAACAGAAAAGCCAAAGTGGCAAGTTCATGTATTTGACGTAGGTCATGGACTCATGGTGTTAATCGAGAAGGATAATCAAGCACTTATATATGACTTTGGCCCCAGTTATTTTAATCGTTTTAGCCGCACGAGAAGTATCTTATTACCTTATATAAAAGCAAATAATTTAACAGTAAAAACAGCAATTTTAAGCCATGAAGATAATGATCACGCTGGAGGATTACAGCATTTTATTGATGCTGGATTAGAACATACATTAAAGCATTTCCACCCTAAAAACACCCAAGATGTATGTGATGTCACAAGTCTTAATTTTGCTGGGTTAAAAGTAGAAAGCTTTAGAACAAAAGGGTTTGGTAATGAAAATGATGACTCTTGTGTTGTTAGAGTGTCAGATAATACCTATAGCGTACTTCTTACTGGTGATATATCAAAAGCGCGTGAAGCATCGCTATTAACAGATAATAAATCGTTAAAGAGTACCGTAATGTTAAGCCCACATCATGGCAGCGATACATCCTCAAGCGTTAATTTCATTAACAATGTTGCGCCTGAAGTGGTGATTCATTCAAGTGCCTATAAAGGGCAGTGGGAATTCCCCAAGCCTCTTGTAGTTGAGCGTTATAAACAAATAAGTGCTCAGCAATTTACGACAGGTGTTGAAGGACAAATTAGTATTAAATTTTATGCAAAGAATTTGGCTATAGAAACAGCAAGAGCGCATGAAAGTTACTGGTTTATCAAAGATTGACGTTTAGTTTTATCTCATCGGAGGATACAATACAGACTGTTACTGTATTTAGAGAGTGTTATGGATCAAAGTACTACACAAATTTATAAACGTCTTGTCTCATATGTTGGCGCCTACAAAAGCGTGGCTTTCGTCGCAATTATTGGGATGATAGGTTATTCAGCAATGGATGCTTTATTTATTCAGTTAATGAAGCCGTTTATTGATCAAGGTTTGAACCAGCGTAATACAGAAGTTTTAAAGTACGCTCCTTTTGTCGTTATCGCGTTAGTACTCGGACGTGGAGTGTTCAACTTTATGTCTTCCTACTGCTTAAGTTATGTAGGCTCCCAAGTTGTACGTTCTTTACGCCAAGAGTTATTTGAGCACATACTTCATTTACCTGTGTCATTTCATGACAAAAACTCAACGGGTGATTTAATTTCAAAAATTACCTTTGATACAGAACAAGTTCAACAAGCAATTACTAAAGCATTACTAATAGTCGTACGTGAAGGGGCGTTTGTTGTATTTTTACTGGCTGTGATGTTTTATACCAGCTGGCAATTATCACTGATATTTTTAGTGATCATTCCATTAGTGGCTATTATTGTTGCCGTAGTATCTAAACGCTTTCGCCATATTTCAAAAAATATTCAATCGGCTATGGGGCAAGTGACTCGCAGTTCTGAGCAAATGTTAAGTGGGCATAAAGTAATTCATGGTTTTGGTGGTCAAGATCAAGAGATTAATCTCTTTTCAAAAATTAATAATCATAACCGTCAGCAACGTATTAAAATGGATGCTACTAAAGCGCTTAGCGTGTCTATTATTCAAATTTTAGCGGCAAGCGCTATGGCTGTTATTTTGTGGGCGGTGTCTCTTCCATCAATGATTGATACAATTACCTCTGGTGACTTCATGGCATTAATTGCCTCTATGATGATGTTACTTCGCCCACTAAAACAACTTGCCAATGTAAACAGCGATATGCAGCGAGGCATTTCTGCAGCGCAAAGTATATTTTTAGTTTTAGACGAAGAAATGGAAAAAGATACCGGCACTGTTTCAGTTGATAAAGTTAAAGGTTTAATTGAAGTTAAGAACGTAACCTTCAAGTATCCAACGAAAGATGAAGCCGTATTAAACGATTTATCATTAACGATTAAAGCGGGCGAAAGTATTGCCTTAGTAGGGCGCTCAGGCTCAGGTAAGTCAACAATTTCTAACTTGTTACCCCGCTATTATGACTTAGAGCTACCGAGTGAAATATTACTGGATGGCATAGCACTACAGGACTATAAATTAACAGATTTGCGTCGCCAATTTGCTTTAGTGTCTCAGCAGGTCGTGTTATTTAACGATACGATTGCCAACAATATTTGTTATGGCATAAAGCACGATGTGTCTGTTGAAGAGTTAGAGCAAGTTGCAAAACAAGCCCATGTTTGGGAATTTGTTAAAGACCTTCCTGAGAAATTAAATACCATGGTAGGTGAAAATGGGGTGATGCTCTCAGGTGGCCAACGCCAACGAATTGCTATAGCGCGTGCAATATTAAAAGATGCCCCTATTTTAATTTTAGATGAAGCAACCTCAGCACTTGATACAGAGTCTGAAAAGCTTATTCAGCAAGCATTAGAAACGCTAATGAAAGATAAAACCTCTATTGTTATTGCGCATCGATTATCTACTATCGAAAATAGCGACCGAATTTATGTTATTGATAATGGTCGTGTAATAGAAAGTGGCGATCATAATAGCTTACTAGCAAATGACGGTACTTATTCAGCGCTTTGCAAAATGCAGTTTGGTGATCAGGCGTGAGCAAAATAGAACAAAGTTGGTATAAACCATTTGGTTTAATTACCTTGTTGTTATTGCCTTTAAGTGCTTTGTTTTGGCTTATATCGTCATTTCGTAAATTTTTGTACCGCACTAAAATCCTTAAATCATTTGAGTGTAAAACGCCTGTTATTGTAGTCGGCAATATAAGTGTAGGCGGAAATGGTAAAACACCTTTTGTTTTGTGGCTTTATGAATATTTGACAGAGCAAGGCTTATCAGTGGGTATTATTAGTCGAGGTTATGGTGGGCAATCAGATAATTACCCATTATTAGTCACTTCAGTTGTTGATGCCCAGCAGGCTGGAGATGAGCCTGTACTTTTATACCACCGTTTAAAGTGCCCAATAGCGGTTGGCCCTAATAGACAACACAATATCGATTTATTAGAGAGTAACCATACATTAGATGTCATTATTTCTGATGACGGAATGCAGCATTATAAAATGCCTCGCAGCATTGAGTGTTGTATTGTTGATAGTGAACGCCGCTTTGGTAATGGTTTTGTTATGCCTGCAGGGCCACTTCGCGAAACCACTAAACGCTTACAAAGCGTTGATATAGTAATTGAAAATGGCGGTGAGGCTAATAATAGCTACGTGCTGCAAGTAAGTAACCTTCGCTTAGTTAATTCAAGTGATGATGTAATTCCTACAGTGAGCCATGCACATGCAATAAGTGCGATTGGTAACCCTAAACGGTTTGAAAACTCATTAGAAGCACAAGGCATTACGTTACTATCGACTCATCATTTTAGAGATCATTATGCTTACAACGCAGATGATTTTACCCAGTTTGGTGATGACTGCATTATAATGACCGAAAAAGACGCGGTTAAATGTAGTTCCTTTGCAAAACCTAATTGGTATTATTTACCTGTAGATGCACAACCTACCGATAACGTAATAAACACATTAAATTCAATATTAAAAGAAAAAGGAATACTCAATGGCCTTTGATTCAAAACTACTCGAAATAATTGCCTGCCCAGTTTGTAAGGGCAAATTACGCTTTGATAGAGAAAACAACGAATTAATTAGCACTGCTGCTAAGCTAGCTTATCCCGTTCAAGATGATATTCCGGTATTGCTTGAAAACGAAGCACGTGAGTTGTCTTTAGAAGAGGTTGAAAAGTGGAATTCGTAGTTGTAATTCCAGCTCGTTTTGCATCCACTCGACTACCGGGTAAGCCGCTTGCTGATATTTGCGGTAAGCCAATGGTTCAACATGTTTACGAAAAAGCATGTTTATCAGGTGCTAGCAAAGTTGTTATAGCAACCGATCATCAAAAAGTATTCGATGCAGTGAGTTTATTTACTAGTGATGTAGTAATGACTCGTGAAGATCACCAATCGGGTACTGAGCGTTTAGCTGAAGTGGTTGATTTACTTAATCTCGATAGCAATACAATTGTGGTTAACGTACAAGGCGATGAGCCATTACTTGCACCAGAAAATGTATCTCAAGTTGCTGCACTACTAAGTGATTCAACAGCACCAATGGCAACGTTAAGTGTTGCTATTGAAGAGCGTGATGAAGTATTTAATCCTAATGCCGTTAAAGTGGTTAGTGATATCAATAAAAATGCGCTGTACTTTTCTCGTGCAAGTATACCATTTGATAGAAGTACAATGATGAATGACAGCAGTGCTCTTAATTTAGCACCGTTCCAGCGTCATGTAGGTATTTATGCATACAGAGCGGGTTTTATTAAACAATATATAGAGCTGAGTGTATCGCCACTTGAGTTACTTGAATCGCTTGAGCAATTACGTGTGTTGTATCATGGTTATAAAATTAAAATAGAACAAGCTCAAATAGCACCTCATGCAGGGGTTGATACGGCCGATGACTTAGCAAAAGTGATAGCGCATATTAAAAGTACCAACGCGTGAGTGAACAAATAAATAAAATATTAAAAATCGTATTCACTCATAACGATTTTTATATTTTAGAAAAACCTGCGGGTCTTAATTTTCATTCAGAAGACGGACCCGGCTTTGTTGTGTTAGCCGAAAAACAATTATCGCAAAAGCTTTATGCTGTTCATCGATTAGATAAAGTGACATCAGGGCTTATTATTTTAGCCAGAAATAAAGCCGCCGCGGCTGCTTTTACTGTGATGTTTACAGAGCATGCAATTGATAAATTTTATTTAGCGATTAGTGATGCTAAACCTAAAAAAAAGCAAGGTTGGATAAAGGGCGATATGGCTAAATCTCGCCGAGGTTCATTTAAGTTACTAACGAGCAAGCTTAATCCTGCAATTACTCGGTTCTATTCTTTAAGCTACAAGCCTGGGTTTAGAGGATATATTTTAAAACCTTACTCTGGAAAGACGCATCAATTAAGAGTGGCACTAAAAAGTGTTGGCTCAGCTATTTTAGGCGATGCAATGTATTCAGGTACGCCTTCAAATCGTACCTATTTACATGCATATGCCTTGAGCTTTTTATGGCAAGGTGAGCAAATACAGCTTAGTTTATTACCTGATAGTGGTGATGAGTATTTAGCGTTAATTAAACATCAAGATTTTCAAGCATGGCAGTCGCCATGGCAACTGGATTGGTAAATGAGCGAAAAAGTTACAGATATACGTTTTGGCGGAATTAAACGTTTATATGGTCATCAACAATTTGAATGGCTTCAAGATGCACACTTTTGTGTTGTAGGTATCGGTGGTGTAGGGAGCTGGACTGCTGAAGCACTTGCACGGACAGGTGTTGGTAAAATAACATTGATTGATTTGGATGATATTTGCGCCACTAACGTAAATAGACAAATTCACGCGTTAACTGGCACTATTGGCCAAGCTAAAGTAGATGCAATGAAAGTGCGCTGCGAGCTCATTAATCCACAGTGCCAAGTTAATGTAATAGATGACTTTATTACCCTTGATAATATTCAAGAACATATTCAAGGTTTTGATTACGTAATAGATTGTATTGATGCAGTTAAAGAAAAAGCGGCATTAATAGCGCATTGCAAACGTAATAAGCTGCCTATAATTACAACCGGTGGTGCTGGCGGGCAAACTGACCCTAGCCAAATAACCTTTGGTGATGTAGCAAAAACTACGCAAGATCCATTACTTGCAAAAGTACGTTATATTTTACGCAAGCAGTATAATTTTAGTAATAACCCTAAGCGTAAGTTTAATATTGACTGTGTTTACTCTACAGAGCAATTGGTTTACCCAGGAAGCGATGGCAGTGTATGTCATGCAAAGCAAAGTGCTGATGGCACGATGAATATGGACTGTAATAATGGCTTTGGCTCTGTGACTATGATCACAGGAAGTTTCGGCTTTTTTGTTGCGGCAAAAGCCGTGCGTAAATACTTAGATAAAAAACAACGATCACAAGCTTAGTTAATCTGAACTCTGGTTAAGAGCTTAATAACATTATTAAATAATAAAGGTATTTAATAATACTCCTCTCTAGCCAGTGATTTTCAGTGAAAATAAAGCGAATTTACGCGTCGAGGCTAACCTATCGCAAGTAAATTCAAAGCAGTTAGCGTTAAAAATGCAGCTAGAGATATATTATTATCCAGACTTCAGGTTAACTAAGCTTGTGTTGTGCCATGGTTTGTATTTTATCAACCATGGCTTTAATACCATTACCACGTGATGCGCTTAAGTGGCTTATAAGGCCGAGCTTTTCAAATTCTTCATACGCATTTTTATTCACCACTTGCTCTGGTGTGAGCCCATTGTAAAGCGCTAAAATAACGGCTAATAATCCTTTTACTATACGTGTATCTGAGTCACCAATTACAACAAGTGTATTTTCTGTTAAATCAAATTCAACAAACATCCATACTTTGCTTTCACAGCCAGGCACAAGTGCGTCATCAGTTTTTAGAACATCGGGTAACACAGGTAAAGTTTTGCCCAAAAGCATTATTTCACGATATTTTTGCTGCCAAGCGGGGGCATTTTTTATAGATTCTGTAACTTTGTTAAACGTATTTGTCATGAGTTATCCTAATTAATTCTATTAAAGTGACGTTTAGTCTAATAAAGCGATGCATTTTTTAAGTGAATTAATAAATATATCTACATCGTTGTAAGTGTTATAGAAAGAAAAGCTCGCTCTTAGTGTTCCATTAACCCCTAAATGTGTCATTAGGGGTTGCGTGCAATGGTGTCCACTTCTAACTGCTACCCCATATCCGTCAAGTAAAGTTGCCAAATCATAAGGATGTTCATCATTTAAGTTAAAGCAGAGAGTACCAATATTGTCAGATAGGTTGCTGTATATTGTAATACCCTCGACCTTAACTAGTGCTTGGGCAGCGTAGCTAAATAATTTTTGTTCATATTGTCGCATTTGTGCGTGATCTAATTTATTTAAATAATCTAATGCAGCACCAAAGCCTAAAACCCCCGAAATATTTGGTGTTCCAGTTTCAAATTTTGCGGGCGCAGGACGATAAGTACTGTGAGTTAAGTAAACTTTATCGATCATTTCTCCACCTGATTGGTATATATCTAAAGCGTTTAGTTCTTCATATCGACCATAAAGCACACCTAAGCCTGTTGGACCGAGCATTTTGTGGCTTGAACACACATAAAAATCACAGTTTAATTCACGTAAATCGGGTTTTAAATGCATGGCACCTTGTGCACCATCAACTAAAACAAGTGAACCTTCATCTTTAGCAGCTTTTATCAATGGCTTTAAATTGGTGATATTACCAAGCGTATTAGACGCTTGTGTAATAGCTAATAGGGAAGGCTTTGTTTGCTTTATAAATTCACAGCATTGTTCTGTTTCAAGCGTACCATCTTGATTGAGTGGAAGCGTAACCAACTTAGCACCTGTTTGTTGGCTAAGTATCTGCCAAGGAACAATATTGGCGTGATGCTCGAGAACAGATATGACGATGGTATCATTTTCGTCTAATCGATTTCTTAAACCATTGGTGACCAAGTTAATGGCTTCTGTAGCACCTTTAGTCCATACAATTTCTTTACTAAACACATTAAAATACTGCGCTATTTTATCTCGTACTTGTTCATATAAATGAGTGGCTTGATCGCTAAGTGTATGGCGGCCACGGTGTACATTAGCGTTTTGAAACGTATAGAATTCAGTCATTGTATCTATAACTGATTGAGGCTTTTGTGAGGTTGCTGCAGAGTCCAAATAAACCAGCGGGCAGCCGTTTATTGTTTGATTTAATGTTGGGAAATCGTTTCTAATTTTATTTATATCAAACTTTAAAGCAGGCATGGCTCATCTACATCTTCATTTAAAGGCAGGAATTGTAATCTGTTTATGATATTTCTCAAGTACAGGTTAATAAAAAAGGCCGCAAAAGCGGCCTTTTTCAAACTAACAGCGTTAATTAACGCTTGTCAGTTGATACGTAGTCACGTTGAGTGTAACCAGTATACATTTGGCGAGGACGGCTGATCTTATGACCAGGTTGAGATAGCATCTCATCCCAGTGAGTGATCCAACCAACAGTACGTGCCATTGCAAAGATTACAGTGAACATGCTTGTTGGAATACCAATCGCTTTTAAGATAATACCAGAGTAGAAATCTACATTAGGGTATAGTTTCTTCTCTACAAAGTACGGGTCTTCTAGCGCGATTTTCTCAAGTTTCATTGCAATATCAAGCAATGGATCTTGGATATTAAGCTCAGCTAAAACTTCATGACACGTTTGACGCATTACTGTAGCGCGTGGGTCAAAGTTTTTGTAAACACGGTGTCCAAAGCCCATAAGGCGGAACGGGTCTGCTTTATCTTTCGCTTTTGCTACATATTCATCGATACGATCAACTGAACCAATCTCTTCTAACATGTTTAAACATGCTTCGTTTGCGCCGCCGTGAGCAGGTCCCCATAAAGATGCAATACCAGCAGCAATACATGCATACGGGTTAGCACCCGATGAACCTGCAAGACGTACTGTAGACGTTGATGCATTTTGTTCATGATCAGCATGAAGCATGAATATTTTATCCATTGCTTTAGCTGTTATAGGGTTAACTTTGTATTCTTCAGCAGGTACAGAGAACATCATGTGTAAGAAGTTTTCTGCATAGCTTAAATCATTACGTGGATAAACGAACGGTTGGCCGATATTTGTTTTATAAGCCATTGCAGCAATAGTTGGCAATTTAGCAACTAATTTAACAGCGCTTGTTTTACGTTGGCTAGCATCAGTAATATCAAGGTCTTCATGATAGAAAGATGATAAAGCGCCCACTACACCACACAGCATAGCCATTGGGTGAGCATCAAAACGGAAACCTTGGAAAAAGTTAGCAATTTTCTCATCCAGCATAGTGCTGCGAGTTATTTGCTTAGCAAACTCTTCGTATTGCTCTTTTGTTGGTAATTCACCGTTAAGCAATAAATAGCAAAGTTCAATGTAGTTTGAATCCTCAGCTAATTGCTCAATTGGATAACCTCGGTGAAGTAGAACACCTTTACCACCATCAATGTAGGTGATTGCAGATTCACAAGAACCAGTCGACATGAAACCTGGGTCATAAGTAAAGTGACCGTATGAACCTAACGTACGTACGTCGATTACATCTTGGCCAGCAGTGCCTTGATAAATTGGAAGTTCGATTGGATCTAGCCCATCAATATGGACTGTGGCTTTCTTATCTGCCATCGTTATGTATCTCCTATTAAGATATCTATTCTGATTTTTAGATTTTAAAGTTCTAAAATCTGTTTTAAGCACATCTTCGCATTTTAACGTGAAAGAGGGGGTTAAAGTCAATTTTTATAAACATTATGCATATATGTATAATAAATATTCGGTATTAATTAAATATAATACTATTGGCTAATTCGCAAACATCTCTAAATAAACAAGAATTGTAAAAAGCCCTGTGGGTATATATACTAACGGTGGTTTTAAACCGTATTGTATTTGGGTAAACACTTTCTTAACATCTTAAAATTTACATGATTGTGAACTTTAATTGTTTTGATACGTTTATTTTGATAGTTCCATCAGTAATATTTGGTGGGTTTTTAGAAAAACAAGTAGATGAGCTCCACTGTGAGCAAAGATGGGCAAGTAACTGTGAAAAAGCAAAGACCTGTAAATCTAGATCTAACAACTATATCTATGCCGGCAACGGCTAAAGCTTCAATTTTTCACCGCGTCACCGGTGTTGCATTGTTTTTTGCTTTAACGTTTGTCATTTGGGCTTGGTCTGAGTCCCTCTCTTCAGCTGAAAGTTTTGAATTCGTCAAGGGTCTGTTTAACGGATTCATTGCCAAATTTATAGCTTGGGGCACTGTTTCTGTATTAGTTTATCACCTTATCGGTGGTATTCGTCATATGATTATGGATATGGGACATTGGGAAGAACTCGAATCAGGTAACCTCAGCGCTAAAGTTTCAATGGCTCTTGGTGTTGTGTTTGCCGTATTGGCAGGGGTGTGGATATGGTTTTAAATCAAGCAACTCTAAAACGTGATGGTGTACAAGATTTCGTATCTTTACGTACCACGGCATTAATAATCAGCGCGTACGCGATTTTTATTATCGGCTATTTTCTAGCGACGCCAGAAGTCACATTCGAAGCCTGGACAGGCCTCTTCTCTAACCTAGCAATGAAAGGGTTTACTTTAATTACCCTTGTTTGCATTATGGTTCATACCCACATTGGCCTTTGGCAAGTTCTTACAGACTATGTTAAGTGCGCTAAGCTTCGTGCAGCTTTAGGTTTTGTATTGAGCCTAATGTCACTTGCTTACGTAGCTATTGGTCTAATCGTATTATGGGGTGTTTAAGTGAAATATTCTGTTCGTGAATTTGATGCCGTAGTAATTGGTGCAGGTGGTGCAGGTATGCGCGCTGCTTTAGCAATTACAGAATCTGGCAAAACGTGTGCATTAATATCTAAAGTATTTCCAACGCGTTCACACACTGTATCTGCTCAAGGCGGTATTACGGTAGCGCTTGGTAATTCACACGAAGACAACTGGGAATGGCATATGTACGATACCGTTAAAGGTTCCGATTTTATCGGTGACCAAGACGCTATCGAATACATGTGTCAAACTGGCCCAGAAGCTATTACTGAATTAGAAAACATGGGTTTACCATTTTCTCGTTTTGAAAATGGCCGTGTTTACCAACGTCCTTTCGGTGGTCAATCGAAAAACTTTGGTGGTGAACAAGCCGCACGTACTGCAGCTGCTGCTGACCGTACTGGTCATGCTTTATTACACCTTCTTTACCAACAAAACGTTAAAAACAAAACAAATGTATTCTCTGAATGGTATGCACTTGATTTAGTTAAAAACGATAATGGTGATGTAGTAGGGTGTACTGCAATTGAGATTGAAACTGGTGAAATCACTTTCTTCAAATCTAAAGCAGTTGTATTAGCTACTGGTGGTGCAGGTCGTATATTTGCATCAACAACTAATGCTCACATTAACACTGGTGACGGTGTTGGTATGGCAACACGTGCTGGTATTTCTATGCAAGACATGGAAATGTGGCAGTTCCACCCAACGGGTATTGCAGGTGCTGGTACGCTAGTAACTGAAGGTTGTCGTGGTGAAGGCGGTTATCTTTTAAACAAAGATGGCGAGCGCTTCATGGAACGTTACGCACCAAACGCAAAAGACTTAGCGTCTCGCGATGTTGTTGCGCGTTCAATGATGACTGAAATCCGTGAAGGCCGTGGTTGTGATGGTCCTTGGGGTCCACATCTTAAGTTAAAACTTGACCACTTAGGTGAAGAAACGCTTAACTTACGTCTTCCAGGCGTATGTGACCTTGCTAAAACATTTGCTCACGTTGACCCTGCTAAAGAGCCAATTCCAGTAATTCCAACTTGTCATTATATGATGGGTGGTGTTCCTACTAATGTAAATGGACAAGCGCTACAAATTGATGCTCAAGGCAACGAAACAGTAGTTCAAGGTTTATTTGCAGTAGGTGAGATTGCCTGTGTATCTGTACACGGTGCGAACCGCTTAGGTGGTAACTCATTACTAGATTTAGTTGTGTTTGGTCGTGCTGCGGGTAACTTCTTAGGTAAGTACCTGAATGACGTTGAAATATCTAAAGCGGCTTCAGAATCTGACTTAGAAGCGTCTCTTGCACGTTACAATCGTTGGGAAAACTCAACGGCTGGCCAAGGTGAAGATCCAGTTCAAATCAAAAAAGACCTACAGCAATGTATGCAGCTTAACTTCTCGGTATTCCGTGAAGGTGATTCAATGGCTTCAGGTCTTCAAGAACTTAAAGAAATTCGTGAACGTCTGCAACATGCTCGTCTTGATGATAAATCATCAGACTTCAACACGCAGCGTATCGAATGTCTTGAACTAGATAACTTAATGGAAACAGCTTACTCAACTGCAGTAGCTGCAAACTTCCGTACAGAAAGCCGTGGTGCACATTCTCGCTTTGACTTCCCAGATCGTGATGACGAAAACTGGTTATGTCACTCAGTATTTAATCCATTAACGGATGAAATGAGCAAGCGTGATGTAAACTATGCGCCTAAAACGCGTGAAGCTTTCCCACCTAAAGCACGTGTTTACTAGGAGATAGACGATGGCACAAGTACAATTTTCAGTTTATCGTTATAATCCAGATGTTGACAACGCTCCTCGAATGCAAGAATACACCTTGCAAACAGAGGAAGGTCACGACATGATGGTATTGGATGCACTTATTCTTTTAAAAGAACAAGATCCAACATTATCTTTCCGTCGTTCATGCCGTGAAGGTGTGTGTGGATCTGATGGTGTTAACATGAATGGTAAAAATGGTTTAGCATGTATTACTCCTTTATCTACGCTGCAAAAAAATGGCAAAGGTAAAATCGTAGTACGTCCTTTACCTGGTTTACCGGTGGTTCGTGACCTTGTTATTGACATGAGTCAGTTCTACACTCAGTACGAAAAAGTTAAACCTTATCTAATTAATGATCAGCCTGCAGCAGGCGAACGCCTTCAATCTATTGAAGAACGTGATAAATTAGATGGGCTATATGAGTGTATTTTGTGTGCATGTTGTTCAACATCTTGTCCTTCGTTCTGGTGGAATCCAGACAAGTTCATTGGTCCAGCAGGCCTTCTTCACGCTTACCGTTTCTTGGCTGATAGCCGAGATACAGCAACTGAAGAACGTTTAGCGGATTTAGACGATGCGTTCAGTGTGTTCCGTTGCCACAGTATCATGAACTGTGTTAGCGTTTGTCCTAAGGGTCTTAATCCGACCAAAGCAATTGGACAAATCAAATCTATGTTATTAAACCGAGCGGTTTGATTACTTAGTAAACGTAAGATGGCTAATACAGATTATTAGCCATCTTGTTATGATAACTATTAATTTCTGCGCTAAAGAAAAGGGCTTATAAATGCACGAAGGTGTGATGAAGGCATGGCTAGAATCTTCACATTTAAACGGCGGCAACGTTGCTTATGTAGAAGAGCTTTATGAAGCGTATTTAGACGATGCGACTTCTGTGCCAGATGAATGGCGAGAAGTGTTCGAACAATTACCTAAAGTTGATGGTGTGGATGTTGAAATAAAACATTCAGAAGTTCGAGCGCAGTTTGCACAGCTTGCAAAAAACAAGCATAGAGAAGTAGTGGTAGCAGAGGGTAGTGGCGGTGACCTTAAACAGGTTAAAGTTCTACAACTTATTAATGCTTTCCGTTTTCGTGGACACCAAAATGCAAACCTAGATCCATTAGGTATTTGGCAACGAGAGCGTGTACGAGATTTAGAGCTAGAGTACCACGACCTATCTTCAAGTGATTTTGACCGCGAGTTTAACGTAGGGTCGTTTGCCGTAGGGCGCGATACTATGCCTTTAGGTGAACTATACCAAGCACTAAAAACTACATATTGTGGTTCAATTGGCGCTGAGTATATGCACATCACATCAACAGAGGAAAAGCGTTGGTTACAACAGCGTTTAGAATCTGTTCAGTCTAGGCCAAAATTCTCAAAAGATGAAAAGCTACGTATCCTAAAAGGTCTTACGGCTGCTGATGGTCTTGAAAAATATTTAGGGGCTAAGTTCCCAGGTGCTAAGCGTTTCTCACTCGAAGGTGGCGATGCGTTAGTTCCAATGCTAAAAGAGCTTATTCACCGCGCTGGTGAAAGCGGCCAACAAGAAGCTGTTATTGGTATGGCTCACCGTGGTCGTTTGAATGTTCTTGTGAATGTACTTGGTAAAAATCCATCAGAATTATTTGATGAATTTGCCGGTAAACACAAAGAAACATTAAGTTCTGGCGATGTTAAATATCACATGGGTTACTCATCTGACTTTGCTACTAAAGGTGGCAATGTTCATATGGCGCTTGCGTTCAACCCATCTCATCTTGAAATTGTAAATCCGGTAGTTATGGGCTCAGTTCGTGCTCGCCTAGATCGCTTAGGTGACAGCTCTGGTATTAAAGCTCTACCAATTACAATACATGGTGACTCTGCAGTTACTGGCCAAGGTGTTGTACAAGAAACATTTAACTTGTCACAAACTAATGGCTTTAGCTGTGGTGGTAGTATACGCATTGTTGTAAATAACCAAGTAGGTTTTACAACGTCTAAACAAGATGATGTTCGCTCAACTGTATATTGTACTGACATAGCCAAAATGGTTCAGTCACCAATATTTCATGTTAATTCTGATGATCCTGAAGCTGTTGCATTTGTTACACAACTTGCACTTGATTTCAGAAATCAGTTTAAACGCGACGTAGTTATCGATTTAGTATGTTACCGTCGCCATGGTCACAATGAAGCTGATGAGCCTAATGCAACTCAGCCTATAATGTACCAAAAAATTAAAAAACACCCAGTTCCACGTTTAATTTACGCTGATCAACTGATTGCAGAAGGCTCTTTCTCTGAACAAGAAGTTAAAGCTCTAGCAGATGATTACCGTAATGCATTAGATGAAGGCAACTGTGTTGTTTCAGAAATTCAGCCAGAGACTTCGCATTCTTCAGATTGGGCTAAATATGTTGGCCACGAGTGGAATGTTGATTACGACGCGAGTGTTTCTGTTGAAAGACTAAAAGAACTGGGTGAAAAAATTGCAACTTACCCAGAGCAATATGTTGCTCAATCTCGTGTTAAAAAGATTTACGATGATCGTAAGTTAATGGCAAGTGGTGAAAAAGCGCTTGATTGGGGTATGGCAGAAACACTTGCTTATGCAACAATTGCGACAGAAGGCACTGACATTCGTTTAACTGGACAAGATTCTGGTCGTGGTACATTCTTCCATCGCCATGCTGTTGTTCATAGTCAAACTGATGGTGCTACGTACACTCCTTTAGAGCATCTAAGTAAAGACCAAGGTACTTTCCAAGTATTTGATTCGGTTTTATCTGAAGAAGCAGTTGTTGCTTTTGAGTATGGTTATGCAACAGCAGAGCCTACATCACTAATACTTTGGGAAGCGCAGTTTGGTGATTTCGCCAATGGTGCACAGGTTGTATTTGACCAATTCTTAAGTTCTGGTGAGCAAAAATGGGGCCGTTTATGTGGTCTTACAATTTTGTTACCGCACGGCTACGAAGGTCAAGGCCCAGAGCATAGTTCAGCGCGTTTAGAGCGTTTCTTACAACTATGTGCTGATCACAACATGCAAGTGTGTGTTCCGTCTACTCCGGCACAAGTTTACGCTATGCTTCGTCGTCAATCAGTTCGACCACTTCGTCGTCCACTGATTGTAATGACACCTAAGTCGTTACTTCGTCACCCTCTTGCTACTTCATCACTTGAAGAGCTTTCACACGGTGTTTTCCATAATATGATCGATGAAATTGATGATATTAACCCGGAGAAAGTAGAACGTGTTGTATTTTGTAGTGGTAAAGTTTACTACGAACTATTACAAGAACGTCGTAAGCTTGAGCAAGATAATGTTGCAATTGTACGTGTTGAACAGCTATATCCGTTCCCGCACGATGAAATGAAAACAATTATAGAGCGCTACCAACACGTAACTGATTTTGTATGGTGTCAAGAAGAGCCACAAAACCAAGGTGCATGGTACTGTTCACAACATCACTTTATTGATGCAATCCCACAAGGTGCTAAATTAAAATATGCAGGACGTAAAGCATCTGCATCACCAGCGTGTGGTTACATGTCAGTACATACTAAAGAACAACAAGCGCTCGTTGCCGACGCGCTTACTATAGAAAATAAAGGATAAGCAATGAGCACAGAAATTAAAGTTCCTGTTCTTCCTGAGTCGGTTGCAGATGCTACCGTTGCTACATGGCATGTAAGTGTTGGCGACAAAGTAACTCGTGATCAAAACTTAGTAGACATTGAAACAGATAAAGTGGTTCTAGAAGTTGTTGCACAGCACGACGGTGTAATTACAGAGATATCACAAGAAGAAGGTGCAACCGTACTTGGCGATCAAGTTATGGGTTTACTTGGTGATGCTGATGCAGCGCCAGCAAGTGAAGGTTCAACTAAAGAAGAATCAGCACCCGCTAAATCAGAAGACGCGCCAGCGGCGCAATCAGCACCAGCATCAGAAGGTAAAGAAGTGGATATTAAAGTACCTGTACTTCCAGAATCAGTTGCAGACGCAACAATTGCTACATGGCATGTACAACCAGGTGACGCTGTAACACGCGACCAAAACTTGGTAGATATTGAAACAGATAAAGTTGTTCTTGAAGTAGTAGCTCAAGAAGATGGAATCATGGGTGATATCATTCACGGCGAAGGCGATACTGTATTAGGCGAGCAAGTAATTGGTTCGGTTAAAGCAGGCGGTGCACCAGCGGCTCCAGCTGCAAAAGCAGACGCAGCGCCAGCAGCGGATTCAAGCGAAAGTTCAGATGTGTTAACTCCATCAGTTCGTCGTTTAATCGCTGAGAAAGGCTTAGACGCTTCTAAAATTAAAGGCACGGGTAAAAATGGTCGTGTAACTAAAGAAGACGTTGATACTTTCTTAAAAGCACCAGCGCCAGCGGCTAAAAAAGCAGAAGCTTCTGCTCCAGCAGCACCGATGGGCGATCGTACTCAAAAACGTGTTCCTATGACTCGTTTACGTAAAACGATTGCGACACGTCTTCTTGAAGCTAAAAACTCAACTGCAATGTTAACAACATTCAACGAAGTGAACATGGGACCAATCATGAGCCTTCGTAAGCAGTATCAAGAAACGTTTGAAAAGCGTCATGGTATTCGTTTAGGTTTCATGTCTTTCTACGTGAAAGCGGTAACTGAAGCACTTAAGCGTTTCCCAGATGTTAACGCATCAATTGATGGTGACGATATTGTTTACCACAACTATTTTGATATCAGCATTGCAGTATCTACTCCACGTGGTCTAGTTACTCCAGTACTTAAAGATTGTGACAAGCTATCTGTTGCTGAAATCGAAAAAGGTATTCGTGAACTAGCACTTAAAGGTCGTGATGGTAAGCTAACGCTTGCTGATATGACGGGTGGTAACTTCACTATTACTAATGGTGGTGTATTTGGTTCATTACTATCTACACCTATCATTAACTTGCCACAATCTTCGATTTTGGGTATGCATAAAATCCAAGACCGTCCTATGGCAGTAAATGGTAAAGTTGAAATACTTCCTATGATGTATTTAGCACTTTCTTATGACCACCGCATCATTGATGGTAAAGAATCTGTTGGTTTCTTAGTGACTATTAAAGAGTTACTTGAAGATCCAACTCGCTTATTGCTAGATGTTTAATCTAGTTGTATGAAATGTAAGCTGTGAATGAACATTCACAGCTTTTTTTTTGCGCCTTTGGTCTTACTGGGGTTTTCATGTTAAGCCTTGGGATCTATACTAGGTGCGCAATTTGGGATAGTTGTTTATTTGAAAAAATATTCAGCTCTTTTAGTATAAAAAATTGGATAAAGCATCATGAATTTGCATGAGTATCAGGCAAAACAACTTTTTGCCGAATATGGTTTACCAGTTTCTACAGGTTACGCTTGCGATACACCTGAAGAAGCTGCTGCAGCTGCTGAAAAAATTGGCGGCGATATGTGGGTTGTTAAAACTCAGGTTCACGCAGGTGGACGTGGTAAAGCTGGCGGTGTAAAGCTAGTTAAAACTATCGAAGAAGTAAAAGCGTTTGCAGCTAACTGGTTAGGTAAAAACCTAGTTACTTACCAAACAGACGAGAAAGGCCAGCCAGTAGCTAAAATTTTAGTAGAAAGCTGTACTGACATTGCTAACGAATTGTACCTAGGTGCAGTAGTTGACCGTGCATCTCGTAAAGTAGTTTTCATGGCGTCTACTGAAGGCGGCGTTGAAATTGAAACTGTTGCTGAAGAAACACCAGAGCTTATCCACAAAGCAGAGATCGACCCGTTAGTAGGTCCTCAAGCTTACCAAGCACGTGAACTAGGTTTCAAATTGGGTCTTAACCCAGTACAAATGAAACAGTTTGTTAAGATCTTTATGGGTCTTGGTAAAATGTTCACTGATTTTGATTTCGCACTACTTGAAATCAACCCGTTAGTAATTACAGACGAAGGCAACCTTCACTGTCTTGACGGAAAAATCGGTATTGATGGTAATGCACTTTACCGTCAACCTAAAATCCGTGAATTCCACGATCCATCTCAAGAAGATGCTCGTGAAGCACACGCAGCAAGCTTCGAGCTTAACTACGTTGCTCTAGACGGTAATGTTGGTTGTATGGTTAACGGTGCAGGCCTAGCAATGGGTACTATGGACATCGTAAACCTACACGGCGGCAAACCGGCTAACTTCTTGGATGTTGGTGGCGGCGCGACTAAAGAACGTGTTTCTGAAGCATTCAAAATCATTCTTTCTGACGACAATGTTAAAGCTGTTTTAGTAAACATCTTTGGCGGTATCGTACGTTGTGACATGATTGCTGAAGGCATCATTGGCGCAGTTAAAGAAGTTGGCGTAACCGTACCAGTAGTTGTACGTTTAGAAGGTACTAATGCTGAATTAGGTCGTGAAGTTCTTAAGAACTCTGGTCTAGATATCATTGCTGCTGAATCACTAACAGACGCTGCTGAAAAAGTTGTTGCTGCTGCGGAGGGCAAATAATGTCTGTATTAATCAATAAAGATACAAAAGTTATCTGTCAAGGTTTCACTGGTGGCCAAGGTACTTTCCACTCAGAGCAAGCGCTTGAGTATGGTACACAAATGGTTGGTGGTGTTAGCCCAGGTAAAGGCGGTCAAACGCACCTTGGTCTTCCTGTATTCAACACAGTTCGTGATGCTGTAAAAGAAACTGGCGCAACTGCTTCAGTTATCTACGTACCAGCTCCTTTCTGTAAAGATGCAATCTTAGAAGCTATCGATGCTGGCATCGAGCTAATAGTTTGTATCACTGAAGGTATCCCTACACTTGATATGGTTGATGTTAAAATCAAACTAGATCAAACAGGTACTCGTATGATCGGTCCTAACTGCCCAGGTGTTATTACTCCTGGTCAAACTAAGATTGGTATCATGCCTGGTCATATTCACAAACCTGGTAAAGTAGGTATTGTTTCTCGCTCTGGTACTTTAACGTACGAAGCAGTTAAGCAAACTACTGATGCTGGTTTTGGTCAGTCTACGTGTGTTGGTATTGGTGGTGATCCAATTCCAGGTACTAACTTTATCGACGTTTTAGAAATGTTCGAAAAAGATCCACAAACTGAAGCAATCGTAATGATTGGTGAAATTGGTGGTACTGCAGAAGAAGAAGCTGCAGAGTACATCAAAGCTAACGTAACTAAACCTGTAGTATCTTACATTGCTGGTGTTACTGCACCAGAAGGTAAGCGTATGGGTCACGCTGGCGCAATCATCGCAGGCGGTAAAGGTACTGCTGATGAAAAATTTGCTGCATTAGAAGCTGCGGGCGTAAAAACTGTACGTTCACTTGCTGATATTGGTAAAGCACTTAAAGAGAAAACAGGCTGGTAATCGCTTGTTTCTTTTAAAAAGGCCCGCTTATGCGGGCCTTTTTGTTATCGGCGAAAAATATTTAGAATGGATAACTAATATGCTGAAAAAAGCGCACTGACAAATCTTGGCGCTGTTTATTTATAGTAAGCTCATCGGATAATGCGTGAATAGTTTTTTCTACTTGGTTCATAAACCGACCATACCCCATTTCATGCTTATCCTGGCTCGTCGCAACAATAACAAAGTGAAGTGTTTCTACTAATTTATCGGCTTCATAAAAATATTTGATTTGATTATCTTTTGATTCGATATCAAAGCTAAGCTTTTGTAACTCTGTATTACTTTCGCTTTTATCTATTTTACTATTTCGAACAATAGGCGTAGCACCATTAGCTACCATCGCACCATGGTTTAGTTTGTTATTTTGACACGCACGAATAAATGCATAAGCAAAATAATCATAAAACTTATCAAAATCGTTATTGTTCATTAATGTTTGAAATTGTGTTTTGATTGCACGAGAGACCGGGATAGTAAATGTTGCATAAGTCATTTCAGCATAGTCACCCGGTATATTGCAGTGCCTTGACTGGTAACGAGGGTAGAGGCTTCTTAGTTTATATCCGTAGCTCTCTTTATTACCTTTATGTTTAGCAAATAAATCGTAAGTTAAATGCTGGTGATCTCTAAGTTTAAATTGAGGTTGATTTAAAAATAACTGTTCTTGTAGCAGGTTTAATACTTTTTGTACTTTATTGTGGAACAAGGCCGAATTTGCACGTAAATCGTCACCCGTGGCTAAAAACAACAAACGTATTTTTTTACTTTTTTTGTCTGGTGTGTAATGTAGTTTATGTGCTTCGTGATAACGAGGGTTATAAAAAAACAGCATTTGCTTATCGGTTTCTAGCTGGTATGACTCATCATGAAAACGCACAACGGGTAGTTTATCGTTCGCTAGTAAATGCACATTATAAAGTTCATATTCATCGCAACATGCAAATAACTGACGAGCAATGCGCTTATAACAGCAGTTAATATTACTAAAGCTATTAAAAAATGCCTCATCAGGCGTTATTTCGGCTAGTAAGTAGTGATTGGCGCGCGCATTGGTTGGAATATATACACGATGTTGATTAAGTGTAGCCATCTTCTAATCCTTATAAAGTAGGTTATTAGGCCACTATAATTGGCTTTGATGACTTAAATATTGCGTTAAAACAAATTTTATTCATAAACAAGCGTTCAGGTGAATTAAAGTTAACCAATATCTAAAATAAACCTTAATCTATTGCTGTATGTTAGTGTATGTTTTTGTAATAATGCATTAGTTTTGTTATTACGTAATATTTAGAGGACTGCACTCCTATGGCGGAAACTGAGAATCGCCCAAGTAACTTTATTAGAACCCGAATTGATGAAGACTTATCAAGTGGAAAACATGCCACTACGCATACACGTTTCCCACCTGAACCAAATGGCTTTTTGCATATTGGTCATGCCAAATCAATTTGTTTAAATTTTGGTATTGCAAAAGATTACAATGGTTTATGTAACCTACGTTTCGACGATACAAACCCAGAAAAAGAAGATATTAACTACGTTAATTCTATAAAAGAAGACGTACAGTGGTTAGGTTTTAACTGGGATGGCGATATAAAGTACTCTTCTAATTATTTTGATACTTTATATGGCTACGCTGTTGAGTTAATTGAAAAAGGCTTAGCGTACGTTTGTTTTTTAACAGCCGATCAAGCACGTGAATATCGTGGCACATTAAAAGAGCCAGGTAAAAACAGCCCTTACAGAGATACATCAGTTGAAGAAAACCTAGCGTTATTTGAAAAAATGCGTGCTGGTGAATTCAAAGAAGGTGAATGTGTTCTGCGTGCTAAAATTGATATGGCAAGCTCATTTATGGTGCTTCGCGATCCAATTATTTATCGCGTACGTTTTGCCCATCATCACCAAACAGCTGACAAGTGGTGCATTTACCCAATGTACGACTTTACACACTGTATTTCTGATGCGCTAGAAGGTATTACGCACTCATTATGTACACTTGAGTTTCAAGATAATCGCCGTTTGTACGACTGGGTACTTGATAACATCAGCTTAGAATGTCATCCGCAACAAATTGAGTTTTCACGCTTAAATCTTGAATACACAATTATGTCTAAGCGCAAGCTAAGCGACTTAGTGGTAAACAACCATGTAGAGGGGTGGGATGACCCACGTATGCCTACAATTGCAGGTCTACGTCGTCGTGGTTATACACCGGGCTCAATCCGTGAGTTTTGCTTACGTATTGGTGTGACAAAGCAAGAAAATATGGTCGAAATGGGCATGCTAGAAGCGTGTATCCGTGAAGATCTAAACGAAAATGCACCACGCGCAATGGCTGTGCTCGATCCTGTTAAAGTTGTTATTGAAAACTACGATGCAGACAAGGTTGAGGTTTTATCTGTGGCTAACCACCCAAATAAAGAAGAAATGGGTCGTCGTGATGTACCATTTACTCGCGAAATTTACATTGAACGAGAAGACTTTAAAGAAGAAGCGAATAACAAGTTTAAACGTTTAGTGCTTGATAAAGAAGTACGCTTACGTGGTGCTTATGTTATTAAAGCACAGCGTGTTGAAAAAGATGAAAATGGTGAAATAACAACTATCTTTTGTACTTACGATACAGAAACACTCGGTAAAAACCCAAGTGACGGACGTAAAGTAAAAGGTGTAATTCACTGGGTTTCAGCGCCAGAGTCTATTACAGCAGAAGTTCGTTTATACGACCGTTTGTTTAGTGTGCCAAACCCAGCAGCCGCTGATGAGTTTGAAACAACATTAAATCCTGAGTCACTGGTTGTTTTATCAAACGCTAAATTAGAGCCATCGCTTGCTAATTCACAAGCAGAGCAGGGCTTCCAGTTTGAGCGTACAGGTTATTTCTCTCGTGATTCTAAATCAGAGAACGTTGTATTTAACCAAACAGTGGGTCTTCGCGATTCATGGTCTAAAACACAGTAGCTACGTTTAATAATGAGCCTGTATTTATACCGGCTCACTATATACTATCGTAATTTAGACACAAAAAAACCTGCACTTAGCAGGTTTTTTATTGCTTTTAAAAGCGGTATTAGCTGTTTGCGTCGCTAAATTCTTTACACGCTGCTTTATCGTTACACTCACCGTATAAATATAAAGAATGGTTTGTCAGTGTTATACCATTTGCTTCAGAAATTTCTAATTGACGGCGTTCAATCATTTCATCTTCAAATTCTACAACTTTACCACATTTCAAACATACTAAATGATCGTGGTGAGTGCTTCCAGAAAGTTCAAATACAGACTTTCCACCTTCAAAGTGATGACGGCTTACAATACCTGCATCATCAAATTGGTTAAGTACACGATATACCGTTGCAAGACCAATTTCTTCACCTAGGTCCAAAAGAATTTTGTAAACATCTTCAGCGCTGATGTGTTGGTTATCTGGAGATTGTAAAATCTCTAATATTTTAATTCGCGGTAAAGTTACTTTTAAACCGGCTTTTTTAAGTTCCAAGTTATGATCAGTCATTAAATCTGTCTCAATTTTATTTGGTTATACTAGACATCTTGCAAAGATGTACACGACACATTAGCAACGAACAGGATAACGTGCCTAAGCATTAAGTGCAAAGAACAATTGATATATATTGCTACTAAAGCTTAAAACGCTAACTGTTTGATAATTATTTAAACAGTTAGCGTTGGAAGGGTCGAAATTAGTCAGCTAATTCGCTTAAACACATTTCTTCATATACTTGAGCAGACCATGCTTTAACGCGTTGTTCTGTTAGTTCTGGTTGACGGTCTTCGTCGATGCCTAAACCTACAAAATGCTTATCGTCTGCCATGCCCTTAGAAGCTTCAAAGTCATAGCTTTCACTTGGCCAATGACCAACAACAATAGCGCCACGTTCAGTGACAATATCGTTGATCATGCCCATCGCATCTAAAAAGTACTCAGCGTAATCTTCTTGGTCTCCACAACCAAAAATAGCAACAAGCTTACCTTCAAAGTCTACTTCTTCAAGTTCTGGGAAAAAGTCATCCCAGTCACATTGTGCTTCGCCGTAGTACCAAGTAGGGATACCGAATAAGATCAAATCAAATTCAGCAATCTCTTCTTTAGAGCTTTTTGCAATATCATGAACAGCCACAAGCTTTTTGCCCAATTCTTTTTGGATCATTTTTGCTACGTGTTCTGTGTTACCTGTGTCACTTCCGAAAAAAATGCCTACACTTGCCATGGATTTAAAACCTTTTATGTATCAATAGCCAATCTTTCTTGTAAAATCGTTTCAATCAGCGCACTGCGGCTAATATTTTGTGCATCTGCCATATCACTTAATGCTTGATATAACTGCGATGAAACTTTAAATTCAACACGTTTTAAACCACGTGCTTTATCTCTTTTTATTTGATTACGTTTATTTACCTTTAACTGCATATCCCGTGAAAGGGGATTGGTTTTAGGTCTGCCTGGGCGTTTTTCGTATTCAAATAAATCGAGTGTAGTTCTATCTGTTTCTGACTTCGCCATGCCTAACCTACACCTGCGCCTTGCCAAAATACTTGAATAAGCCCTTTAGCAATAAAGCCCGAACAACCTAAAAAGAGTACGCCCCAGACAATATATTGTCCGAACTTTGGCACATTACCACTTTTTAGTACGTCTTTAATTGCCATGCCGATGAATATGAAAATACCGGCTAAGCCAAAATATAACCCTAGGGTATCAAATTCGTTAATTAACTGACTGACCATCAACGTATAACCTTTAAATTAAACGGCGCGTACTATAGCATATAAATATACATATATTTAGTGCGCAGAATCAAAAACACGCGATTAAAATTGCTCTAAACCGCAGTTAAAAAGTCATTTATCGCTTTATTAACAGCAAGGGGCTTTTGAGCATGAAGCCAATGGCCTGCGCCATGTATAATTTTAGCCTTAGTGTTTTTAAAGCGTGCTGTAATTGCAATACGATGCTCAGGTAAAATATAGTCAGAATCATTACCTTTAATGAAGAGAGTATCGCACAAACAAGAATTATTTTCATTAACATTGGATGTGATTGTCGAATATTTTTCGTCAAGCACATTTAAGTTAAATCGCCATGCAAAATGACCTTCATCATTTTTAGCGAGGCTCTTAAGTAAAAACTGTCGAACTCCCAGATCTTCTATATAAGGCTGCATTATTAAATCAGCTTGTTTTCTATCATCTATTGACTGCGCTGAAACTGCTTTTAGAGCCTGTAATATTTTTGTGTGGCGAGCAGGGTAACTAACAGGTGCAATATCAAGTACAACAAGTTTATTTACAAGTTCAGGATGCGTAAGTGCTAATTCCATTGCCACTTTACCGCCCATTGAATGCCCAACTAAATGTGCTTTATCTATGTTTAAATGCGCTAATAACTCAACAATGTCTTGTGCCATTGCCGGGTAATTCATTTCATCACTATGAGGTGAAAGTCCGTGGTTGCGCAGATCGACATTAATCACATTAAAGTTTTCACTTAGTGGTTTTGCGATTACATTTAGGTTTTCTAAGGAGCCAAAAAGCCCATGGATCAAAACAACATTAGGACCTTGCCCTTGTTGCTTGTAATTTAACTGCATACCCGCCTCCTAAAAATTTCGCATAGTTTGCCGAGCATTGCGCTAAAAAGCAAAAAATACAGTCACTATTTGTTAAATTGGGCTTTTGGGCGTTAAATCAACAACAATTAGGTAAATATTAATATGTTTATGGGAGTGCTTGTTGTAACTCGCATTTTTGATTGGTTTGGGTATAATCACACGGGAGAAAAAAATGTGACCCGTAATGACAGGAAGAACATGAAACAAATCGACATAGACGACGAGTTATATCAATATATTGCAAGCAATACTCAAAGTATTGGTGAAAGTGCATCCACTATTTTACGTCGTTTATTAAATCTGAGCGGCGAAAAAATTCAAACCGCAAACGTAGAACTAACTCAAAACAATCAAACTGCGACTACGTCTACCGCCACATTAAAAAGCTCAGAGCCATCTGCTACTGAGACTTCAAAAAAACAAACGCCTTTAGCTGTCATACCAGTGAAGCAAAAAAGCGATAATGTTTTTAATGTATTAAATAAAGAAGAGCTGGCAATGCAAAAGGGCGTTGTTGGACGCTTTTTGTTTATTTTAAGTGCATTTTACCGCACACATAAATCTGATTTTTCGGCTGTATTAGATATAAAAGGGCGTGACCGTGTTTACTTTGCTACCAGTAAAGAAGACTTGGTCAATAGCGGCAGTAGCATGAATCCTAAAAACATAACCGATAGCGAATACTGGGTTATGACGAATTCTAATACTACGCGTAAAAAAATGATGCTTCATGAAGTGGCTCTTTGCCTTGGTTATAGTGCAGAGCAAGCTGAAAAAATTCGCGATTACCTGTAAGGAAATATAATGGCTATTCATTCAGGCGCAGGCAAAACTGCTCCACAATCGGCACTGGTTAACGTACCTAAATTAGTATCTGCGTATTACTTAAACGAACCTGATCTTGAACAAAATCCAGAGCATTGTGTTGCCTTTGGTACATCAGGCCACCGTGGTTGTTCTTACGATGTTAAATTTAACGAGTCTCATATTTTAGCCATTACTCAAGCTATTTGTGATTATAGAAAACAAAATGATATTTTTGGTCCGTTATTTTTAGGTAAAGACACACACGCTTTGAGTGAGGCTGCATTTAATTCTGCTATTGAAGTATTAGTTGCTAACGAAGTGCAAGTGATAACACAAGAAGACGGCGATTTTACGCCAACACCCGTTATCAGCCATGCAATTGTAAGCCATAATAAGCTTCATCCAAATGAGCTTGCCGACGGGATTGTGGTTACACCTTCGCATAACCCTCCTGAAGATGGTGGTTTTAAATATAACCCACCTAACGGCGGACCTGCTGATACAGACGTAACGAAATGGATTGAAGACAGAGCTAATCAACTTTTATTAGAAGATTTAGTTGAAGTTGAACTATTCCCATTTGCTAAAGCATCGCGTTCTGGTTTTATTCGTTACGAAGATTTAATGACGCCATACATTGATGATTTAGCAAATATCGTTAATTTAAAAGCAATTAGCGATGCAGGTATCAAAATTGGTATTGATCCATTAGGTGGTTCAGGTATTAATTTTTGGCCAGTTATTGCAAAAAAATATAATTTAGATTTAACCGTTGTTAATGACGCGGTCGATCCTCGTTTTGCTTTTATGCCACTTGATAAAGATGGCAAAATTCGTATGGATTGTTCATCGCCTTATTCAATGGCGAACCTTATTGCACTAAAAGATGATTTTGATGTGTCTATTGGTAACGACCCTGACTACGATCGTCACGGTATTGTAACGCCAGATGGTTTAATGAATCCAAACCACTTTTTAGCAGTGGCACTCGATTACTTACTTAAGCACCGTGATTGGAACTCAAGCGTAGAAATTGGTAAAACACTCGTTTCTAGCTCAATGATCGATAAAGTAGCTGCTCGTAACAACCGTAAAGTTAAAGAAGTACCAGTAGGCTTTAAATGGTTTGTTGAAGGTTTAAGCAAAGGTAAGCTTGCCTTTGGTGGCGAAGAAAGCGCAGGTGCTGCATTCTTACGTTTTGATGGCTCTGTATGGTGTACAGACAAAGACGGCTTTATTATGGGTCTACTCGCTGCAGAAATATTAGCAGTAACAGGTAAAACACCATCAACGCTTTATAAAGAATTAGAACAAGAGTTTGGCTCTCCAATTTATAAACGCCTAGATGCACCAGCCACAAGCGGTCAAAAATCACGTTTAAAAGCATTGAGTGCTTCTGATGTTAAAGCAGATACACTTGCTGGCGAGCCTATTTTGCAAAAATTGACTCATGCACCAGGTAACGATGCCGCTATTGGTGGTTTAAAAGTGGTCACCGAAAATGGCTGGTTTGCAGCGCGCCCATCAGGTACCGAAGATATTTATAAAATATACCTTGAATCATTTAAAGGTGAAGAGCATTTAGCGCTACTTGAAAAAGAAGCTAAAAAGCTTGTAGATTCAGTTATTAGCTAACTCAATCTAATGATTTTTAAAACGGCTGATTTATTCAGCCGTTTTTGTTTTTATACCTTATGTATTTATAAAATATATGCATAAGAGTCTACTCTCACATTATTTTTTAAAGGGCTTATTGCATGTCAGCCAATCCATCTTACTTAAATGAATTAAAACAAACTGGCGATTTTTTAACGCTTAGCCGTAATAACGAATGGCATTTAGATGCTGGTGAATTTACTTTAAATAATGGCACCCAAGTTACTATTCACGATACTGGCGTTATTGAATTTCAACCGGCCGTTACAACAACAAAAGACGTAGTGTATTCAAGTGCTGTACACGGTAACGAAACCGCGCCAATTGAAATTTGTGACTCACTCATTAAACAAATTATAAAAGGTGAGCTGATACTTAAACAGCGCGCTTTGTTTATTTACGGCAATCCACAATCAATTAATATTGGCCTGCGTTTTGTAGAAGAAAACCTAAATAGATTATTTAACGGTCACCATACAGTTGAAGGTGTACCAATGAATAATGAGCGTACCCGTGCTGCAAAGCTTGAGCAGTACGTAAGCGACTTTTATGCACGTGGTGAGCAGGGCAGCAGCCGATGCCATTACGATTTACATACGGCTATTCGTGGTTCTAAAAACGAAAAATTTGCTGTATATCCCTATTTGCATGGTAAGCCTTGGAAAAAATCGCAGTTACAATTTTTATTGAGCTGTGGTGTAAATACCGTGCTTATGATGAAATCTCCAGCAACAACATTTAGCTATTACTCATCATTTGTACATGGTGCTGATTCGTTTACTGTAGAGCTGGGCCAAGTTAAGCCATTTGGTGAAAACGACATGGCTCGCTTTGAAAAAACAAAGCAAACCTTAACTGCATTAATTAGTCAAAATGAAGTTAAATATCCTGAATTTAATGCAAACGATTTTGAATTGTTTGCTGTCCATCGCACAATAAATAGAACGCAGAACGATTTTAGCTTTCCTTTTTCTGACGATGCCGAGAACTTTACTGGCTTTGCGAAAGGTGCACTACTTGCAACCGACGGTGATACAGCGATTTACGCTGACGTTGAAGGAGAGGCTATTATTTTTCCAAATGCGAGCGTAGCATTAGGGCAAAGAGCACTCCTTACTGTTATTCCAATGGATATTGATAGCAATTTCGTCTAATTTAACTCATCAGACCACCAGTAACTTAAAGTTAACTATATGATTAATATTAATTAAAGTAAGCGTATCGTTAACTTGCCAGTTTTTTAAACAGTATTTACTTTTCTTTCGTCACAGATCTGTTGAATAACACTTTACGTTAACGTAAAGTGTTGGCAGCTTTAATTAAAGACAGTGCAGATGTTGCAAAGTTTATTCGCAACCATCACCCATAATAATAATCCACAGGGGCGCTGTTTTTCCGACAACAAAAGAAGGTAGGTTATGAGTAATCCCAATAACGTATCGCTGAATATTAATCATGATCTAGAATTTATAGATGGTAATGCGCTTAATATTCCAACCCTTAGTATTTTAACTGAGGACGGCGACATTCATCCTAGTGCAAACGCACCTGATATTTCAAAACATACCGCACTTAAATTATACGAAACCATGCGTTTTATTCGCTTGCTTGATGAACGTATGCAAGGCGCACAGCGCCAGGGCCGCGTAAGTTTTTATATGCAGTGTTTAGGCGAAGAAGCGGCCGTTACAGCCTCTGCTGCGGCGCTTGATCAAGACGATATGATTATGGCGCAATATCGCGAACAAGCCGCTCTTCATTATCGTGGTTTTACCCTCGATCAATTTATGAACCAAATGTTTTCAAACGAATTGGATTTAGGCAAAGGTCGTCAAATGCCGATTCACTATGGTTCTAAAGAATTGAACTATATGACTATTTCTTCGCCGCTAGGTACACAAATACCACAGGCAACAGGATATGCATATGGTCAAAAAATCAAACACATCGACGCTAAAACAGGTGAGCTTGCCAGCACAATTGATAACGTGACTATTTGTTATTTTGGTGAAGGTGCTGCATCTGAAGGTGATTTTCATGCTGGTTTAAATATGGCAGCGGTTCACAGAGCGCCGGTTATATTTTTTGCACGTAATAACGGCTATGCAATATCAACCCCTGCTGATGAGCAATTTAAAGGTGACGGTATTGCATCTCGTGGCGTGGGCTATGGCATTAAAACAATCCGTGTTGATGGCACAGATGCACTTGCTGTGTATGCGGCGACTAAGAAAGCACGTGAAATAGCCTCTACACAAGGTGAACCTGTATTAATTGAATCGATTGCGTATCGTTTAGGTGCGCACTCTACGTCAGACGATCCAAGTGGTTATCGCTCTAAAGATGAAGAAGCGAATCATCAAACGTGTCCTATTGAAAAGTTTAGAAAATGGCTTGTTAAGCAAGACTGGCTAAACGAAGATGACGATATAAAAGCAAAAGAGTCGATTCGTGAAGAAATTTTAGCCGCGCTTAAGCGTGCTGAAGTTGTTGCAAAGCCCGCTTTAGAAGAATTGGTATCTGACGTTTACGATACACCTATTCCATTATTGCAACGCCAATACGAGCAGCTAAAAGAACATATAAAACAGCATCCAGATGCCTACCCAGTAACAGCAGGGAGAATTAAGTAATGGCTAAAATGAATATGCTACACGCAATTAACTCTGCGCTCGACATTACAATGAACGAACACCCTCAAGCCTGTATTTTTGGTGAAGATGTGGGTTACTTTGGTGGTGTTTTTAGAGCAACATCGGGCTTGCAAGAAAAGTACGGTAAACATCGTGTTTTTAATACGCCTTTAACCGAGCAAGGTATTTTAGGTTTTGCTAATGGTTTAGCTGCTTTTGGTGCGCCTGCATTGGCAGAAATTCAATTTGCTGATTATATTTTCCCAGCGTTTGATCAAATAGTAAATGAAGCCGCTAAATTTCGTTATCGCAGTGGTAATGAATTTAATGTCGGTAACTTAACTATTCGTACACCTTATGGTGGCGGTATTGCCGGTGGTTTATACCATTCACAATCACCCGAGGCGTATTTTGCGCACACACCTGGTTTGAAAGTAGTTGTACCGCGTAACCCTTATCAAGCTAAAGGTTTATTACGTGCATCAATTAAAGATGATAACCCGGTCATATTTTTTGAGCCTAAGCGTTTATATCGTGCATCAATTGGCGAAGTGCCAGAAGAAGATTATAGTATTGAATTAGGCACGGCTGAAGTAGTACAAGAGGGGGCCGATATTACGCTTTTAGCGTGGGGTGCTCAAATGGAGATTATTGAAGATGCAGCAAAGCAAGCAAGTGAGCAAGGTATAAGCTGTGAAGTTATTGATCTTCGTAGTATTTTACCATGGGATGTTGAAACGATTGCTAAATCGGTTATTAAAACCGGCCGTTTAATCGTGAGTCATGAAGCGCCTATAACCAATGGCTTTGGTGCAGAGATAGCCGCGACAATACAACAAGAGTGTTTCTTGCATTTAGAGTCGCCAATTTTACGTGTATGTGGTCTAGATACGCCATACCCGCTGGCACTTGAAAAAGAATACGTACCGGATGCACTAAAAGTGTTGGCTGCAATTAAACAATCAATGGATTTTTAGGGGTTACCATGGCTAAAGATTTTATATTACCCGATATTGGTGAAGGCATTGTTGAATGCGAAGTAGTTGAATGGCTAGTACAAGAAGGCGATACCGTATCTGAAGATCAGCCAATTTGCGATGTTATGACAGACAAAGCATTAGTACAAATTCCGGCAGTGCATGATGGCGTTATTTCAAAGCTATATTATCTAAAAGGTGAGATTGCTAAAGTACATGCCCCTTTATTCGCTATGGATGTAGCAGGTGAAAGCATTAGCAATGAAGTAGTACAAGAGCCAGTACAAGCTGAAAATAAAACTAATGATGCAGCTGATGTGGTTGAGGACTTTATATTACCGGATATTGGTGAAGGTATTGTTGAGTGTGAGATTGTTGATTGGTTAGTTGCTGAAGGCGACGAAATAGAAGAAGACCAAGCTGTTTGCGATGTAATGACGGATAAAGCATTAGTACAAATTCCGGCAAAATATACAGGTACAGTGCAAAAGTTATATTATCAAAAAGGCGAAATAGCTAAAGTACATAGCCCGTTGTTTCAAATGACAATTGCGGGCAGTGCAGCTAAGCCAAATGTTGATATAAACCAAGCGGTCGTAAAGGCACAAACTAATGCTGTTGTTGAAAAAACTGCACCTGTTGTTAAAACGCAGCAAGCTACTAAAATTATCAATCAAAAAGCGGTTGCATCACCTGCGGTTCGTCGTAAAGCTCGCGAACTAGATGTTGATTTAACCTGTGTACCAGGTAGTGGTAAAAATGGACGTATTTACAAGCAAGATATTGAAGAGTTTGTAAAAGGCGAAGTGCCAAATACTATTGATACTTCACAGCTTAATAGCGATGCTTCTCAAAGTGCAGTACAAAACCAAACACAGAATCAAAGCGGTGGCGTACGGGTAGAGCAAATTAAAGGCATTAAAGCGGCCATGGCCAAGCAAATGGTAGCTTCGGTTTCAACTATTCCGCACTTTACGTTCAGTGACGAAATAGATTTAACACAGCTTATAGCTTTGCGTAGTTCTTTAAAAGAGCAGTACAAAGCACAGGGCGTTAAGCTCACCATGATGCCATTTTTTGTAAAAGCATTGTCACTGGCTATGAAAGAATACCCAGTACTTAATTCAAAAGTGAACGATGAATGCTCAGAGCTTACTTATTATAACGACCATAATATTGGTATAGCGGTTGATTCAAAAATTGGTTTATTAGTGCCTAATATTAAATCGTGTCAGAGTAAGAGCATTGTTGATGTGGCAAATGATTTAACACGCTTAACTCATTCAGCAAGAGAAGGGCGTGTTGCACCCGATGATTTAAAAGGTGGGACAATTAGCATCTCTAATATTGGTGCGATTGGCGGCACTATCGCGACCCCTATTATTAATAAGCCTGAAGTGGCGATTGTTGCGCTTGGTAAACTACAGCATTTACCGCGTTTTGACGAAAGTGGGCAGGTTGTAAGTAAAGCTATTATGCAAGTAAGTTGGTCTGGCGATCATCGCGTTATTGATGGCGGCACTATTGCTCGCTTCAATAACCTATGGAAATCGTACTTAGAAAACCCATCTGCAATGATGATGGCTATGAGTTAATAGCTAAATTGCTAATATGTGATAAAAACCAGCTTTTAGCTGGTTTTTTGTTTTAATGTGCGCTGTTTTTAATTAAGATACAAATGTTACTAAAAAGTAATATAGTTAACCCCGTTAGGGAATATAAATAATAACACTAAGGAAATTTCATGGAACATTATATGAACGCGTTGCGTAGCTACGCAGATTTTTCAGGCCGTAATCGTCGTAAAGCATATTGGATGTTTATACTAATTAATATTGGTTTTTCGTTTTTGACAGGTGTTATAGATGGTATTACAGACACAATGTTCGTAAGCACAATATATAGCTTGGCTTTATTGATCCCTCAATTGAGTGCGGGTGCTCGTCGTCTTCATGATACTGGTCGTTCAGGCTGGTGGCAGCTACTTTGGTTAGTGCCAGTAATTGGCTGGATTGTTTTAATTGTTTTCCTTGCTCAAGATTCACACGAAGGCGAAAACGATTTTGGTCCAAATCCAAAAGAATTAGCAGTAGAACCTACAACTGTATAAGTAAGAATAACTCAACATGTAATAAGCTCAGCAATTGCTGAGCTTTTTTGTGTTTTTAAATCTCACTTTTTAAATATCAGCAAAAAAATATAACCCGTAGCCTACAGCTAAAGCGGGAATAGACGTATAAAGCGTAGCTATAACTGCAGCTTTGGGCGCCATTGCTATTGCTGGAAATAACGCATCACCATCGTTAGAAATTGCGTTTCCTGCTAAAGCACTAAAGGGAATAATGCCTTGAATATAAAGCGTTGTAACAATTATTTGCGGGCCACAGCCGGGTAAAAATCCAATAAGCACTGCAATTAATGGGGCTAAATAGGCGTAATGTACAAACCACGTTTTTAAATCAAGTCCTGCAATATTAACCAAAATCTCAAATAGCATAAAAGAGGCTACAACCCATGCCGTTACAAAATGGGTATCTTGTAATACTTTTATTATTTTAGAAGGGGGGTTACATGCATCGTCTTCTGACGTTACTTCTTGATAGCTTTCACCTCTTGACGAAAGTGCCCAAATACTAACAATAAATAAAGCCATTAATGCACCAAATAGCGTAATTACAGTACTTGTGCTTGAACCAAACTGTGAAAAATCAACATTAAACGCAATCAAAAAGGCAATTATAAGGCTTGGGATAATTGCTGCCATCCAAACCGGTTTGCTGATTTTAATAATGTTAGTTGAGAGTATTTTAATTTGGTGGTTTTGTTCTTGCGCTGTTGGGCGTAAAAAGTCTTTTTTGTGTATTGTATTAACCAGTAAACCACTGAATGTACCCACAACTAACCCTATTCCCATAATTAACAAGCCTTCAGTAGGGCGGGTAGCAAGTAATAAAAATGCTGCATCTCCCATTGTAGCTGTTAGCACAGCAACAATAGCACCAAAGCTTGCTTGGCCTTTTGTAAATTGAGTAACCACAATAATAGCGCCACCACAGCCAGGTAATGCACCTAAAACCGCTGCAAAGCTAATTTCTAAAATAGGGGACTTGGCACTTAAATAACTAAGCTCTAATTGAGGTAAGTGTTCTATAGCGTAGTAATAAATTAAAAGGGTAGCAGCAACAAACACACTCACTTGAAAAAATGCATCACTCAGTGCGGTCATTGTTATTTCGCGTAATTGCGGTATTGCAAGGCAAGTTAAAATAAATAAAGGCAGCAGTAAGCGTTTATTTTGGCTCAAAAATCGTTTTGAGGCAGGAGTAATAAAACCAATGTGAGGGAGTGAAATCATACAATGCGACCTAATAAATTAACTAGGTCACACTGTATATTTTAATTAAATGATAATCAATATCATTTACATCTATTTAAATCGATTACTCACTTTGAATTTTTCGATAAGTAAACTCAAATAAGGCTACTTACGCTGAAATTCAGAGTTTGTATTCCATGTTGGCCACTGTTCTGTTTCAGAAATATCAAAACCTACTTTATAAAATAATTGTAAGTCTTGAACAGCACCCGATAAATCCCATTCATCACGGTAGCGGTCGCACGGTTGATGGTAACAACCGCGAAGTACTAAGCTCATGCGTTTACGGTAGTTAGCTGTTTCTTCATCAGCAGCAACAGTACCGCCACCTGCGTACATGGCTGGAATACCCATATTAGCAAATGCAAAGTGATCAGAGCGGTAATAGCCACCTGATGATGGTTTAGGATCGCCAGATATTGTTCTGCCTTGCTCTTTAGCCGCAGTTTCTAAAAACTCATCCATTTGTGATTTACCAATACCAACCACATTCATGTCTTTTACTTTGCCTAATAAATTTAAGCTATCCATGTTTATGTTAGCCACTGTTTTATTAGCTGCAATTACTGGATTAGCTGCATAGTACTTAGAGCCTAATAAACCTTGCTCTTCAGCAGTTACCGCTAAAAAGGTCATTGAGCGGCTAGGATGCTTAGGTAATTTAGTAAAGGCTTCGGCTACTTCAATTAGCCCGGCTGTGCCAGTTGCGTTGTCGTGAGCACCGTTATAAATTTGATCGCCTTTACGCGTTTTATCTGTACCTAAGTGATCCCAGTGAGCTGAGTAAATAACATGCTCATCTGGTTGCTCACTTCCTGGTAAAGTAGCAATAAAGTTGTACGACACCGACTTTTTAATCGTATTTTTAATACTAACAGAAGCGGTTAAGTCACCCATATCAACATGGTAAGCACCTTTAGCTGCGTTTACTTTCGCAGTATCAAAATCTAAACCGGCTTTAGCAAAAAGTTCTTTTGCTACGTCAGTTGTAACCCAGCCTTCAACTGCAACACGGTCCATATTGTTGTTTTCTTTTTGAAAACCAAACTGCTCGCCGCTCCACGAGTTTTCAACAACCGACCACGGGTAAGATGCGGGTGCTGTTTCATGAATAATAATTGCACCAGCGGCACCTTGGCGACTCGCTTCTTCGTATTTGTATGTCCAACGACCATAATAGGTCATCGCATCGCCAGTAAATAAAGCGGGATCTTTTGTTGCAAAGCCCGGATCGTTAACCAGCATTACCACTGTTTTGCCTTTAACGTCTAAGCCTTCGTAGTCATTCCAGTTATATTCAGGTGCATTAACGCCATAACCCACAAATACAAGTTCTGAGTTTTCTATGCCTTCTTGTGCGCTAATTCGGCTACTACCCATAACCATGTCTTTTTTGTATTGGTAATCTTTACCACCAATATTAAGCACCATGTTCGAATCTGCTTCTAAAGAAACTAACGGTACTTCTTGTAAGTAACTATCGCCGTTACCAGGAGCCAAACCTAAAGCTTTAAACTGCGCAGTTAAATAATCAAGCGTTAGCTTTTCGCCAGGCGATGAAGGAGCACGGCCACCAAATTCGTCCGAAGCGAGTACTTTTACATGTTTAGCCAGTTCATCAGCTTGAATACTGTTATAACCATTGGTTACATCAGTAGGCGTAATACTTGTTGTTGCACAGCCTGCTAAAACAGCAGTGGCAAGGAGTGTGAGAGAGAAATAATGTTTCATGTCAGCTCTTTTTTTGTTTTAAGTTGTGATTAGTATATTAACTTCTATTAAGTAGAACCAGTTTTTGCGGTAAACTTCTCGTAAATTATAGGCATAAATTGTTAAAGGTTTAAATGAAGCGTTTTACTCCCCCCGAGCAGTGGCAAATCAGCAGTTTAGAAACCGGTGCATTTTCGCACTTACGTGAGCTGTTTAAAGTTAACGAACTAACAGATTGGCCTGCGCCGCAGTGGTTTACTCCATTTTTAACCGCTATTAATGCGAATAATATTCCTATTACTTTTGAAGATGATGCAAAGGTAGATTTTGGCGATCGTTATTACGAACAGGTTATTTTTGAAACTGGCGTTGTACCTACACGAAGCGAAAATTGGCATGACTTGTTTGGTGGCTTTATTTGGTGTTTATTTCCTAAAACTAAAGCCCTTATAAACCAGCGACATGTACAAGATATAGCTGAGCATGGTTTGCAAAAGCGTACCAAACATCGTAATGCATTAACGCTCTTTGACGAATGTGGCGTTGTACTGGCAATAAGCGATACTAAATGGCAAGAGTTGCTTCGCGATCACCAATGGAAAACAGCATTTGTTAAGCATAAAAGTGAATGGGGAAAAAGCATTAAAGCGTTTATGTTTGGCCATGCTAATTATGAAATGCTCACTAAACCTTATATAGGTTTAACGGGTAAAGCATTGTTTGTTTGTGTACCAGATGAAATATTTTGTAAAGATTTAGTAACGCAATATCAGTACCTAGACCAAGCCCTTTATGAGATGATTAAAATAGATAACTGCTTAGCCGATAATAAACAGCTTTCACCACTGCCTTTATTAGGCGTGCCTGGCTGGCATGATGAAAACAAAGACGACTCTTTTTATAACAATACAGATTATTTTAGAGCGAAACGAAGGATACGAATATGATAGAAGTTGCTGGGCTTAAAAAGAAATTTAAGCTAACTAAAGATCACAAAAAAAATAAAATAGACGACATCGATCCTCGTGAAGATAAAGACTATTTTCACTCAGTAAGAGACGTCAGCTTTAGCTGCGCGAAGGGTGAGGTACTTGGATTACTAGGACCCAATGGCGCAGGTAAAACAACAACACTTAGAATGATTTCAACCGCATTAAAGCCAGATGAAGGTTCAATAACAATTGCTGGAAACGACATTGTAAAAAAACCGCTACTGGGGCGTAAGTCTATCGGTTTTTTATCGGGCTCTACCGGTTTGTATGGTCGCTTAACGGTAAAAGAAAACATAGAATATTTTGCAAAGCTTCACGGTATGAGCAAAAACGATATTGCATCGCGTTGTGATGAGCTATTCACATTGCTTGATATGCATAAGTTTATTGATAAACGTGCTGAAAACCTATCAACTGGTATGAAGCAAAAAGCTAATATAGCGCGTGCTGTTGTACATCGCCCAGCAGTAGTGGTGCTCGATGAGCCAACAACTGGGCTCGATATAATGACAACTCAAACCGTTATTCAATTTATTAAAGGCTTAAAGGCGCAAGGTACACCTGTTATTTTTTCTACCCATCATTTAGATGAAGTTGCACTTTTATGTGACCGAGTTGCTGTAATTAACGAAGGCGTTAGCTGCTTTGACGGGACAGTAGAAGAATTTAAACAAGCAGGTAATAGCGAAGAGCTAAACCAAGCCTTTATGAATATATTAACGGAGAAACATGATGTTTGAAGTATTTAAAAAGGAATTAAGAGAACTCCTTCGCGATAAAAAAACGCTACTGTTTGTTGTAGCGCTACCTGTTGCTATATTTCCATTATTGTTTGCCGTAATGGCATTTATAAGCTCACAAGCAGCAATGGACGCAGAACAAAAAGTAAATACATACGCTATTATTAACGGTGAATACGCACAAGAATTTACTGACAAAGTGTTTTATCACAAAAGTTTTGAGCTTTATAAAGGTGCTAAAACCTTTAATAACATCGAAGAGCTTAAAGCAGGCGTTATAGCTGGCGATATTGATATGGGTATTTATTTACCAAGCCATGCTGAGCAAACTTTAGATAGCGGTGAACAAAGCCAGTGGCAGGTTGTGTTTAACGATTCAAAATCTATCAACTTTTTATTCGAACGAGTTAAAGAACTCGCAAAAGAATACAGTGACGTGCTCCAAACTCAAAAGCTAATCAGTTTTGGTATTGAAGAGTCTGTACAAAAATCTATTCTTAACCCAATTGAAGTAATAAAAGTAGATACAGCCGATAAACGTGAAAATCTAGGCGAAAAAATTGGCGGCTTCCTACCTTACTTACTTATACCTCTGGTATTAATGGGAGCAACTTATCCGGCTATTGATTTAGGCGCAGGCGAAAAAGAACGTGGCACACTAGAAACACTTCTGCTTACACCTATTACGCGTACAGAGCTCGTGCTTGGTAAGTTTATAACCTTGTTAACTACATCCATTGCCTCCACAACCATAACGGTCTTAAGTATGGGCTGCTGGATAGCACTGGCATTAGCATTTGCTGATCTTGATTTTATTAAAGCGGCATTTAGTACATTAGCGGTAACCGATTTACTGATGATATTTGTACTGCTATTACCTGTTGCAGCTATATTTTCGGCTTTAGCCTTGGCTATATCTATCTATGCACGTACGTTTAAAGAAGCACAAAACTATATGGCCCCACTTAGCATGGGCGTGTTTTTCCCTATTATTATTTCAATAATGCCAAATATGGAGCTTACTGCTAAAACCGCATTCATTCCTGTTACAAACGTAGCATTAGCAATTAAAGAAATAGTAAAAGGGACAGTTGATTACACCTTTGTAGGCTTAATATTTTTAGCAACAGCAATCATTGCAGCTGGGCTACTGGCATTTTGCGTTAAATGGTTTAATCGAGAAGATGTATTATTTAGATAATATATACTTAGTGACCTAAAAACTTATAAAAGGTAGCAATTGCTACCTTTTATATTTTAAACCGATCAATCATGAAACCAGTTCTTTTATAAATTATATCTAGCAATATTATCGCTCTTATTCATTTATAATTCATATAAGAAGTTCGCTTTAAAAAAACTAATGATTTAGTCTTTTTATTATAAAAATTATAACGATAACTAATTAGTTAGAGGGTCCATTTTTTACTTTAATGCTCTATACTAATAACAATAAAAATTTATGGTGAAGGTAAATGTTAAAAAGAAATATTTTGTTGAATGTAACAAAAAATAATAAATTAATGCTAGTTGCAACAATAATATTTGCTCTTATAGCTTTGCCTTCTCTATACCTGTTCGATCAAAAAGTAAGAAGTGATGTTTACCATTCAGCTCAAATAGAGTTAAAGCGTGAGCTTGAAACAAAAAGCCTTTCACTAAAAAAACATCTTAAAGATAGTGTTACCGCAATCCGCTTTTTAGATGCAACGCCTCCTATTCAAGGTATTACTCGCGCAAAAGAAAATAAACTCATTGATCCAATTCTTGGAACACCTATTGATATTTGGCAAGAGCGCTTAGCAAGTATATTTACAGGCTTTATGCAAACTGATGACAGTATATTGCAAGCCCGCTATATTACGCTCGAAGATGGTGGTCAAGAGGTTGTCAGGGTTGATAGAAATCAACTCGGAGAGATTAATCGCTTACAAGGCCTGCAATTACAACAGAAAGGCCAACGCGACTACATAATCAAAGCGAGTATGCTTGATAAGAAAAGTGTTTATATTTCACCAATTAACTACAATCGTGAAAATGGACAAATACAAGAACCTTACATCAGTACTTTTCGTGTAGCTAAACCAGTTTTTGATGAAAAAAATAAAATATTTGCAATATTAGTCACTAACTACTTTGCAGATAAATTAATAAAAAGCTTAACGGTAGAATCCCCTCAAGGAATACAAATTTACCTTATGAACAATGAAGGTGAATTTTTATATCATCCAAACCCTCAACTACGCTTTGGTTTTGAATTTAATAAAGCTAAAACGTGGGCTGAAGAGTTTACAACTGACACTACAATGGCAGAGCAAGGTACTTTACCGCTAAGTAATTATCCAATTGCTTATACATTAAAAAAGCGTATTTCGTTTGATGGTGATATTGCCATGTTACCTTTAGAGCTTGGTGTAAGTGTTAATACTAAAACGTTGTTTGTAAAGGTGAACGAAAGGCGTCAAAACTTTATTGCAATACTAGTGGTGTTTTTTAGCGTATTTTTAGTTATTGCCTTTTTATACCAACGTTTTATAAACCGTAAGTTGCTAATACATTCTTTAAAAGAGCAAAATAACAAAGTAATTGAAAATTCGCTCGATGCTATTTTTACAATTGAGCAAAACGGTCAGGTTGTACACTTTAATAATACAGCTAAAGATATTTTTGGTACTTCAATTACTGGTAATAGTCCTGACTTTGTTTCGCTGTTTAATTTAAATGACGCTGACAATAATTGTATTGAAGAGACTATTTCAAACGGATCAAAAATGCCATTTGAAGCTATCTACACAGATGGTTATGGCAACAAACAATATTTTTCAATTACGCTAAGCAGTATTTTTGATGTTTACAATAACCGTTACCAAGTTGCGGCCATTTTGAGAAATATTAGCTCATTAAAAAATACTCAATCAGAGCTTGAAGGATTAAATAGCACTTTAGAGCTAAAAGTATCACAAAGGACTATTGAGTTAGAGCGCGCAATTGACCAAGCATTAGCAGCTAGCCAAGCAAAAAGTGATTTTGTAGCAAATATATCTCACGAAATACGCACACCGATGAATGGCGTTTTGGGTATGCTTGAAATGCTCAAAGAAGATGGTTTAAGTGAACAACAATATCATTACTTAAAGCTAGCCAACAGCAGTGCTAACTCATTGATGAATCTGATTAACGATATTCTCGATTTTTCTAAAATAGAAGCGGGTAAGCTTGATATTGATAATCATACATTTGATGTTGTTACAGTATGTAGCGATATGATTAGCTCTTTAGCGTTACAGGGCCAGCGCAAAGGCCTTGAAGTATTTTTAGATACTAAAGACGTAGTAGACAGAATGGTTATTGGTGATAGCCATCGCCTTAAACAAATTTTAATTAATTTAGTTAATAATGCATTTAAATTTACCCACCGAGGTGAAGTAAGTCTAACTGTTGGCTCTAAGTATATTACCGATTCAAAGCTATTAATGAGCTTTACAATAAAAGATACGGGTATTGGTATAGCGCCAGAGAACATAGACAAACTATTTGAAGTGTTTACACAAGAAGACTCAAGTACAACCCGTCATTTTGGTGGTACAGGCTTAGGCTTATCTATATGTAAAAAACTTGCTCAGTTAATGGGTGGTAATATTACGGTTATAAGTGAAAAGGGCGCTGGTAGTACGTTTACCGCAACAGTTGAGCTACATGTAGCACAAGAGAAAAAACTAAACACAGGTATTGAACTTGCTACAAGTATTAACGTAGCGGCATTAATAGCGCGCGATAACGTTTATAAAAACGTGTGCGATTTATTGCTACTAACCTGTAAAGTAAATGCAGAAAACATTGTAAGACTCGACTACTTTAGTGAGCATAAAGAGTTTGAAGCTGACTTATTGTTAATTGATGATGAGCACCCTCAAATTGATGCGTTAATTGATCACTGTAAACAATTTAATAAAAAGTATGTCTTAATTTTACGCGACATGGTGACCGACAAACCAACAAAAATAGTGTTACCGGAAGGTAGTCATATTTTAAATAAACCGCTTACCCAAGATCAATTTAGTTATAAATTAGCCAGCTTATTTGGTGCTAGTAATGACTGCATTATAGCGCCACCTAAAGGCGTAACAGAAGAACAAGTAGAGCCTGACTTATCTGCTTATCATATATTACTAGTAGACGATAATATGATAAACATTGAAGTAGCTAAGGCGATTTTAAAACGCACTAAAGCAAAAATCACTTGTGCGTCAGACGGTGTAGAGGCATTAGAAGCATTGAGAGAAAATACAGAGCAAGCTTTTGATGTTATTTTAATGGATTGCCAAATGCCTAATTTAAATGGCTACGATACAACAAGTGAAATCAGAAATAGTAAGGCCGGGGTAGATTACACTTACATACCTATTATTGCTATGACAGCAAGCGCGATGGAAGGTGATAGAGAGCGCTGTTTAACTGCAGGCATGAACGACTATATTACTAAACCAATCAAGCCAGTAACGCTAAAAGATAAGTTAATCACTTGGCTAAGTTAATCACTTGGCAAAGTTAAACACCATAAAATGAGAATCAGCTGCTTATGCAGCTGATTTTTTTGGTTTAGCATCAGTTGATATATTTAACTTTGTTATGTCGGCGCTATCGAGTACGGTTTGTGTATCTGACCAGTGCAGTAATTCAATTTTTCCATCTTGCTGCTCTACAAGCGCTGTACAGCTCTCAATCCAATCTCCATCGTTACAATAAATAATTCCGTCATCAACTTTTATTTTGGGATGATGTCTGTGTCCACAAATAATACCGTCTACGTTTTGTTTTTTAGCTTCATGAATTGCAGCATTCTCAAACGCTTTAATCGCTTCACGTGCTTTGTGTACGCGAGCTTTTATCAATGATGCGAGCGAGTAGTAATTATACCAATCCGCATTAATACTTAATCAATTTGAGGGATTAAATCTGACGCTAACTGCGTTAAAAATTTCTGATATACGACTGCATGGATGCAGGAGGTAGAGCAATGCAGGAGCAATTGCCGAGAACAACTAAATAACGAAATTTTTGCCTGGTTATCGACACGATTTTCTCACCTCAGAATAGAACACTTAATTAAGCGAATTGGTATTACCTCCAAACATTTTACGTATACGATTGGTCCAGCGATTTAAAAACAAGAGTAAGTCGTACCCTACATCACCCGCTATACTAATCAATTTTTTGTAGCGCGTTGCAGAATCAAAGTCATCGCCATGTACGAGTAAAAAACGTTTATTAGCTTTAGTGGTGTGAATAAACTGCTGGTGGATTTCAATACCAAATAATGTTTGATTTATACCAATCTGCTTATATGAGGTCTATTTAACGTTAAGAAAATTACGCTAAAACTAGGCAAAAATTTTTGTATCTAGTTGTTCTAAATAAAAAATTTTTAACGACGTTATAGTGCAATTTAATTCGTTAAATTGATCAGAGATTTATGCAGGTTGGTATTATATAGTTCCTAAACGTTTCATCATAATTACCGGGAATATAAATGACGCGTGTACCGCTAGCTGCTTTTTTTGTATAGAGTTTAATACTTGATAATACGAGGGGTGCCAATAAAACTGTCGTTTCATTGACCATAAGTCAATAATGTCTCCCACTAAATAAAGAGTGTCAGATTCTACTGAGTTTAAAAAATCGAGTAAGTAATCGGCTTTACAGTCTTTGTAACCTAAATGAACATCAGATATCCAAATAGTAGGGTAGTGTTGTTTTTTACGCAGCTGATTGTTTGTCATGCCCGTCATCTATATTGTAATAATTAAACACTGTAGATAAATCTAATGACACTTATGAGACACTTTAGCGAAGCCTCCATGACAATTTATACAAAGTCACGTAATTAAAACATCGAGGAAAGGTGAGTTGATGATCAGCTATGATTACGCATAAAAAAGGCCACATTTTAAATGCGGCCTATAGTCTTTTTTAAGCGTGCGTTTTGTTAACCTTTAACAGCTGCTTTAATTGCATCAATTGCTGTATCAATATCAATCATTAGCTTTTCACCTGTACGGCGGTTTTTAAGCTCAACTTTGTTTTCGTCAAGGTTACGCTCACCAATTACCAGTGTAAATGGCACACCAATTAGCTCCATGTCGTTAAACATAACACCAGGGCGCTCTTTACGGTCATCAAATAGCACGTCTAAACCTGCATCTTTTAAACCTTGGTAAAGGTTATTTGCAATATCAGGAATACGATGTGATTTGTGCATGTTCATAGGAACAATTGCTAAGTCGAATGGCGCGATTGATTTCGGCCAAATGATCCCGTATTGATCGTTGTTCTGCTCAATAGCAGCAGCAACAATACGTGAAACACCAATGCCGTAACAACCCATCGTCATGGTTTGGTTTTTACCACCTTCGTTTAATACGCCGGCTTTCATGGCTTCTGAGTATTTAGTGCCAAGTTGGAAAATATGACCCACTTCAATACCACGTTTAATTTGTAAAACGCCTTGGCCACATGGGCTCATATCGCCTTCAACAATATTACGAATATCAGCAACGTCATAATCAGTTACGTCACGATCCCAGTTAATACCGCTGTAATGCTCGTCGTCTTTATTAGCACCGGCAACAAAATCAGCAAGTATGTTAGCTGCTCTATCAACAATAATAGGCATTGATAAGCCAACAGGTCCTAATGAGCCTGGTTTTGCACCAATAGCAGCAACAATATCTGCCTCTGTTGCCATTTCAAGCGGAGAGTCTACTAATGGGTGTTTTTCAGCTTTTAACTCGTTTAATTCGTGATCGCCACGCAGTACTAAGGCTACTAAACCACGTACTTCGTTTTCATCAGGCGTACCATAAACGATTAACGTTTTAACTCCGCGATGTGGCTTAACACCATAGTGTTTTTTAAGTTCGTTAATTGTTTTAGCATCAGGCGTTGGAAACGCTTTAAGCTCTTTTGATGCTTCAGGGCGCGGCTCGCTTGGTGCCAGTGCTTCTGCTTTTTCAATATTAGCGGCGTAATCACTGCCATCACTAAATGCAATGGCATCTTCGCCAGATTCAGCAAGTACATGAAACTCATGAGACAAGCTACCACCAATAGAGCCTGTATCTGCAAGTACAGGGCGGTAATCAAGGCCTAGGCGCTCAAAAATATTACAGTATGCTTTGTGCATTGCTTGATAAGTTGCATCTAAACATTCTTCACTTAAGTGAAAAGAGTACGCATCTTTCATTGTAAATTCACGGGCACGCATAACACCAAAGCGAGGGCGACGTTCGTCACGTACTTTAGTTTGTACTTGGTATAAAGTAACTGGTAGCTGCTTGTAGCTGCTTATTTCTTTACGTACGAAATCAGTTATTACTTCTTCGTGTGTTGGACCAAGTGCAAACGTACGGTTATGACGGTCTGTAAAGCGCATAAGCTCAGGACCAAATTCATTCCAACGGCCAGACTCTTCCCACAAATCAGCAGGTTGAATAACAGGCATTAGCATTTCAATGGCACCAGCTTTGTCCATTTCTTCACGTACAATGTTTTCTACTTTACGTAGCACGCGTAAACCAGAGGGTAACCAAGTGTATAAACCCGAAGCGACGCGACGGATCATACCGGCTCTAAGCATTAACTGATGCGATACGATTTCAGCATCTGATGGCGTTTCTTTAAGTGTTGCGAGTATATATTGGCTTGTACGCATGTTTTTTCCGAAATAGAGTAATTATATTCTTTTAATAGAGCTTAAGTTTACCAGCGGATGCTTTTACACTAAAGCGCTAAGTGAGTTATTTAGTTTTTTTCTATGTTTGTTACTACGTTATGCGAGTCATTAACCTGCCAACGAATATTAAAGTTGTACAAAGTCATCCCATAGCTTTGCTCACCTTCTTTTTGTTTTTTGTATGCGGGGCGAGGATCTTGCTTTAATACATTGGCTATAAATTCTTGTAAGTCTGGGTACTGGGTTTGTGCATTAATAAACTCGATTGCTTGAGGGCTAAATTCAACCGTCATCTCGGTTTCTGGACGAGTATCGGCAAAACCAGCGCTGGCATCAGGCATAGAGTCTGAGTACGGCAAATACGGTTTTATATCAATAATCGGTGTGCCATCAAGTAAATCAATACCAGCGAGTAATAAACTAAGCTGGCCATTTTTATACTCAATACCTTCAAGCTTTACAGCGCTCATACCAATGGCGTTGGGTCTAAATGTAGCGCGCGTTGCAAATACGCCTTTTCGCTCATTACCACCTAAGCGAGGAGGGCGTACCATCGCTGAATAGCCTTTATCTGCTGTTTCGTGGAAACGAAATAGTAACCATATATGAGTGAACTCATCGAGCCCGCGTACAAATTCTTCGCGATTAAAATCGGGGGCAAATATAAGCTTTGCTTTAGCTTGTGGCACTAAACGCGGTTGCCTAGGTATAGCAAACTTTTGTTTATAAGGAGATTCAATGTGGCCAATAGCCGAAATGGTGTAATCGCTCATAGTACTCGGGTACAAATAAAATAGAGCGCTATTCTACCCGTATTTAGCGTTTATGGCATTAATGTAAGTAAGTTTATTGCTTATAGACCATACGGTTTAAAGTTATTTATTAGACTGATTGATTTATATTGATGTATTTAAAAAGAGCCTAAAACAAAAAAGGTAAGCCTAAGCTTACCTTTTATATACACGTTGAATATTAATTAAAACATGTACTGAACTGACACAGATGCTACATCCATATCTGGGTCAATATCGTCATCAAGTTTATAACGTTCGTACTCTAAACGAAATTGAACATTTGTTGTAAGTGCGTATTCAATACCTGCGCCGTAAAATGCATCACCACCATCTGTAGAGGCTGATACACTACCTACTGGTAAGTCTTGTGTGTAATCTGCATCCCACTCAAGCCAACCACCTTTTGCATATACAGAAAAGCTCTCTGTTATTGGGTACCCTAAACGTGCGGCAAGCGATACGCCATCAACTTCAGCTTTACTGCTAATATCACTTACTTCATCAAAATCTTGATAAGCAAGCTCTAAGCTCAAGTACTCGTTAAATTGTGCTCCAACATAGCCTTTAAGCATTTGTGCATCGTCGTCAAAGTCAGTGTCGTTGTCGCTATCTTCAAACTCAAAAGAATATTGACCGTAACCAATACCTGTATAGATACGTGGAGAATCGAAATCAGAAATGTCAGCGTGTGCTGCAGAGTTAAAACCCATTGTTGCTAAAGCAAGCGCAGAAAGAGAAAGTGTTTTAATCATTGAATAGCTCCTTTAAAATAATTTAAATGTTTGATTAAATTTATCAAACGACAATTATCTAATTGCAGCTAATATGCCAATTTCAAAAGAGGCTAATAAAACGCCATAACAACTACTTTTGTATTGGTTATTATGACGTTTAGGTTGTTTTGCAAACAAATTGAACTTTTCTATGATTTTACTTTCAAAGGCACGTTGCATGTTTTACAAAACATTATGAGTATTTTACATACCTATTAGGTACATCTCTAAAGTGTTAATTGGAATTTAAACTTTATGAAGCAAGTTTTCTGTTTCAATAGCTATTTCTTTCATTTTTATAGCGTAGTTTTCTAATTTAATATCTTCTTCGGTTACGGCTTTAAACGAAGGGACTTCTATTGGGTAGCCCGTTTCGTCCATAGCAATAAAACTAATAACACAATGATTTGTTTCAACCATATTTTGTGTTTTAGGATCGCCACAACGCACTTGAATAAATATTTGCATGCTACTTCTACCCGTATGGGCAATTTTAGCTTCTACTTCTACAATTTGACCCACGAGAATAGGGCGTCTAAATTTAACACCCGCTACCGAAACTGTTACACAATAATGACCACTCCAACCAGCAGCACATGCATAACCAGCTTGGTCAATCCATTTCATGACGGCCCCACCATGAACTTTACCACCAAAATTTACATCGGTAGGCTCGGCTAAAAAACGAAAAACAACTTTTGACGACGGCATAGTTAACACTCACATTTATTAAAACTATCATAAGCATAACGTAAAAAAGGGGCCGAAGCCCCTGCAATTTAGGATATGTTTATAATTTGTATGTAAAAAATGTGCTTAGTTAGCCACTCTGCGCATAATTTAGCTACATATTAGGGTAGTTTGGCCCGCCAGCGCCTTCTGGCGTTACCCATGTAATGTTTTGACTAGGGTCTTTAATATCGCAGGTTTTACAGTGCACACAGTTTTGAGCGTTTATAACAAACTCTTTACTGCCTTCTACTTCTTGCACTTCGTATACGCCTGCTGGGCAATAGCGCTGAGCAGGCTCATCAAATTTTACTAAGTTTACGTTGATAGGAATCGACGCATCTTTAAGCTTTAAATGGCACGGCTGTGATTCTTCGTGATTGGTATTTGATAAAAACACGCTCGAGAGTTTATCAAAGCTCAATTGTCCATCTGGCTTTGGATACGCTATTTTGTCAGCGGCGTTAGCATCAACAAGGGTAGAGTGATCGGGCGTATTATCTTTAAATGTAAACGGCAAACCGCCATTAAAAATGTTTTGATCAAGCGTGTTGTATGCTCCGCCTACAAACTTACCGAGTTTGTGCATTGCAGGGCCAAAGTTACGAGATTGATATAACTCTTTATAAGCCCACGATTGCTCAAAGGCTTTTTGGTAATTAGCTAAATCGGTATTTGCGAACTCACTTTGCAGCGCTTCAAAAATAACGTCAGCGGCAATCATTCCCGATTTCATTGCGGTGTGGTTACCTTTAATTTTTGCAAAATTAAGTGTGCCTGCATCACAACCCACTATTAAACCACCAGCAAAATGCATTTTGGGTAATGAATGTAAGCCGCCTTTGGCGATTGCACGTGCTCCGTATGCAACACGCTCACCGCCTTCAAGTACGCTTTTAAATACAGGGTGATGCTTCATGCGCTGAAATTCATCAAATGGACTTAAATGCGGATTTGAGTAATTTAAATCAACAATTAAACCAACAACGACTTGATTGTTTTCGCTGTGATACATAAATGCACCACCATTTGTGTCACCACTTAGTGGCCAACCTGTACCATGAACTACTTTGCCAAGCTCATGCTTACTTTCATCTATTTGCCAAATTTCTTTAAAGCCTAAACCGTAATGCTGTGGCGATGAATCTGCATCAAGCGCAAACTCATTAATTAGCTGCTTACCTAAATGACCTCGGCAGCCTTCTGCAAAAATAGTGTATTTTGCACGAAGCTCCATGCCGGGCATGTAACCATCTTTTTCATTACCGTCTTTATCGACTCCCATATCGCCAGTAATAATGCCTTTCACTGCTTTATCTTCAATTATTAAAGAGTGAGCACTAAATCCTGGAAATATCTCTACGCCTAACGCTTCTGCTTGCTCAGCAAGCCATCGACACACGTTACCCATAGACACAATGTAGTTACCGACATTATGAAATGTTTTAGGCGTTGCAAAGTGGGGGATTGATGTCGCTTTTTGTTCGTTATTAAACCAATAAATTTCATCGTTAGTTACTTTTGTCGTAACAGGGGCGCCCAGTTCTTGCCAATTTGGTAGTAATTCATCCAAAGCTTTGGTTTCAAAAACCGCGCCAGAGAGTACATGTGCGCCCACTTCAGACCCTTTTTCGACGACGCAGATCATGCACTCTTGTTGTTTTTCTTGTGCTAGTTGCGCGAGTTTAATTGCACTTGAAAGCCCTGCAGGGCCTGCACCAACAATAACTACATCAAATTCCATGGTTTCACGTTCGACCATAATAACCTCTTTATCTATGACGGACTTATTTGAATGTTTACTACACATTTAAATAAGGTGTACAGCCTATTATTAACCTTGCAAATTAAACGTTACAGACTGTGAATAGTTAAAGGTTATTTTAGGTTGACGTTTACGTCAACAGGAAGTAGTCTAATTTCATAAAATAAATAGGTTGACGTGCACGTTACCTTGTAGGTTTAAATAATTATGGAGTTCCTATGAAAGTTCTCGTACCAATAAAAAGAGTGATTGATTACAACGTAAAAGCACGCGTTAAAAATGATAACAGCGACGTTGATTTAACTAACGTAAAAATGGCAATGAACCCGTTTTGTGAAATTGCCATAGAAGAAGCAATCCGCCTTAAAGAAGCAGGCACGGCAAGCGAAGTTGTTGCTGTTACTATTGGTCCAAAAGCATCGCAAGAGCAATTACGCACCGCACTAGCGCTTGGCGCCGACAAAGCCATTCACATCGAAACCGATGAAAAGCTCGAGTCACTTCATATTGCAAAACTTCTTGCCAAAATTGTAGAACAAGAAGCACCAGAGCTGGTTATTTTGGGTAAACAGTCAATTGACTCTGATAACAACCAAACAGGTCAAATGTTAGCGGCTTTAACTAAACGTGGCCAAGGTACGTTTGCATCAAAGGTTGTTATTGAAAATGGCAAAGTAAACGTAACCCGTGAAGTTGATGGCGGCCTGCAAACGGTAGCACTTAACTTACCAGCGGTTGTTACAACTGATTTACGCTTAAACGAGCCTCGTTACGCATCACTACCAAATATTATGAAAGCCAAACGTAAGCCGCTTGAAGTAATAGCTGCTGATTCGCTTGGTGTTGATTTAACACCGCGCATTCAATTAGTAAGTGTAGAAGAGCCAGCTAAACGCACCGCAGGAATTATTGTTGAAGACGTAGCGCAGCTTGTAGAAAAATTAAAAACAGAGGCAAAGGTGATTTAAATGAAAACACTCGTAATTGCAGAGCACGACAACGGTGCCTTAAAACCAGAAACCTCAAAAACTATTAACGCCGCAGTAAAAATGGGTTTTCCTGTTGATGTACTTATTGCCGGCAACAGCTTAAGTGCAATGAGCTCACAAGTTGCTAGCATTGATGGCGTAGCTAATGTTTTAGTTGCCGATAACAGCGTGTATGAGCATCAGTTAGCTGAGAGCATGACCGATTTAGTTTTATCGCTTAGCGACAGTTACAGCCATATTGTTGCAAGTGCCACTACAACGGGCAAAAACTTTATGCCACGTGTTGCTGCGTTATTAGATGTTGCACAAATTTCTGAAATTATCGCAGTAGTGGACGCAGACACATTTAAACGTCCTATTTATGCAGGTAATGCAATCGCAACGGTTAAGTCACTCGATAGCAAAAAAGTAATTACCGTGCGTGCAAGTAGCTTTGATTTACAAGGCGAGCAATCAGCAGCCGCTGTAACAAGTATTGATACAGTATCTGATTCGCAATTAAGCAGCTTTGTAAGTGTTGAACAAACCGAATCAGAACGCCCAGAGCTTACAGCAGCCACCGTTGTTATATCAGGTGGTCGTGGTATGCAAAATGGTGAAAACTTCGCACTACTTAATGGCATTGCCGATAAACTAGGTGCAGCCATTGGTGCATCGCGCGCAGCAGTTGACGCAGGCTTTGTACCTAACGATATGCAAGTAGGGCAAACAGGTAAAATTGTAGCGCCTAACTTATATATTGCAGTAGGTATTAGCGGTGCAATTCAGCATTTAGCTGGTATGAAAGACTCAAAAGTAATCGTCGCTATTAATAAAGACCCAGACGCACCTATTTTTCAGGTAGCTGATTACGGTTTAGTGGCTGACTTATTTGAAGTACTGCCACAGTTAGAAAATGCTTTATAGCATCTAATTTAAATTTATTCTGGTTGAAAGCCGTGGTGCTCTTTGAGTGCTGCGGCTTTTTTATACGGTAAATTAAAGACACAAAAAAACCAGCCAATTGACTGGTTTTCAATATTTTAAACAGTTTACTTACTAATTAGTAAGTTGCGCTGCCTTTAGTACGAGGGAAGGCAATAACGTCACGTACGTTGCCCATACCTGTTACATAAGCAACTAAGCGCTCAAAGCCTAAACCAAAGCCTGAATGCGGCACGCTACCGTATTTACGTAAATCGCGGTACCAGCTGTAGTCTTCTTTGTTTAAGCCCATTTCTTCAAGGCGAGCATCAAGTACATCAAGGCGTTCTTCACGTTGTGAACCACCAATGATCTCACCAATACCAGGCGCTACTACGTCCATTGCGGCAACGGTTTTACCGTCTTCGTTTTGGCGCATGTAAAATGCTTTAATATCGCGCGGGTAGTTTTTAATAACTACTGGTGCTTTAAAGTGTTCTTCTGCTAAGTAACGCTCGTGCTCAGACTGTAAATCTACACCCCATTCAACAGCGTACTCAAACTTTTTACCACACGTTTTAAGAATTTCTACAGCGTCGGTGTAATCAACTTGTGCGAAGTCTTTATCTACAAACTCTTCTAAACGCGTAATTGCAGTTTTTTCTACACGTTGTGCAAAAAATTCCATGTCATCACGGCGCTCTTCAAGTACAGCTTTGAATACATACTTAAGCATGTTTTCAGCAAGTTTTGCGATGTCTTCTAAATCAGCAAATGCAACTTCAGGCTCTACCATCCAAAATTCTGCAAGGTGGCGAGATGTATTTGAGTTCTCTGCACGGAACGTAGGACCAAACGTGTAAATTTTTGACATTGCAGACGCGTAAGTCTCGCCATTTAACTGGCCAGATACAGTAAGGAATGCTTCTTTACCGAAGAAATCTTCGCTGTAATCAACTTCGCCTTTGTCTGTAAGCGGTAAATTTTGCATATCAAGCGTTGATACACGGAACATTTCGCCAGCGCCTTCACAGTCACTTGCCGTAATGATTGGCGTGCTGATCCAATAAAAGCCTTGCTCGTGGTAAAAACGGTGAATAGCTTGTGCTAAACAGTTACGTACACGTGTTACCGCGCCAATCATATTTGTACGAGGGCGAAGGTGAGCGTGCTCACGTAAGTACTCAATGCTGTGGCGCTTTGCCGACATTGGGTAAGAATCTGGGTTTTCTACCCAACCTAATACAGTCACAGTATTAGCTTGAATTTCGAAAGACTGACCTTGGCCAGCAGATTGCACTAAAACACCAGTAACCGACACAGAACAACCGGCTGTTAAGCTAGTAACTTCATCATAATTATTCAGTGAATTAGGAACTACCGCTTGAATAGGATCAAAACACGAACCGTCATGAACGGCTAAAAATGAAATTCCTGCTTTTGAATCGCGGCGAGTACGGATCCAGCCCTTAATTGTTACTTGGCTGTCTACCGCAACATTGCCTTTTAATAGCTCTGAAATCGCTAAATGGCTCATCTTCACTCCAATGATATAAGTTGCCTAACTATTTTATTTTAACTGTGCGCAACACTCGGGCATAAATTGCACATAAACGGCGCTGCACTTGAACCCTGTATCTTACCTAGTAAAGTTGAATAAAAAAACTATTGTGGGCAACTCTTTAAAAGTTTTTATGCATGCGGTTTATTTTTAAACAGTTTTTAGAGTTTAATTGCCACTATTGTTATTTGTTACTCTTAAATTTAATGATTTTGTGGCATTATTAACAAACAAATTAAATTAATATTTATTCACACTTAAAAAATCGATGCTATGAAACAAGTTTTTATTTTACGAGGACTACCAGGAAGTGGTAAGTCTTATTATGCGCAAAGCCTTGCTGACGAATTAGGTGGAGTTGACGAAAGCCAATACCTAATCTGCTCAACTGATGATTACTTTATTAATGAGCAGGGCGAATATCATTTCGATAAATTTAAATTGTCGCAATTTCATAATTTAAACTTAGCGCGTTTTATAAATGCACTTGCTCAAAATATGCCATTGGTAATTGTAGATAATACCAATATTAAAAAGTGGGAATTTATAGCGTACTCGCAAGCCGCTATTGCTTTAGGCTATCAAGTAAAAGAAGTGATAGTGGGTGAAGTGAAAGACAAATCAATGCAGCACTTATATGCTAAACGTAATTCGCATAATGTCCCGCTTAAAACAATAAGTAAAATGGCGTACATGTTTGAATGGTAGTCACTTTAACTATCATCTAAAATTTAGTTAAAGCGTTTTAATCGTATTGTAAAATATTATTTTAGTGAGCAGTGATCCAATCGCTGCTCCAGTTCGCCGTTATATTACTTTTCAGCATACTTCTGTTTAATCGCTAAAATCTCTTCTTGAACTGCAAAAAAAGCATCAACTACTGCGGGATCAAAGTGATTACCACTTCCTTCTTTAATAATGGCAAATGTTTTCTCTTGTGAAAATGATTTTTTATAAGGACGCTTAGATGAAAGAGCATCAAACACATCAGCAATAGCAACCACGCGTGCTGCAATAGGGATGTCAGTGCCTTTTAAACCATCAGGATAACCAGAGCCGTCCCATTTCTCGTGATGTGAGCGGGCAATAATTTCACCTAGCTTAATAACTTCTGAGTCAGAGCCTGAAAGTATATTAGCGCCTACAACAGTATGCTGTTTCATTATTTCCCATTCTGCTGCATCTAATTGACCCGCTTTTAGCAAAATATGGTCAGGCGTTGAGATTTTACCAAGGTCATGCATAGATGCTGAAAATAAAATATTTTCAACTGTCGTCTCATCTAATCCAACACTACGCGCGACGGCTTCAGAATATAAGCTCATCCGTTGAATATGCGCACCTGTTTCTTCATCTTTATATTCAGCAGCTTTGGTTAATCTATTTATTGTTTCAAGAGATGCATTTTTTAGGCTTTGCATTGCTTGTTTTAAAGATTGCGTTCTTTGGGCTACTTCAGCTTCTAATTGTCTCTGATAATTTGTTCTTAAATCGTTATAGTCTTTAATTTTAAGAAGGGATTTAACGCGCGATAACAACTCATTTTTGTCTACAGGTTTTGTAATAAAATCATCGCAACCAGCATCAATTCCTTTAACTCGCTCTTTTGTCTCTCTTAAAGCAGTAATAAGTACGATAGGTAATAGCTTTAATAAAGCATCTTCTCTAACACGGCGCGTTACTTCAAAGCCGTTCATACCCGGCATCATAATATCGAGTAAAATAAGATCGATTGGTTGTTGTGCCAAAATGTCTAATGCTTCTTGCCCACTAGTTGCTGTAACCGTTTTATATCCCTTGGGTTCAAGATAAGCTTGCATAAGTTCAATATTTTGTAGGTTGTCATCTACAACCAAAATTAAAGCATCGTCTTTCATTAGACTTTCCTGTGTATTAAAGTTTAAACCTAATCGGTTATTACTTTATGTATAAACTTATTTGTTGGGCGAATGTGCGTGTATCTATAGGTTTAGAAATATAAGCACTGTTAGGTATACACAGTAATTGGTCTATATCAGCGGGTAAAACAGAAGCCGTAACAAAAACAATAGGGATATTTGCCGTTTCTTTTTCACCTCGCAAAATTTTAGCAACTTCTGTTCCAGACATATCTGGGAGTTGAACATCTAATATAATAATTTTTGGAGTCTCACGCTTTATTGTCAAAAGCGCATCTTTTGCATTCATAGCAGTAAATACTTCAAAATTTGCCATGAGTAAAAGATCTTCCTCTAGCAATAGGTTATTTGCATTATCATCAACTACAACTATTTTGGATTTCATTATGCTTTACCACAGATTTTTGTTTAATTGGCAAAGTTATACGAACTGATGTGCCTTTATTAACACCTTCAGATTCAATAACAAACTCGCCTCCATGCAACTTTACTAGACTTTTTGCGATAGGCAGTCCGAGCCCTGTACCTTCTGTTAATCTAGAGTAGGGGGTCTCTATACGAAAAAAACCTTCAAAGATTTTTTCCATATTTTCAGCAGCAATGCCTATACCCGTATCCCAAATTATTATCTCTATTTCTGTATCAGTATGTCGTGTTTTTACGCCAATTTGACCCTCATCTGGTGTGAACTTCACTGCATTTGAAAGCAAGTTATAAAGTATTTGTTTAACCTTCAAAGAGTCAGCTTCAATTGGTGGCAAGTCATCAGCAATATCAAGGCACATATCTAATTTTTTCTGATTAGCGGTATCGGCTGTTAGCCCTGTAATTTCATGTAATACCTGACGTATCGGCAAATGAGAGATAGTCAAAGTCATTTTGCCTGCTTCAATTTTTGCCATATCCAGTATTTCGTTAATAAGTAACAGTAAGTGTTTGCCGCTCACCAATACATTTTTAACGTACTGCTTTTGTTTATCGTTTAAAGTGCCAAATGTTTCATCGTAAAGCACCTCAGAAAAACCATTAATAGAATTAAGTGGGGTTCTGAGTTCGTGTGACATATTTGCTAAAAACTCTGATTTGACTCTAGCCGCGCTTTCCAAGTCACTGGTTAGCACTTCCAGTTCTTTGTTTGCTTTTACCAAGCCTTCTTGAATTGCATTGCGTTCGGTAATATCTTCGATAGATAATAAAATTATGCGATCTTTCGACTGAGTACGTTTAATTTGCCTTGCGTTGAGCAGCATTGTTCGCCAGCCAATTGTTTTAAAATTATGCTCAACTTTGTAATCATCAAAGCTCGTTTTTTGAGGCAATATGGTTTCTAGTAATTCACGTAGCTTGGGAATATTCCATTGATTATTACCAAGGTTATATATTAATTTGCCGACGGTATCTTTGTGATTAGCACGAAAAAACTCATAGAATGAGCGGCTCGCGGTCACTACTCTTAAATGTTGGTCTAAAACAATCAGTGGTTCTCGAACCGTATTTACAATACTTTCAGAGTATTCTAATAGTTCTTTTTTGGTACTTATTTTATTCACTATCTAGTTCCTTTGTACCATTAAGGGCTGAACAACTTTATAAACGTTTAAAGGATAATTAGGGTTCAGTACTGCTGTGAATATAGCTTTATTTGCTTAATAAATTCGCTAAAATCAATGCTTAATGATGTGTTTTGCTGTGCGTGTGTGGTTTTAACTAATATAAAAGGCGTAACCTGATAAGTGATATCTGAGAGGAACTGTTAGAACATTAATCTTTGATCAGTAAACAGCAACAGTTGATTAATAGCAAGAGGTTCATAATATAACCTGCTATTTATTAATTATAGTGAGATTTTTAAGGTAGAAAGTATTAGTTTTTAGGTAGTAGGGCTTTAACAAGTCACGTATCTAAATTGATTTTTGCCTAGATAATAAAAATGTAAGGTATTAATGTTTAAAATTAATACCTTAATTAGCATTATAATCAGTCTATAAATTTGTAAACCGCTAGCGGGTGCGATGTACTTAATGATACATGTACGGCATCACCAGGGTTTACCACAACTTCATGGCTCACTCGGCTAGTTACAATAGTAGAGCACGCAAGTTTTACAGCACACAAACGGCTGCCACCTTCAAATCGTACCCATACAACTTCACCGTTATTACCAACGCTACTTTGTACAAGTAATACATCGTCTGGCCTAAGCAGTACATCAACATCGCCACTTTCACAGTCAACGCCGTGGGCTGGGGCATTACCAATTGAGGTAGTAGCTTGTCCGTTTTCAAAGTTACCAGCAATAAAACTGGCTTCACCTAAAAAGCGAGCTACAAAACGATTGTTAGGCGTACTAAAACATCGCTCAGGTGTATCAATTTGCTGAATTTCACCGCCTTTTAAAACGCCAACACGATCCCCAACAGAAAGTGCTTCTTCTTGGTCGTGCGTTACCCAAATTGCCGGAACGCCAGCATCTTTAAGTGCGTTTCTTATATCCCAGCGCAGCATGTCTTTCAATGCGGCATCAAGGTTAGAAAGTGGCTCATCTAGTAATACAAAGTCAGGCTGGTGGGCAAGCGTGCGCGCAAGGGCAACACGTTGCTTTTGACCGCCTGAAAGTGTTGCGGGCTTTTTGCCTCTAAAATCAGTAAGTCCAAGTAAGTTTATCCAATACTCAGCAGGGGCCGTATCTTTTAGCCTAAAGCAAATATTTTGCTCAACTGTTAAATGCGGGAATAATGCAAAGTCTTGAAAAACCATACCTACGCTACGCTTTTCTGGCGGCACGTTTAACTTTGGCGTTGCACGCCACTTAGCTACGTTTATTTCGCCTTCGCTAATAGGAATAAGACCTGCAAGCGCTTGTAAAATAGTACTCTTGCCACAACCCGTAGGGCCAACAAGCATAAGGATTTCACTTTCGCCTAGCGAAAAGTTTAAATTGTTTACTACGCGGTTACTGCCGTAATCTATAGACAACTGACTTACAGATAGCATGTGTTTTTAAATCCTTAATGTTCTAACTGGTTGCGTTTTTCGCCTGAGAGCATAATAGCTAACGCGCACGCAGAAATCACTACTAACAATAACCCTGGTATAGCGGCACGACCAAAATAACCCGCTTCGTAAACACGCCATAAATAGGTTGAGAGTGTTTCAAATCCAGTAGGGCCGAGCAATAGGGTGGCTTCTAGTTCGCGCATCGACTCTAAAAATACCAGTGCTGCACCGGCAATTATACCGCGCATAGTCAGTGGTAACGTAATTCGGGTAAATACTTCACGCGGGCTTGCACCCAGTACGCGAGCTGATTTTACTAAACTAGGATCTAAATGCTCGGTGCTAGTTCGAACTGAGCCTACCGCCAGCGGTAAAAAACGCAGCATGTAAGCAATAATAAGCAAACCTAGTGTTTGATATAAGAATGGCAGCTGTAATCCACCATAAACAAGGGCTGTGCCCATAACTATACCTGGTATACCAAAACCAAAATAAGTAACGCGTTCCATTACCTTACCTGCTTTGCCACTTAGTGCTGCATGGGCAACGGGCACGGCTACAATTACGGCAACAACAGCGGCAATAGCTGATGCATACGCTGAGTTCCATGCAATATTAAAGTCGAACGAGGTAAAGCCATCGCGAGCTAACCACAACGAAAATATCGCAAGCGGTAAGCCAATAGCTAATAGTAACACTGGCGCAAAGGTAGCAAACATGGCGCTTAGCTGCCATTTGCTTGGAAACAAAATAAGTGGGCGACCTTGTTTTTCACTGGCTGTTTTTATTTGCGATTCTATTAATAATAAAAAGCCAACAATCACCATTAATTGCAATGAGAGCATGGCAGCTCGACCTAACGCAAAGGCGTTGTATTCAACATATATAACACGGGTAAATGTATCTAAGCGCATCATTGCAGGTGTACCAAAGTCTGACAACGTATAAAGCGCTACCAGCAATGAGCCTGCGGCTATGCCGTTTACTACACGGGGTAATATGACTTTAAATATGCTTTGCGTCATCGACATACCCAGTGTACGTGCAGCGTTAACCATACTTGCATCAAGGCTTAGTAGGGACGAGCGAGTGGTCATCATTACAAATGGGAATGTGTATAAGGTCATTACAATGGCGGCGCCCGTTAAGCCATACATAGAAGGGGTTTCTATACCGGTTAACGTGTTTATTTCGCCGCCCGGGCCAAAGGCCGCGTATAAGGTAAACGCACCTATATAACTGGGCACAGCTAAAGGCGCTGCAAAAAATACCAGCCATAGTTTTTTAAATGGTAAATGCACATACGCACTAATAAAGGCCAGTGGCACACCAATTAAAATAGAACCTAAAACCGTTAACCCCATTAGGGCTAAGGTATTACCTAAAATTTTTAAATTATGACTATCAAAAACGGAACTGGCATCACTAGCAAGCACCATTAATATAAAAACAGGGGTAAGCGTAATGAGCGCTGCAAGCAGCGCCATTGGGTAAGAAGCGGGTAGTCGCATTATAAAACGCCGTTATTTCTCATCAAATCGATGGTAGGTCGTAAATCTGCCAGTTGGGTTAAATCTATTTTAGGCGGTGAAATATCAGCAAGTGAAGGTAATCCCTCTGGTTGGCTAATATTATTGATTAACGGAATTTCGTAAGCTTCAGTAGCCAAATAACCTTGCACTTCTTTACTGAGTAAATAACGCATAAAGTTAGTAGCAAGTGGATCGTCATTCAAAGCAAGCACACCGGATGCATTAACTAAACAACCTGCATCGTTTTGGGTAAAGGCTAAATCGAGTTTTGCATCGGGTTTGCCCGACTTAAGGCGCAGTGTGTAATAGTGATTAGCAAAACCAATATCTACTTCACCGCGTTCAACACCCATAACTACACCAAGTTCACCGGCGTAGGTTTTAGAACGTTTTTTAACTTTTTTAAGCCACTTAGCAGTTTTGTCATCACCTTCTAAAATACGCATAGCGGTAACAAACGATTGAAAAGACGCATAAGCGGGCGCCCAACCAATGCTTAAGTCGCTGTCGGCAATTTCCATAATACTTGTAGGAATTTGCTCTTTGGTTAAACGCGACGTGTTATAAGGCAATGTACGAATACGACCTGTAACAGGTGCCCATTCTTTATACCTAAATTGTGGCTGTAATTGGTCTGATAAATCAGTTGGAATTGTTTGAGCAAGGCCTGAATCGGTCACTAAACCAATGGCACCGGAATCTACCGCCCAAAAAATATCGGCACGTTTAACACCAGCCTTAGCCTCGGCTACGATTGTATTTGCAAGTGCAGCTGTTGGACCTCGGCGTATGCCTAATTTAAAGTCGGGATTTTTTTTCTGGATTGCTTGTAATACGTTTTCATACAAACCACCTTCGCCACGGCCTAAATAAAGCGTTAACTCGCCTTTAAGCTTTGGTAAATCATCAACCGAAACAGGGTTTGCTATATTGGCAGCTAGTGCGCGAGAAAGAGGAAGTGGCAATGAGCCAACAACCCCTAACGCAGCTAGGCCTTGTATAAAGGTCCTACGCTTCACTTAAAATACATCCTTACGCGACTTTTCAGCTTTTTCTATTAGCGTTTTAGCGCGATCTAATTTAGTTTGCATGTCACTTACCACATCACGTATATCGTCTACGCTTTTACTATTTTTAATTGCTTGTGGCAGTGTTACGTTAAAGTCTTTTTCCAGCACTTCAACTAGGTTAGCGTCTTGTTCAATAAGCGTACCTTCTACGCCTTCAAATAGGTGCAGGTAAGTATCATGAACAATATCTGTTGCTTCGTCTTGTAAACGCTCAGCAAATTTAGCGACTACACGGTCTAATTTGTGCTTAATTTCGTCAATTGTCGCACTTTGTGTCATTTCAGTAGTTGCAGTTGCTTTAACGCTCTTTAACAAGCCTTTTTGCTGGAATTTTGCAGCAAGCTTAACAGCCCCAAGACCCTGCCACAAGGCTATGTTCATCGCTTCTTGCTCTTTACGTACTTCAGCAGCTGGTTTGCCATTTTCAATGGCCATTTTTACGCCATAAATACCTTGCCAAATAGAAGCGTAAACAGGCACGAAATTAGTTTCTATTGCGCTGTGAAACTTAACTGATTCCCAATATTCAATTAAATCATCAGTTTTAACCGCTTTAGCGCCTTTGGTATCGTAGTCGTTTACCATGGTGTCAACTTTGCCAATCATCCATTCAACTTCTTCATTGTAACTTTTAATGTTTTCTTGAAGATGATTTACATGCTCGCCAATTGGGCCATTGGCCAATACTGGTTGCGCCATAAAAGCTGAAGCAAGTAAAAGGCTTACACCTAACGTTTTAGCCGGTTTAAATAATAAATTCATTGCAAAAGAGTCCATAAAGGTAATTGTAAATGATAGACATTATCATATAGTTAAAGATTAAGGAGATCAATAACCACAAACTGTCAAAATAGATAAAAACACTAAATGTAGCGGTTAGTTACACATTGTTGTCACTAATCAACAAATTAACGGGCATTGATACGCTTAATATGAGTATTTAAACGTAGTGTTTGCCTTCAATAGCGTTATAAATGGCATCACACAGTGTTTTTATACTCGCATCATCACTTATATACGGTGGCATAAGGTAAATTAGTTTACCAAAAGGGCGGATCCACACACCTTGCTCTACAAAATAAGCCTGAATTTTAGCAACATTCACATTGCCTGCTTTATCGGTAAGCTCTACAACACCAATTGCGCCTAAAGTACGTACATCAGCAACGTCATCCAATTCACTGCATTTATTGAGTTGTTGAAGTTGAGTATTTAGCTGCTTTATTCGTTGTTGCCAGTTTTGCTCGAGTAATAAATCGATACTTGCACACGCAGCAGCACAAGCAAGCGGGTTACCCATAAAAGTAGGGCCGTGCATTAAAACGCCAGCTTCACCTTCGCTTATGCCAATAGCTATTTTATCGCTAGTTATAGTGGCCGATAGCGTCATTGATCCGCCAGTTAATGCTTTACCAATACACATTATATCGGGCTCTATATTGGCGTGCTCTACAGCAAATAATTTACCTGTACGGCCAAAGCCAGTGGCTATTTCGTCGCAAATTAGCAGTACATTATATTGGGTGCACAATTTACGAACGCAGGCTAAATAATCGGGGTGATAAAAGTTCATCCCACCCGCGTTTTGTACAATAGGCTCAATGATAAAGGCGGCTACTTGGCTGTGGTTTGCTTTAAAGTATTCTTCAAGCTCTTTGTCTTCAGCTTGGTTAAACTCGCCCCCAAATTGACTAACCGGTGCAGGTACAAAAACGTGTTCAGGTAAAAAGCCTGAATATAAACTATGCATTGAGTTAACGGGGTCGCATACGCTCATGGCTGCAAAGGTGTCGCCATGGTAGCCCTTGTAAGGCGTCATTAATTTTTGTTTTGTTGTAATGCCTTGGCTTAACCAATACTGCAGCGCCATTTTTATTGCTACTTCAACACTTACCGATCCGCTGTCGGCTAAAAACACTTTAGTTAAACTCGGCGGCGTTATATTTACTATTTTTTTGCAAAGCTCTACCGCGCTGTTATGTGTAATACCGCCAAACATAATGTGGCTCATATTATTAATTTGCTCAATCATGGCGTTATTTATAACAGGGTGGTTATAGCCATGTATTGCGCTCCACCACGAGGCCATGCCATCGATTAATTGCTCGCCAGTTTCAAGGTGAATAATGTTGTGATTTGCATGTGTAACGGGATATACCGGAATTGGCTTAGTCATAGATGTATATGGATGCCAAATGTGCTCACGATCAAAATCAAGGTCAATCGCATTCTTTTTAATCATATGTAAACTTTAACTTGGTGGGCTTCGTTGACAATGGTACTTCAACTCGTAGACTAAGCCAATATCACCGCTGAGAAAAAATAAGAGAGTATTATGGAACTTGCACCTGTTCGTCACGATTGGACCCACGCTGAAGTTAAAGCATTATTTGAAATGCCATTTAACGATTTACTTTTTAAAGCCGCATCGGTTCACCGTGCTAACTTTAACCCAAATGAAGTGCAAATTTCTACTTTGTTATCAATTAAAACAGGCGCTTGCCCAGAAGACTGTAAGTACTGCCCGCAGTCTGGCCATTACCGAACCGATTTAGAACGCGAACGCTTAATAGAAGTAGAAAAAGTAGTAGAGCAAGCACGCCTTGCAAAACAAAAAGGTGCGACGCGTTTTTGTATGGGGGCTGCATGGTCAGATCCAAAAGACAGAGACATGCCATACATTTCGCAAATGGTTAAAGAAGTAAAAGAGCTAGGGTTAGAAACCTGCATGACGCTGGGTAAACTCACTAACGAAAAAGCTCATGAACTTCGAGACGCTGGGCTTGATTACTATAACCATAACCTCGATACATCGCCTGAGTATTACGAGCAAATTATATCAACCCGTACTTTTCAAGATAGATTAAATACCATTGACCACGTACGCGATGCCGGTATGAAAGTATGCTCAGGCGGAATAGTCGGCATGGGCGAGCAAGCAAGCGACCGCTTTGGACTACTTATGCAACTAGCTAATTTACCACAACAGCCAGAAAGCGTGCCTATTAATATGCTCGTTAAAGTTAAAGGCACACCGCTTGAAAACGCAGACGATTTAGATCACTTTGAATTTGTACGTACCATTGCAACAGCGCGCATTATGATGCCACACAGTTATGTGCGTTTATCGGCAGGGCGTAACGCCATGAACGAGCAAATGCAGTCAATGTGCTTTTTTGCAGGCGCTAACTCAATATTTTATGGCGACAAACTTCTTACCACCGAAAACCCAGACGCTGATGCCGATATGAACCTAATTAAAAAATTAGGCATGAACCCAGAAAAGCGTCACGACTATTCAGACGAAGCAGTAGAAGCTTCGCTTTCATCGCAAGTAGCCGACAAAGCAACCTCTGAATTGTTTTACGAAGCGTAGGCTTTTATATCTATGCCTTTTGATTTTATAAACACGCATCTGCAGGCTCGCCTGCAAGATGCGTTACTTCGTAAACGCCACGTAGTGCAACATGCAACAGCGCGTACTATAACGGTTAATAATAAAACCTATCTTAATTTTGCCAGTAACGATTACTTAGGCTTTGGAGATGTGGCTGTTAACCTTAATAACTCCCAAGCATTAGGCAGCCACAGCTCCGCATTGGTTACAGGTTATCAGGCGCAGCAAAAAGGGCTTGAACAATATTTATGCGAGCAATTTGGTTATGGCGCAGGGATGCTATTTAACTCAGGGTTTAGCGCTAATAGCAGCGTAATTAAGGCGTTGTTTCAAGATAAAGCCGCTGCACAAAACAGCGCTATTTTTCAAGATAAGTTAAATCATGCAAGCTTGATTGACGGGGCAATGCACTCTAACGCCGCATTAGTGCGCTTTAATCATAACGATTTAAACCACTTACGCTCACGGCTCGAAAAATCAAAAGCGCTAGATAAGCTAATTATAAGCGAAGGTGTTTTTTCGATGGATGGCGATACTGCGCCATTAAAAGAATTACTCGCCTTGGCAAAGCAACATAATGCCTGGTTAATGATTGACGATGCCCACGGTTTTGGTGCTTTGGGTAAAACAGGGCTTGGTAGTTGCGAAGTACTTTTAGAAGAGGGTATTACACTTCCCGATATATTAGTCATTACCTTTGGTAAAACAGTGGCTAGTAGTGGTGCGTGTGTATTAGGCAGTAAACAGTTTATTGATTACATGCTGCAATTTAATCGCGATTACACGTATTCAACTGCTATGTCGCCGCTTATGGCAAGTCACACACTTGCGCGTATTAAAAGCATAAAAACAGCTGATGATAAACGCGATAAGCTAAATGCCAATATTGCGTTATTTAAGCAACTCGCTAAAACCCATAATATTGCTGTAATGGAGTCAAACACAGCCATACAGCCCATTGTATTAGGTTGTGCTGAGCAAACGTTGCAAGCGGCAGATAAACTTAAACAACAGGGTATTTGGCTCACTGCAATTAGGCCGCCCACGGTTGCACATAATACCTCACGTTTACGCGTTACTTTAACCGCCGCACATACTGAGCAAGACATAACGCACTTAGTTAAGCATTTAGTAGGTGCAATAGCATGACTGCTCAGCCAGTATTAAAAACAGACCTAGTGCAAACACAACTTGTAAAACCGTGCCTAGTAAGTAGCGAATTGGATATAGAGTTAAACAAGGAGCTAAATAAGGAGCTTAAAAAGTCCACACAAAGTAAATTTTCAAAGGCGGCGGCGAGTTATAACACCCATGCAAATGTACAAAAACATGCTGCGAGCGATCTATTTTCACTCATAAAACCAGGCATTAATAAAAATAAGCTTTGTGTTGATTTAGGCGCAGGCCCACTTGTTAATACACATACCTTACAAAGCGTATTTGAAAGCGTTGTGGCAATGGATTTGAGCTTAAATATGCTGCAAAGTAGTGATTTAACCGCACCAAAAATATGCGCCGATATGGATAACTTACCGCTACAAGCAAACAGTGTTGATGTAATTTACAGTAATTTTGCAGTGCAGTGGTCTGCTAATTTTTCGGCTTTAATGCAATCACTTTACAGCATATTAAAACCAGGCGGGCAGGCGTACATAAGCGCTGTGGTAGAGGGCTCACTTAACGAAATAAAAACAGCCTTTGCAGCGCTTGATTCTAACAGCCACATAAATACCTTTAATAGTGAGTTGCATATAAACCAATCAGTCCAAAAAGCAGGGTTTACTATTAACAGCGCTCAAAAACGTATTTACACCGATGAATACACAACACCTTTAAAAGCTATTGCCTCAATTAAAGCTATAGGTGCAACTACGCAAAATCATACCAATACACGTCAAGGGTTACTTACTAAATCGGCGCTACAACATGTATTTAATGCATACCCACTAATAAACAACAAAGCATGTGTGTCCTACCATGTGGTATTGTTATCATTAGAAAAAGACTAAATAAGCCCAAAGACATTAAAGGCAACGCATGAAAGAATTTTTTATAACAGGTACCGACACCGATGCCGGAAAAACTCACGTTACCAGCTTGCTACTAAAGCTACTTGCCCAACATAAAAAACACGCTATTGGCTATAAGCCCCTTGCTGCAGGCTGTGAAATGGCGTTCGATCAGCTTGTAAACGCCGATGCGCTCATACTAATGGAAAGCGCAACCGTTAGTGCTAAGTACGATATAATTAATCCATTTGCCTTTGCTCCACCTATAGCGCCGCATATAGCGGCTAAGCAAGTAGGCGTTACCATCACGGTTGATAAGCTTACCGAGGCGTATCAAAACGTAAAACAACAAGGCGCTGATTACCTACTAACCGAAGGCGCGGGTGGTTGGGCACTACCAATTAATAATACCGACTATTTATACGACTGGGTAAAGTCTGAGCAACTACCAGTAATACTCGTTGTTGGTATGAAGCTAGGGTGCTTAAACCATGCCTTACTTACAGCCGCCCATATGCAAAGCCTAGGTGTAAATTGTGTTGGTTGGATTGCAAATCAAGTAGATCCCAATATGGAAGAATACCAAGCAAACCTTGATACGCTTAAAGCACGTTTGCCATTTCCTATTTTGGCTATAAGCCCATACAGCGAACAAACACCTAAACTACAAATATACAAAAGCTTACTCAATACTCTCGATCTAAATTCCTAAAAGTTAAAACACTGCTTTGTTAAATACAAAGCAGTTTTTGTATTAAGTACATGCGCTTATTTATTACATTTAAGCCTTGAAATAGCCTACCTTAGTACACATATCAACCCTAATAACCGCAGCCTACATTTACGATAATGTCACCAAGGACGCCCCTCACACCATGACGCACCCATTTATTAAAAACTACACCCAAAATGTGCACCAAAAATCAGAAATGGACGCATTAGGTAGTCGTTTATCAAAAACGCGTGTAGGCATATTAGGTGGGGGCACAGCGGGGGCAACAATTGCGATTCGTTTAGCTGCTTTGGGCATACAAACAACCATTTTTGAGAAAAAAAAGTCACTAATTGATGGCCCGCCAATGTGCCACTTACATGCTGGTGGTAATTTATATCGTGAAATACCCGACGAAGACTGCATAGATTTACTTAAGCAATGTATAGATATTTTGCGCCTTTATCCTTACACCATCGATGTAAGGCCAACTGTGTTTGCAGTCCCCACGCGTGATGACGACTCGCCTGAGGATTTACTACCAAGGCTAGATAAGTTAACTCAGGCCTATAAAGAGCTTATTCAGCAAGACGCCAAAAACAAAGTATTAGGTGAACCCGATAACTACTACCAGTTATATAGTCGTGAGCAAATGCTTGAGCTTAAAAAGCAACAACAAGTAACAGAGCCCAAAACGATTGATGAATGGATGATACCGGTAGCTAAGCATTTAAATTTAAGCAAAATAAAATACCCACTTATAGTGGCGCAAGAATATGGTTGGAATATATTTCGGCTATCGGCCAGTGCGCAATTAGCGCTTGCACAGTACGACCATGCAGATGTTTTAACAAACACACTTGTTAAACAGGTATCGCCAGTAAAAACTAACGGTACCAATACGCGCGAGCAAATATCAAAGTGGAATATTGAATACCAATCATCGCAATCTCCAACTACCCAAACACTTGAGGTAGATTACCTTATTAATGCGTGTGGCTTTCAAACCGGCATTATTGACGACATGGTAGGGGTAAATGTTAAGCGTATGGTTGAATTTAAAGCATCCTACATTACACATTGGCAGGGCGCGGGTGGGCAAATACCCGAAATTATTATTTATGGAAAGCGAGGTACGCCAGAAGGTATGGCGCAGTTAACGCCTTACCCTAATGGGTATTTTCAAATACATGGGATGACCAACGCCATTACGCTATTTAACGATGGCTTAGCAGATACAACAGCAATAAGTGCACAACCTAAGCTACCTAATAAGTACCTGCATTATATTGAAGATGGCTGGGACAAAGCAGCACTGCAAACACGCACCCAAACAGCCATTGATTATGTAGCCGAGTTTGTCCCTGCATTTAAAAATGCCAATACACAAAATAATGCGCTGTTTGGCGGCCAACAAATACCAGGAGAAGACGACACTTTGCGCGTAGCCGATGTAAGCTTATATTCGCATATTAGTTATGCGCGTGCTGAAAATGTAAAAGCGTCATCAACCCTCACAGCAACCGATGAAATTGTTGCAGAATTTATAAAGTTAGGTTTAGTGAGCAATCAGCCCGATATTAATAAGCATCGTGAAAACCACCAATGGACATACCTAAATAAAACGAGCCATGCAGATATAACCGCAGTAGCTCAAGTATTAGCCAAAGAGCGTAATTTTCCTGTTGAAATGGCATTAGTAAACAACAGTATTTAAAAAGTGGACTAACAGGTTTAGTTTCAATTGGTTGATTTAAAATGATATTTATAGGCTTTCTGTAATAAACACAAAACAATAAGACTTGCTGCTTAGCTAGGGTCTGTTGAACTTTCAAGGTTAAATTTGCAGCAGTCTGTTTGGTATTTAGGCAAGGCAGAGCCTATGCAGTGTGGCTATTCCCCATAAATAGGCGATAACGTAGCATTAATGCCAAACAGGCGCTGCCCAAAGGGTTCTTCCTAGAGACTATTTGCTCTTTTTTGCTCGGTTTTTACTTATTCTTACATGGATGTAAGCCAGTAGAATAACGCAGGAGCAGTTAACGAGCCCACTAGGTTACAAATCTCGCGCCGCGATTAAATAGCCCCTAGTTTGAACGAATTTTAATCCGCAAAGATCAACAGACCCTGTATTATTACCTCATAAAATTATATTTATAAACATATAAATAACCCTTGCGTTATGACATAGTTTGTCACAGAATAGCGCTAACGCTATGACATAGTTTGTCATAGCGCAGTGATTGCTTTTAGCTGATTTAATTCCAAATGCATTAATCGCTTAGTGATCAAACCTATTTTTGTGAGGACAATATGAAACGTGTATTTTTGTTTTTATTAACTAACCTAGCGGTTATGTTGGTATTAGGTGTAGTGCTTTCAATTATAATGAGTGCGCTGGGCTTGAGCCATCGTAGCCTTGGCGGAATTTTACTGATAGCTACGGTGTTTGGCTTTGGTGGATCGTTTATTTCGTTGTTTATGTCTAAGTGGATCGCTAAAAAATCAACAGGTGCGCAAGTAATTACGCAGCCACGTAATGAAACAGAACGCTGGCTTGTACAAACGGTATCTGCGCAGGCACAAAAAGCAGGTATTAAAATGCCAGAAGTGGCAATTTACGACAGCTCAGAAATGAACGCATTTGCAACCGGCCCGAGTAAAAACAATTCATTAGTAGCAGTAAGCACAGGCTTAATGCACAACATGACCCAAGATCAGGCCGAAGCTGTACTTGCCCACGAAGTATCGCACATTGCTAACGGCGACATGGTAACGCTTACCCTAATACAAGGCGTGGTAAACACCTTTGTAATATTTGCTGCAAAAGTACTGGCAGGCATAGTAGATAACTTTATAAATAGCGATGAAGAAGAGGGCGGCAGTAGCTGGACTTACTTCTTATTCGATATGTTATTCCAAGTATTATTTGGCGTACTTGCCAGCATAGTGGTTGCAAGCTACAGCCGTAAACGTGAGTTTGCAGCCGATAGTGGCGCAGCTAAATTGGTAGGTGCAGACAAAATGCGATCAGCGCTTGAGCGATTAAAGCAAAACCACCCATCGCAATTAGAAGGTTCAATGATGGCCTTTGGTATTGCAAGTGGCAAAGGTATGGCTGAGCTGTTTTCATCTCACCCACCGCTTGATGCGCGAATAGACGCACTTCGTAAGTAGCTATGTAAGTAACTATATAAATTAGTAAATATACTAAGCCAGCTTAACCGCTGGCTTTTTTATGTTTACGTTAAAATGCTAAAAACAAATGCACTGTATTTATATACAGTTATTTGCGTTGCTTTATAAAATCGTTACTTATTTAAGCTATTTGTATTTACGGATATTCTTTGCATGCGTACACTTAAACTCCTTAAAAGTCAGCACTGCTGCTGGTTTTAATACTTAACAAGGATGCTTATTGTAATGGTAGATATTCAGCAAACTAAAGAATGCATTATGTGTTTCAGCTCAATTGATTCTCGCGCTAAAAAATGCCCGCAATGCACCTCTCTTCAAGCTAAGTACTCTAACTTAGAAAATAATCCCATAATTATTGGTGCATTGGCCTTAAGTATTGTTGGTATTTTTGGGTTTGTTTTTTATCAAAATATTTATGTAGCAGGGCTTGAAGAACAAGCACAAAAAAACTTAACTGCTAATGTAAGCCAAATAAGCACTAAAAATGAAACAGATGGTTTGTATGTTGCGTGTATAGGGCAAATAAAAAATGAATCAGACTTTTCGTTTAAAAATATAAAGTTTAAAGTCGACTTTTTATCAGAGCAAAACGCACTAGTCGATACGCTATCAATAACCGACGAAGATCTAATAATAGCTAATGGCTTAACTAATTTTAGAGTAAGAGGCATAGCCCAAAAGTCTGCTACTAGTTACAACAAGTGCCAAGTGTTTATAACCGATGCTTGGGCTTATAAATAGAGACAAATTTTACGAGCAAAATAAAAAAACCAGCAAAAAAGCTGGTTTTTAATATAAACAAATCAGTTGTTACTGAGAAAGTATAATTTCGGTAATTCCCTCAGCAGAGAGTATTTCAATCCAATAGCCGTCAGGGTCTTTAATAAACGCAAGCCCTTTCATTGAGCCATCATCTGGCTTTTTAACAAACTCTACATCGTATTTTGCAAAGCGCTCACTAGCTTCGTAAACATCAGGCACGCTAATACCAATATGGCCAAAGCCTTTAGGTTCTTGATTGCCACTGTGGTAGCCCTCAAAACTGTCATCGTTTTCAGTGCCCCAGTTATGGGTTAACTCAATTAGCGCAGGGCGGCGAAACACCCATTCAGCTTTTGCTTTATCATCGCCTTCTGGCAACTCTTGTTCGTAGCCTAAAAAGTAAAGCGTAAACTTCATACCAGGAAAGTCATACTTACCTAACAGCTTCATACCTAATACATTTTGATAAAATTCTAAAGACGGCTTTGGATCTTTAATACGCAACATTGTTTGCTGCATTACATAGCCTTGTGTGGCTTGTTCAATTTGCTCTGGAGATTCGTTATAGCTAGACATGGCGATCCTTTCAAAATAATAAAGCGAAAATAGAGATATAGTACTTAACTAATCATAATCAACCGTACGATAAATTTAAACCACTGCTTAATATTTTAACCATTAATAATGGGTTTAAGCTCGTAAATGGTGTTTTATAAATAGCACATGTTATTTACTAAGCCATTTTCCTAGGTTGATTAGGAATATGGATGATTTTTTACTTTCATAATTACTAATAAACTCTTTACAACTAGGACGTTGAGATACAAATATGACTTTATTAGATGAAAGTACAAAAGAATTTGGCAGCATGAGTGTATTACTTCATAACATCAATACAGAAAGTTATTGTATTGAATGGTTTAGTAAAATGACTGGAGCGTCAATTACCTTAGTAAGAATGGAAGCTGGCAAGTATTTAGTTACCCGAAAGTGGGCAGCAGGGCGAGATCTAGACGATGTTACTAGTGACTTTAGCCGTGCTAACCAAGCCATTATTCATTTTTTGAATAATGTTGATATAGCTAAAATGAACGAACAAAGAGTTGCCGCAGCTAAACTTTATTGCATAAATTTATTTGTAAAAGCAGAAGGGTTAAGACCTGTTACTAACCCTAATTTACCAAAGCCAAGGCTGCAAGACGCTATAGGCAAAAAGGTGGTTGTAAAATCAACCTTAGGCAATTGCCAAATAGCGACCGGGTTATTGCTACAGCTGGTGGGCAACCAAGTTGAAATACAGGTAAACCCCGATAACGCATTTGATGATCAACCAAGGCAAAAGTTTTACACTAAGCAAGTATCAATTTGTTAAAGCGTTTAACGCCCAACACTTATAGGCAGTTTTACTTTAATGTTAAAGCCGCCTTGATCAGTAATCTTAAAGCTACCCCCTAGCGCAATAGCGCGCTCTTCCATAAATGCTAAACCATAGTTACCTGAATTTTCAGTCGGTTTTACTTTGCTTCCGTTATCACTAATTTCTAATTTTATAAACTGACTATCCGTTTTAATATTTATAATAAGATTGCCCGCATTACTGTGCTTAATGCAATTGGTCACGGCTTCTTGGCAAATTCGGTAAACGGCAATTTCATGCTCTTTTGTCAGTGCATTATCTACATTAAAATTAACCTCGTAGCTAATATTTGCTTTGGTAAGTAAGCTTTTTAATCGCCCTTGGGTCATCGCATTTTGTAGCCCTAATTCGTCTAGTTCACGAGGACGAAGGTAATGCATTAATTGATAAACAGAATCGTACATAGAGTTTGCATTGCTTTTTAACGTGGCCACAAACGATTGCGTTTTTTCATCACTAAGGTGCGACAAAATAGCCAAATCGGTTTTTAAAGCTGTTAAGTTTTGCCCAAGTTCGTCGTGTAACTCTTGTGACAGATGTTTTCGCTCGTTTTCTTGTACGCTCACCATTTTAGCCCCAAGAAGCGTGTTTTGCTCAAGCTGTTTTTTAAGTGCGCGGTTAATCTTTTTTAATTCAGTATTTTTACGTTTAAGCTCTGTAATAGCCGCGCCTAACACCATACTGGTAATCGCATTAGCTAAAATAAACAACTGGCTAATATAGGTATTGCTAGGCTCATGGGTAATACTTGCTTCAACTATTATTAGTGCATTAATAAGTGTAGCGCTAGTTACCGCGGCTAATACGCCAAAGCGATACGAAAACCAAATAATAGGTAATAACGATGCAAGGCGAAGCAATGGGTAGGTATCAGGGCGTATCAGGTATACAAGCATCATAACAAGTAAAACGGTAGCCAACGTAACCATTAAATTAGTGATTTTAAGTAATGCAGGGCGCTTTAACGGAAGGTTTAAAGAATGAAGTAGCATAATAAACGGCGCAATTAATAATGAGCCAGTTATATCACCAAGGCACATATTTAACTGATATTGTAATAGCTCTTTAGCAACCAATATGTTTGTAAATTCAAACGCACTGGAAAACAAAAACCACTTTATTGAGGTGCTCGCAACACACAATAAAATCAACGAAAGTATACCTAAACTATTATTAATGCTCGGCGGCCAGCGGCTATGTTTAAACGCATACACAAGGGCAAAAAAGCAAAGCTCCTGCCAAAAACCATGCAGTAAATTAAACTCCCAAATTCCTGTGCTTGTATACCCAAAGTGAGCAGCCAAAGCACGAGACGATACCCACAAAGTAATCCAATACCGAGTTGGCGAAAGTAAATAAAAAGCAATTTTTATCCCTGCAGGAATAAATATAGCACTACTTTCGGGCACTGTTTCTAAATTAGATCCTACCCAAAAAGCAGCAATGCAGGCAATAAAATAAATTACACCAACCAAAAGCTGCTTTGTAATTTCTTTAACGGTAGCCGTAATAGTAAAGTTAAAGGCGGGCAGTGTACTAGGTAAGTTCATCTAGCTTTATTACTCCCGCATCAATAGCTATTTTTAACAGCTCAAACGAGGTTGTAACATTAAGCTTGCTGTAAATATTGGTCTTATGTACATGCGCTGTTTTAGGCATTATTTCTAATTTTTGCGCTATTTGCTTTGCATTAAAGCCCTTTGCTAACAGCGGTAAAGCTTCAAGCTCGCGGTTAGTTAAAATAGTTAATGCTGAGTTTGGTGTATTTAAAGCAAAATTTACGTCTTCACTTATGTAGCGTTTACCTAATGCAACCGATTTAACGGCATCAATTAACTCCTCCGACGCAGAACGCTTAGACACATAACCAAGCGCGCCTAGTCGTAGAGCATTACTTACATAAGGTTCGTAATCGTGCATAGAGGCAACAATAGTTTTAATTTCAGGGAAATTTTCGTTAAGGTAGGTTAAAAATGTAAGGCCGGTTTCTGATTCATTAAGTGATATATCAACAATAAATATATCGGGTTGTTCAAGCTCAACAGCCAGTTTTGCTTGGCTAACATTACAGGCTTCTATTATTACTTCCCAGTCTGCTTGTAGCTCTAGTAGTTTTTTAAAACTGTCGCGTACTAATTGATGATCTTCAATTATTCCAATGTGCATGTATTTCTCCCTTTAAATTTATTATACATTGAAATACATAACCATCAGCCAAAAAATTTATTAAATTTAATTACCTAGCAAAAATGTACACTGTAAAAATTAAAGGAGCAATAACGCTCAGTATTTATATATTCAAACGGAGGCACTATGAAAACACTAAACATTATTTTTGGACTCGCATTACTCTTTACTATTACAAATGCTAACGCAGTAGAGGGACTAATTTCAGTAAAAAGCCCATTAAGTGCAAAAGCTACTATGGATAAGTTTGAGAATTTGGCAAAACAAAAAGGGCTAAATATATTTGCACGAATAGATCACGCAGCTGGTGCTAAAAAAGTAGATAAGGAGCTTAACCCAACATTGCGCTGGGCTCTATATTAGCGTCTGTTATTATTTCTAAAAGTGTCCCGCTGTTTGAGGGCATTCTTGCCTTTATTGTACTAATAGGGCTGCAATACGCTATTACCTGGTTTAGTGTGCGCTCGTCACAATTTGCAGCGCTTGTAAAAGCAAACCCCACGTTATTGTTAAGTAATGGCGAGTATTGTGATTCAGCTCTTAAATCACAACGCGTAACAAAATCAGAAATTCGCGCCGCTGTGCGAGGCGCAGGTATTATTGCAATAGAAGAGGTCGCCGCAGTTGTGCTCGAAACAGACGGCAGCTTTAGCGTAATGCCGCACAGTAACAGCGGCTCTAAAACCGCGTTAAGCGATGTAGTGTGAGTATTAAATAGTAAGATCATTAAAGAGAAGACAGGCTTTATTGCCTAGCAGATTCAAGCCTGTCTTATATAACTAATTTAGCTATTTAGCCGGTTCTAATAAACTAAACGTAGGTAAGCGCCATTTAAAGCGTATTGATGCCATACGTATTAAGTATCCCGCAACTAGGCTTACCATAATGCTTATGTTGTCGTCTATATTGTAATGGTGCAGCGCTAAGTATAAGCACGCTACAATTAGCGATACGCTGGCATACAACTCGTTATGCAGTACCAACGGCGCTTGACGACATATTAAATCACGCAATAAGCCACCAAATACGCCAGTAACAACCGCAGCCACAACACAAATACCATAGTGTAAGCCCATATTAAGCCCCACTTGGCAGCCTATAATACTAAATGCAGCTAAACCCAGCGCGTCTAAGCGCATAAATATGCCTTTAAATTTAACCACCCATTTAGCCAACCATGTAGTAACAATACCGGCAATACAAGTAATTAATAAATACTCAGGGTGTTGTACCCAGGTAAGCGGGTAATTGCCTAGTAATATATCTCGTACGCTGCCACCACCAATTGCGGTCGCACTGGCTACTAGCACTACGCCAAACCAATCCATTTTCATTCGCCCAGCGCTAAGTGCGCCGGTCATGGCTTCTGCTGTAATACCAATAATATAAACAATCGTTAATAGCATGAGATAATCACTTGAAATATGTGCGTAAAAATAAAGGAGTGATTGTATAGATAAATGAGCTGAAAAACGAATGAGAAATCGTACTAAAAAAGCTTCATTCAGATAGAAATAACTAATGACAAAATACAGTGTAAACAGCCTGTTAAGCCAATGTGGAAGTGCGGGTTAATTATTAAAATTTAAAGGACATTTATCCGTTAGCCATAAAATAAAGCTGGTTGATTTTTTACTTGGTTTTAGTCCTATGAGCATTGTTAGGGCACTTGTTTTAGTGCTTTAATTAATAGCTAAGCTTAATAGATAAGTTTAATAGTTAAGTTTAGTAGGTAGAGCGTAAAATTAACGCAATATGAATAAATAGTTGCGTGGTTTTAATTTAGGGACGTATAATAGCAAGTGTTAACTAAATGGAATTTGCGTAAAACGCAGCTTAAGCAGAGCAGGTGGATACATGAACAAAGGATTGTTAAAGTCGTGGAAAACCGACAAAGGTTTTGGTTTTATTAAATCAGACACTCTAGAACACGACACGTTTATACACATATCAGCGCTCAAACACATGAGCCGTAAACCTAAAGTTGGCGACACCATTTACTTTGAAGTTGCAACACAGCCCGATGGTAAAACCAAAGCAATTAACTGCCGCATAGAAGGCGTTTCAGAGCTTAAAGCACCTTACCAAAAACACAATCAACAGCCTTACCGTATGGCTAAATCTAATTTTGCCAGTAGCTTTTTAGGTAAAGTTGCCTCAATTGGTCTTACTGTGCTTTGTTTATATGCGTTTACTAAATACAACTCTCACTCAAGCAGCCAAACTCCCGTTATTACCAATGATTTAGCCACCTTTGATGAAAAATATCCGAAGCTCATTATTCCTAAAAGCACGCAAAACTTTACGTGTGATGGTAGGCAGCACTGCAGCCAAATGAATTCGAGAGCTGAGGCGGTATTTTTTATTAATAATTGCCCGAATACAAAAATGGATGGCGATAATGATGGTGATCCTTGTGAAAGAGATACACGGTTTTAAAGGGTAGGGCTATAAAGCTTTCAGTTTTAAATAAAAATAGAATTAATTAATCGCTATATATAAATGTAGCTATGTAAGTTTTGTCCCATAACATTATTAAAAATCGTTTTGGGGTTAAATAACAAAGGCTACGGAATAATAATTGTAATCACCTGTTAATTAAAGAGTTGTTTGGTGTAATTATCGAACAACGTAATATACGCCGTTTTGGGGTGTTATAACCCCCCAAGGTGGTGTTGAATAAGCTGTTAGATTGCAATCATAGATAGGAGATCAAATGTCACAGTGGGATGATAGATATAATGAACATGCAATTCATGCAAGTATAGATAATTTAACTGAGAGGTTAGAAGATGATGCACTAGTATCGGAAGATCTAAATGTTATCGAAATTATTGATAGGATAATACAAGCTAAATCTTATGCTGAAATATGTTTGCAGAACTTGATACCCGCATTAGTAAACCACGCCCATCTCAACAAAGCTAATAGCTATATTACTAGTATTACATCAGAAACTAACAGTTATATGTCTAATAAAAATATTGGGCATTTGAATAATACTTCAGCTCATATTGATAACTTGATGGCACAATTGAATGCACTGCCAATAACTAAACCTGCTATTACGGAACAATCTTTTACTAAATCACTTATTGCCTTTAAATCTCTAACTGAAAAGTCATTTGCAGAGTTAAAAAAATCAAAAGATGAAATGCTTGAATCAGTAAATACAATTACTGATGACTCGATTGAACAAAAATCTAAACTAGAAGATTTAGTTTCAGAAATTGCTCGGCATGAACAAAATATCCAAGAGTCACTTGATAGTTTTAAAGAGCGGTTTGATGCCTCTGAAACGACTTACTCTGAAAAGCTAGAGGCGACAACTAATGAATTTGATAACAAATACCAAGTTTTCTCTGAAAATGTTAACGAAAAGTTAACTGAAAATATTGAAACTAATCAAGAGAATGTTGATGCGGTATTAACTGATCATAAAGAAAAATATAGTGAACAGTTAGAACAACAAAAATCTGATGCGCAGTTAGTTCTTGATGCCCTAGAAGAAAAGAAATTAGAAGCTTCTAATTTGTTACAAATCATTGGAAATATTGGAATCACAGGTAATTATCAAAATATTGCTAATAATGAGAAAAAGGCCGCAGATAATTGGCGTAAAATAGCACTTGGTTTAATGATAGGAATGGTATTAATAATAGGGATTACCATTTTTATATCTGCTGCCGATGGCTTTGATTGGAAATTGGCCTTATTCAGAGTTGGTGCTGCTTTTGTTTTGGCTGTTCCTGCTGCATACGCGGCAAAAGAATCCGCGAAACATCGAAGTTTAGAGAATCACAATAGACGTTCAGAATTGGAGTTAGCATCTTTAGACCCTTTCTTAGAGAAGTTACCTAAGGAAACAAGAGATAAAGTTAAAGAAGAATTAACTAAAAAATTCTTTGGTTTAAATAGTACCGAGCCTAAAACTGAAGATCCTGTTTCAAATGAAGCCATTTTTGACTTGTTGAAAACGGCGATAGGTAAGAAGTAATGCAATTTAACATGGGTTTTCAAGTCGGACTCGTAAAAGCTTGCTCGGTTCCACTTCGTTTCAAATTTTAGCAAGCTATTACTCGCCGCTTAAAACGGCGTTGAGGCTGTAGAATTACTCTTTTTTAAGAAAAACAGCCTGTTTTATGGGTCCCAAATGTATTACCTAATGCTTTAAAAACGATTAGAGTTAATTACAGGAACAACTCGTTTTTTAATTGAATTTGGCTGTTAGAGTTATTCCATAGCCTCATTAGGCAATTAAATCAATAATCTGAGCATTTTGCTCTCAATAAACATAAATATTATAAGGATATTTAATGAAATCAGTAGTTCTTGCAACAATAATAACAACAGCAACATTAGCGGGCTGTTCTTCTGTTCCAATGGAATCTAAAGAAACAGCAAATACAGCAAAAGAATTTAATGCCCCATCACAAGATACTGCAGGAATCTATGTATACCGCAAAGACACTTTTGCTGGAGCTGCTCTCAAAAAAGATGTGTGGATCGGTAAAGATTGTGTTGGTCAAACAGCAAAAGGAGTTTTCTTTTATAAAGAAGTTCCGGGTAGTGAAAAACTTGAAATATCGACGGAATCAGAATTTTCTCCAAATATGCTGACTATTAATGCTAAAAATGGTGAATTATATTTTGTTGAGCAATTTATAAAAATAGGTGCCTTTGTTGGTGGAGCAGATCTTGAACTAGCGAACACTGATACAGGTAAATCAGAAGTTCAAAGATTAGGTATGGCTAAGGGCGGTAATTGTGATTCTGTCTTAAAATAATTGCCTAACAAGAACTTCAAACGAAAAAAAACAGTTGGCTGTTTCACTTAGTTCACATTAATAGCCAATTATATGTTTCTGCACGTTTTGTGCATTTTTTAGTTTCACTACAAACAGGAGTTATAATGAAACTTAGTAGTAAATCAGCCCTAATTTTAGGTCTTTTATCCACAGCTGTAATCGCAAGCGAATACAGCTCTCCCGTAGAAAATGTAGAAGTTTATAAAACAGAATTATCAACTTTATCAATCCAAAACCTTTCAAGCGAAAAAATTGAAATAGACCTTTATGGTGAAAGTTTTAATTTAGATCCAGCGTCAGGTGTTAAATTTGAATGTTCAGGTTACGAAAAAATTGAGCTTCAAATTAAAAATAATGACCACGAATACTTTGAGGTTCCTTGTGAATCTCGAGTAGTAATTACCGAATCATTTACTAACCAATATGTGCAAGGAGAATAACATGAGAAAGTTTTTTGCTTTAAGTGCTATTTTTGCTTTATCAGCATGCGGTGGGAGTAATGATGATGGCTCATCTAAATCTACATATTCATCTTGTAAAATTACTAGCTCTCAAGCTTTATTAGCCACAGACCGAGACAATGATTTAAAACAGTGCTGGAATGCTGGTGGTAACGGTTTTGAAAGCCAAGGTGATGCAATACAGTGGTGTGAAAAACAAGTAAATGCTTATATTGCTAATCAATATATAGTCGGTCACACTGTTAGTTATGCAGTAGAATCAACTAATTGTAAGTGACAAATATATAACAACACACCCTGAACCGGATGAAATTAACAGTGACATCCATCCTAAATTTTGCTCTTTTCAAAATTTAGGATTACGTTTTAGTTAGTGTAAAAAATGAGCAGGGTGTCTTGTGGCCATTTCAAGAAAGCGTCAAGTATAAATTAACAAGACACCCACTTTAAATTTTGCACTTTTCGAAGTTAGAGGCTAGCCTTTGTTTAGTGTAAAAAACAAGCAGGGTGTCTTATGGCAATTGCAAGAAAACGTCAAGTAAGTTTG